>DKBD01000208.1 GCA_002451055.1 Nitrospira sp. UBA6909 | reverse complement strand
GACTGCGCCAACTTGGCCAGACAGAACCGCCCTTCTCAATCTCTCCTTCGGCCATCGGACCGTTGAGTCATGCGCAAAGTGGCCGAGCATGGTCGTAGCTCGGCAACAGACGGGTCGGCAGGAGGGACGCATATTGCTTCTGTCGTAGGGTGCGGACACGCCCCCCGTTCCTCCGTCATGTTCACGGTGGTGAGAGGCTCTAGCCCCTCCCTTGACCTGCCGCCCGCAGGGAGGAATTCTTCAGAGATCGGTACGAGAGGTCAATGAACGCCCTTTGACTGAGAGGGCCCGCTCGGCTTGTATGATGGCGTCCTGCAGCACATTTAGGCCCTCATCTGTCTTTCGTGTTTTCGGCAAGCTCTTCACAAAACGGGATGCCGCCTTCGCCAAAATCTGCAGCCGTTCTTTGATCTGCTCATCGCGGATGGGCTTCTCCACTGCCATCGCACAAGCCTTCGACTGGCGTCTGCGCGGACCAACGTACGGTTGAGGAGCGATCGGATTGTCTTTTTGGAGTTCCGGCCGTCGAAATGCCATAATATGCCCTCCCTAGAGGAAGGTACCCTACCATACCTGGCAGGAAATTTACACGAACCATGCCGAGACAGCGCGCCCCAGATCATTTATACCGTGTCGGGCACACCCTCGGATCGCACCTCTCCTCCCGGCATGCACAGAACACATCAGGCGCCGTACCCTCACTCAACCGTTGTCCCATCTCATTCGAGAGGCAAGAAAGCAAGCGGATTGCTTCGAAACCGACTGGTCACGATCAACTCTAGGCAACTCAAAATGTTGGATTGCAAGACGCGACTCTAATTATGCCCACATGAATAATGTGGGCTAGGATTTCTTCACCTCAGCCACTGGTGGCTTTGGACCGGCGGCGCGCAAACTCGCGACTTTATTCAGCAGGTCAAACCAAAACGGAGCCCCCAGGCTTACCCCGAGCGCAGTTAACAGCCATCCCAGTCCTACGAGCACTTTTCCCCATATCCCGGCATCGACCAATCGTTCAGCCGCTTCCCTATCCCAACCGAAAGGAAGACTGTGCGTCTTCTTCCAGTAAAGCCGTACGGCCTCCACCGCCTTTGGGTCAGCTTCCAGCGTCGTAGCGTCCTCAGCAGCCACCCTGGCAATCTGCATGAATTTGTCATCCGCTGCATAGCCAGTCAGCACACTACGCAGCCCCGGCTCTTCTGCAATCTGCTGCACAATGGCGACCATATCAACGTTGAATCCGATGGCAACCAGTAGGCCAATGACCAACAGGCGTGTCCTCGCATACTGTTTGTACCACCCTGTTACGCGGTCGGTTTGAGCTTCATACCAATTCGCAACCTCGGCACGAACCTTCTCCATGTCGGTCGCCCGGCGAGCAATCGGAGCCAGCGCAGAGGCAACTGAGAATTTCGCCTCATGAAGCACCGTGAGATGTACGCGGAAGGCGTCGACGTTGACCGACGCGATGTTCAACGTCGGATCCCCTGTTGCAACGGAAGTCGCCCGGTCCACTACACTGTCGAGCAACGCATCGGCGAACGTCGTCGAGGGAATGTAGGAAGGCCCCGGACCATGCGAGCTACCTTTTCCCAATGCTTCAATCAGTGGGTGGTTCACAACTTGGCGATACAGTCCATCGTCTCCCAGCATATGCAACATCCCTTTGCGCAGAAACTTGGCGCGTGCACCTACACGCTGTGCATACCATTCGAGAAGGCTCGAACAAAAGATCGACAGCATTACAAAGACCACAATGAGAGATAAAGCAATATCAAGGAATAGTACACTCATAGGTCCTCTTACTCAGGTGAGATCGGACAAGGAATGCACATCCAGCCGCCCCTGATGGTAGAGATTGATTGGACGATATGTGGCATCCCCAAGCACTTTGTCCATGACGCTGGGATCAAGATCGATGCGCATCGTAAACCGATCGTCACAAACGGTCCCAAGCCGTACTTGCCGAATGATCGGATCGGAGATCCAGCGATAGAGCCCCAAAGCAAACGCGCGATGAGAATCAATCACTGGTGCCAAGTGATCACGCAGCAATGGCGCCCATCGGTACGTTGGAGTATCAGGAGAACCGACACGCATAAGATGCAGGCCAGCCTGGTGTGCTTCGTCGGCCATCCATCGCAAGGGATGATGGCAAAGCTGGTCGTTCTGATAACCGCCGCCGATTTGCGCATGGGCCCCTGCAAACCAGCGCTGCACAACCGTCAGCTTGGGTAAGCCAACCAACCGCTCGCTCGACCACGACTCGCTCACCCCATCCCATAACCGCACGTTGAAATCGGCACGATGCTCATCAATAGCCATCGCATGGCGTGCATTGAGGATATGCCGGCCGAGAGAGCAGTCTTTAAACCTAATCGGCTTGAACAGCCCTCCACCCCACCCGAATTTCGGCACCCCATAACGTCCGACTGTGTCCCATACACCGAGGAATTTCACCGCGATAGGACATGCGTAATGGTCCCACTCTCGCTCGGCGCTCTGCGTGAGTTTCGCCGGGTCACGGTTTCCCAGTGAACGCCATGCCGATCGGCCGGGCTTGTAGCGGGCCCACGCTGCCTGGACCAGCCTGTTCTTCACGCCGATCGAACCGCACGCCGTCACACATTCTTTCCTCAAAAGCCCCGAGGCACCCAACAGGCCAGCCAAAAGCCGAGCGGTGAAGGCCCCGCGGCTGAACCCAAAAATAAAGATCTCGGGCAATGCGTTTTCGGCATAATGTTCGATCAACCAGCAGTAGGCTTGCAGGATATTCACAACAATCCCGTCACCAAAAATCCCACCCACCAGCGCGTCTGTACTCCGAGTCCAAGGAGTCGTGGCCTCCACGGCACGGCCCACTCCCTCGTCATAGAATTTCAATTGGCTGCCGTCAGGACCACTATCGTGAATGGATTCGAACAGACGAGAGACATTGGTCCGGCTCTCGACGTTGTTCCACGTTCCGTCGAAGCACACAACAAGCCGACACACGCCCCCCTGCTGATCCACCATACTTACCCCTCCATACGCACTTAGGTACACTGTCTTGATGATGAACGCAGGCTACTGAATCTCAAACGGCATGTCAACACTGCAGACAAGGGAATGGATGGTCAATCGTGATGACCCGCACGAGGAGGCTACTTGGAAGATTCACAGCAAGTTTGTTTTCGGTGGTTTTTACTTCCACGCCGGTAAGGAGTCAGCTCGGCGCCCACTAGAAAAATCAGCACCACCGCGCCGGACACCGCCAGAAAATTCATCGCCCTCGGCGCCTCGCTCACGTTTCTAAGGAAAGACGCCAGAAGCGCAGAGACAATAGCAAGAACTAACCAGAGAGATACAGTGAGAAAAAGGGATTCCGTCGACGAGTCCTCCGTGCCTGCCATTCCGATTCGGCCGCCGAAATCGAACGCCCCATGCGTGCGACAGTCCTGCGGCAGCAGCGCGGCGATACCATTGGAGTCCTCAGCCCGGCCAAGGTGCTTATACGGGAGACCCCATCCCCTGGATACGAGCGGAGCCTACACAAATCAGGCACTATCTATCGAAGCATTTTGCAGAACACTAGCGGCATGTGCAGACCACAACATGCGCCTGCTTCTTACTCAATGCTTCTTTATCTCCCTCATTACCCAAGACACCGAGCGAAGCTCGTTTGGACCGACTGGCAGCCATCAGCTAGAGATGATTGCAAATGGTGGGTTGCAAGACTTGATAATCATCTAGAAGGCTCCTCGCCTGGGCAGTACAGTTGGGAGACGGGTCAAGCGTCTCTTCACCTTTCCAACCCAAGGAGGAGCCATGATGAAATTGTACGGCGGGATTGACCCCCATGCCAACAACAGCCTGATCGTACTGATCGATGAGCAGGAGCGGGTGGTGTACGAAACGCGCACACCGAATGACCTTTCGAACATTCTTATTCAACTCGGTCCATTTCACTCTCGCATTCACGGCCTCGTTGTGGAATCCACCTATAATTGGTATTGGCTGGTAGATGGGCTTATGGACGCCGGCTACGCCGTGCACTTGGTCAACACCGCCGCGATTCAACAATACGCCGGCCTGAAGCACACCAATGATCGCAGCGATGCCCGGTGGTGAGCCCAACTCCTTCGCTTAGGTATTCTGCCCACGGGCTATATCTATCCGAAGGCCGAACGCGCGATCCGTGACTTGCTGCGGACGCGCAGTCAATGCGTCAGACAGAAGACCAGTAATCTCCTGAGCATTCAGAATCTGGTGACCCGCAACACCGGCACCTCCCTCACCGGCAATCGCATCAAGACCCTGACCCCCGAGACGGTGCACGACCTGCTCCCCACTCTGGACCTCGCCTTGGCGGTCACGAGTACCCTGACGGTGATGCGCTGTGTGGCCGAACAGATTGCGGCCATCGAGCAGGAGATCAAGGCCCGCGTCTCCCTGCGCCCGGCCTTTCAACAGGTACTCACCGTGGCTGGGATTGGCCAGACGTTGGCGTTAACCATCATGCTCGAAGCCGGGGACATGCGTCGGTTTCCCAGCGTCGGCCACTGGGCCTCCTATTGTCGCTGCGTGAACAGCACCAAACTCAGCAATGGCAAACGCAAAGGCCAGGGCAATACCAAGAATGGCAACAAGTATGTAGCCTGGGCGTTTATCGAAGCGGCCAATTTCGCGGTGCGGTACTATCCGGGCATCCAGCGCTTTTATCAGCGCAAGAAATCGAAGACGCATGGGGTCGTGGCCATCAAGGCGGTGGCGCATAAGTTAGCCCGAGCCTGCTATTACGTGTTGCGCGATCAGGTCCCCTTCGATATGACGAAGGCGTTTGCGACACAGCCGGTCTAAGAATTGGGTAGGTGGCTGAGCTTGCATTGGGGTTGGGAGAACCACGAGACTTGATTGGCCAGCCGCCTGCCCTCTCTTGCTCCTCAGAGAGTCCGTGAGGAGTCCTGCGCTGCCTCAGGCCTGAACCACGAAGAGGTTGGAGCCACATGGCAACCACGAGATCTGAGATCGCCTCATATGGACAGGCGTGGGTACCAACGGTTTTCTGGGGCCAATCATTGGCCAGGGGTAGGAGTGCCTCCGGCGCTTCGCCGTGATCCTGATGGGTGACTGGTGCGACTCAGGAGACGTAGTCGACACCGCAACCAGGGAAAACTCGGATGCAGTGCACAGGAGTCGCTGGCGATCGTGAGGGGACGTTGTTGGAGTAGATGAGAATACCCAGAACCAGAGGAGACGTGTGCCCGCTTGACAGAAGCCTTCTAAATGGGCGACCCCCATTGGAACATGCGTTCGGCCATCGGGCCGTTGAGTCATGCGCGAAGTGGCCGAGCATGGTCGTAGCTCAGCAACAGACGGGTCGGCAGGAGGGACGCATATTGCTTCTGTCGCAGGGTGCGGACACGCCCCCCGTTC
>DKBD01000037.1 GCA_002451055.1 Nitrospira sp. UBA6909 | reverse complement strand
TGGTGGTCCCAACGGGATTCGAACCCGTGTCTGAGCCTTGAGAGGGCTCCGTCCTAGGCCAGGCTAGACGATGGGACCGACCTCGACCGACATGTGACATGGACCGTAGCATAAGCGCTTTTCGGTTTGCAACGAATCCCCCGCCCCATGTCTGAATACGACCATCCCCTCAGGCAATTAAGGAGCTTGCGACTATTCCTCAACCAGCCTATAAATATGCGGCAGGAGCATGATTACGTAGGTATAGTGAGTCAGTAACCGTTCATAGGGAAGAAGAGCCTGTCATGAGTGTCACCCCTGGTTCCCCTCCTGTGTCCACTCCGAAAGCCTGGCGCCACCACCTAAGCGGTCGATTTCTGCCTGGGCTTCTTATTCTATCCGCCACGATCATCGCCTGGGGATGTGCCGGGCACCGAGGACAATCCCCGACTGTCTTCCGATGCCCCGACTCCGTCCAAGCAAAGGTCAGCGCGGAAAATGCGACGGTGTCGGTGTCCTACACGGAGCCGTCCGTGAGCATCGATGGAATGCCCCTCACCGATTTGGCCAAGACGACTATCTACTATGATCTCGGCAGCGGACGCACTCTGGCTAAAGACATACCCGCAACCATGCCGACCGGGGGAGGACAGATTTC
Organism: Nitrospira sp. UBA6909; assembly: GCA_002451055.1. Classification (GTDB taxonomy): domain Bacteria; phylum Nitrospirota; class Nitrospiria; order Nitrospirales; family Nitrospiraceae; genus Nitrospira_D. The sequence goes on along the minus strand of DKBD01000037.1, from coordinate 38,356 downwards.
CGAGACAATCACCATACCGATTCGGACGAGAAGCGAACAGACAGCGCTGATATGCGTGACGGCTACCGACCACCGAGGGAACGAAAGCCCGATGACACCCTAGCGATAGGTATGGCCCTTCACGTTCGGTCAATATTTTTTATGAGGCCGCGCCCTTGGCGGATCAGCGGGTGCAAGCCCAGACTGCCAGCTTGATGAGGCAACCCGGCGTCACATCGGTCCTATTGCACAGATCCCAAGATCACCCCTCAGGATTTCTCTATGGATGAACCGGTTGAGTCTCGTCGAACCCCTCTCCTCACCCATTCAGATGCAGGCGCGGCACAGTCCAAGAAACTTGGTCTTGATCTGCTCATCGGATCGAATTTGTTCCGTGATACCAACGGCGTGGTCAAGATTCGTGGGAAGGAACAGCTTGTCCTCGAATTAAGACCGGCGGAAGGACTGCTTCTGGTCACGATGGATTTGTACAGCGAGAACGGAATGCACGTCGCGCATCTTCGCAGAAATGAGTTCGTCTTGAATCGGTCCGGCCAATTCGCCGCCGAGACCCACCGATCCCAATCCGGCATGCAGGCTGATCCCCCTTGGGTTCGCCTGCTGGACCGAAAGTCCGGTCCGCCGGTGCTGGAGACCCGGGTGGTCTCGGAAACCCGAGTGCACATCCTGTCGGGCCACTTCTACTCACATCAAGGGGTGCCGGTCGAAATTACGCCCAACTATTGCCGTATCGGATCGAATATGACCCTGTTCGGTGAAATTGTGGAAACTCGCGGCGGGATGGTTGTACTCGGCTCCGACCTCACACGACCATTTCCGGCACGACCGTAAGCTGCCGCCTTGTCACCACTCCCTGCAATGACTCCAGCTGCCTCTGCGACGATCAGACCGCATGCTTTCTATCATATTCGCATCGTCCCATTTGCACATCGGGATCAATATTCCCTTGCTGATATTTCCCGCTCCCGGTTGCGACGAGTTCCGCCTGACGATGGAGGGATATCTGATCGCTCAGAAGGACTTCGACGTAATGCAAATGACAAGCCCTCAAACGGTTTAGGCGCCGCCCAACCCATTCCCATTTCCCCCGTCAACCTGTCTGTGGTAGAACTGCCACGGAACGTGGGCCTAGACATCAGACTGACGATCCAGCCATAAGATAGAACTTCATGACGACGCCGACACCGAGAGCCCCTTCGGATTTCATTCGCGACATCGTGGCGGCGGATCGCGCCGCCGGCAAACACGGGGGCAGGGTCGTCACCAGATTTCCCCCTGAACCGAACGGATATCTCCATATCGGCCACGCCAAGTCGATCTGCCTCAACTTTGGAATCGCCCAAGAAAATCCTGACGGAATCTGTCACCTGCGGTTCGATGACACGAACCCGACCACTGAAGATCCAGAATATGTCCAGGCCATTCAAGAAGATATCCGGTGGTTGGGATTCGATTGGCACGGGAACATGTTCTATGCCTCGNNCATCGCGGCACTCTCACTGAACCAGGACGGAACAGCCCGTTCCGGGCTCGCTCCGTTGAGGAAAACCTCACGCTGTTCGAGCGCATGCGGGCAGGAGCCTTTCCCGACGGCGTTCATGTCCTGCGGGCCAAAATCGACATGGCATCGCCCAACATCAATCTCCGCGATCCCGTGCTCTACCGAATCCGGCATGCGGCCCACTATAGAACAGGGGCCTCATGGTGCATCTATCCCTCGTATGATTTCGCCCACCCGCTCTCCGATGCCATTGAGGGAATCACCCATTCCATTTGCACCTTGGAATTCGAAGATCACCGCCCCTTGTACGATTGGGTGGTCGCTGAATCAGAAGCACCTCATCGACCCCAACAGATCGAGTTCGCCCGCCTCAACCTCACCTTCGCCGTGATGAGCAAACGCAAGCTGCTCGAGTTGGTCGGGAAACAATTGGTTGCCGGCTGGGACGATCCGCGCTTGCCGACCCTCAAAGGGCTTCGCCGTCGTGGAGTGACACCGGAAGCGATCCGCGCTTTCTGCGAACACATCGGCGTGGCGAAGCGAGACGCCGTGGTCGAAATGCAGCTGCTCGAGCACTTCATCCGCGAGAACCTCAATAGGCGGTCTCCCCGTGTGATGGCGGTCCTCAAGCCGATCAAAGTCATCATCGACAATTATCCGGAGGATCTGGTGGAGGAGCTGGATGCCGTGAACAATCCAGAAGATCCGTCCGCAGGGACCAGGAAGGTCCCCTTTTCGAAGACTCTCTACATTGAGCAGGAAGATTTTCGTGAAGACCCTCCTAAGCAGTTTTTCCGTCTCGCCCCGGGCCGAGAAGTCAGGCTGCGGTATGCCTACATTATCAAATGCGTGGGCGTGACGAAGGACCCGCAGACCGGCGCGATCACGGAACTGCATTGCACCTATGATCAGGAAACCAAGAGCGGGTCGTCGCAAGAGCAACGTAAAGTAAAGGCCACCATTCACTGGGTTTCCGCGGCTCACGCGGTTCCGGCCGAGGTCCGCCTCTACAATCCGCTCCTGATGGCCGATCCGTCAAAAATCCCGGCTGATCACGATTGGACTCTGTATCTCAACCCCCAATCGCTCGAGCGCCTCACCGGCTGCTTGGTCGAGCCAAGCCTCCGCACGGCCCCGACGGGAGCACGCTTCCAATTCGAACGGCAGGGGTACTTTTGCGTCGATCCAGATTCCTCTGCTCAAGCCCCGATTTTTAATCGCACGGTGTCTCTCAAGGACGCCTGGGCCAAGATCGAAAAAACGCAGCAACCGCGTTCTTCATAGATCGTTCGCTCCACCCTCGTCATCCATCGATGCGAAACACATCTTGTCTTTACATTCGGCCATCCTCTGCTAGGCTGTGAGCATCTGATTCACCGCAGGAGGACAGGATGATCGAATGCCGGGAATACCCAAGAATCCCTGTTGAACTTCAAGTATTCTTTTCGACAATCGGGAATACCGAGCTCCGCGAAGGCACTATGTTTGACATTTCCGCCGGAGGCTGTGCCGTCACCAGCATGGTTGGGGTCGAGCCCGGCACAGGAGTCAAGCTCTTGATTCGGGCCACCGACTTGGGCTCGCCGATTACAATTCACTCCGCCCAAGTTCGCTGGGCAAGCCATGGCGAATTCGGTGTGGAGTTCCTGAACCTTACCGAGTTAGACCGCAGCCGGCTCGGACGCCTTCTTCACATTGCCGCGCCGCGCCCCGCGTCCAACTATGGATCCCCTGCTGCGGCATAGCAACTGTTCTTCCGCTCCCCCATCAATGCTACACTGTCGGCATGAGATGTCCGCTGTGCCACCGACCGACAACGTGGGGAAACAATCCATGGCGTCCCTTCTGCTCCGAACGATGCCAATTAACTGACTTGGGAACCTGGGCTGGAGAACAGTACCGAATCCCAGGAACACAGCTTCCGCTCGAGTCGGACCAGTACGAATCAGAACCTCCCCTTTAGCCCGTCAGCCCTTCCACTGCCTCCTTTTTCCGGGTTGGCAAGTCCTAGAAAACTTGCTATGGTTTCGCGACATTCAAGACTCGCCTGGGAGGTTCCCCATGCTCTCTACCAACGGCTACGCGGCATTGACAGCCAAAGCTCCCTTGCAACCCTTCTCATTTGAACGGCGGGAGGTCGGCGACCGCGACGTCCTCATCACGATCAGTCACTGCGGAATCTGCCATTCCGATATCCATCAAGCCCGCGACGAATGGGGCGTATCGCTCTTCCCCATGGTGCCGGGCCATGAAATTGTTGGGTCCGTGGCTCGCATCGGGGCCGCGGTCCGAAAATTCAAAGTGGGCGACCGGGCGGGAGTCGGCTGCTTTGTCGATTCCTGCCGTACCTGCGGTTCGTGCCGGGAGGGATTGGAGCAGTATTGCGAAGCGGGAATGCTGTTGACCTATAGTGGCCGCGATAAAGAAGGGCGAATCACCCAGGGGGGGTATTCGACTCAGATCGTGGTGGATGAAAGTTATGCTCTGCGGATTCCCGACGCTCTCTCGTCAGCCGGCGCGGCGCCGCTCCTCTGCGCAGGCATCACTACATACTCTCCTCTTCGCCACTGGGGTGTGGGAAAGTATCACAAGCTGGCCGTGGTAGGACTCGGCGGGCTGGGCCACATGGCGGTGAAGATCGCCAAGGCCCTCGGCACCGAAGTGACCGTACTGAGCACATCTGAAGGAAAGCGCAAGGAGGCGGAACGGCTAGGAGCGGCGGCGTTTGTTGTCACCTCGGATCCGGAGACTTTTGCACAGCATCAGCGGGGGTTCGACTACATTCTCGACACAGTGTCTGCTCCGCACGATTACAACGCCTATCTCAATCTCCTCAAAACCGACGGCACGATGATCCTCGTGGGAGTGCCGGACCAGCCCACGCCGCTCCATCCGTTCCCGCTCATTCTGAATCGGCGCAGGATCGCGGGCTCCGTCATCGGCGGCATCCGAGAAACCCAGGCCATGTTGGACTTCTGCGCCACGCACCGAATCGAATCCGACGTCGAAGTGATTCCAATCCAACAGGTGAATGAAGCCTATGAGCGCGTTCTCAAAGGCGACGTGCGATTCCGGTTCGTGATCGATATGGCATCGCTGAAGTAATGAAGACTTGCCGATGGACGATTCGGGGAAAGTGGCTGGGGGACTAGGAATCGAACCTAGGTAGCCAGCTCCAAAGGCTGGCGTCCTACCGCTAGACGATCCCCCAGCGCGGTACGGAGCAAATCACGGAACTGCACGAGGGAGAAATGTTGGCTGGGGGACTAGGAATCGAACCTAGGTAGTCAGATCCAGAGACTGACGTCCTACCGCTAGACGATCCCCCAACCGGGGTTCACAGTAATATATCACTCGCAATTCCGTCAAGATCGACACAGGGTTGGCAGGAGCACNNCTTTATCCTGCGGAGGCGCGCTCGACCCCTTTTTGGAGACGGAAGAGGGTCCGGTCACGCCCCAAGACTTCCATCACCTCAAAGAGTCCCGGGCTTGCGGTTCTCCCGGTCAACGCGACACGGACCGGCTGGGCGAGCTGACCCATTTTCATGCCCTCTTCTTCAACCAACTGCTTGAAGTTGTGCTCCCATTCCGACTTCGAGAAGGTCGGGCAGGCTTCGAACCGTAGGATCAGCTTGCTCAGAACCGGCGCGATGGCCGGCGTCAGAAACTTTTTTGCTGCTTCCTCCTCAAATACGACCGACTCTCCAAAATAAGGCTTCACCCAATCCACCATATCGACCAACGTCTTCGCCCGTTCCTTCACTAAGACAACCAGCTGGGCGACCCACTCCTCCGAGACAGCCTCCACTTCCTGTTTCAACCCCGCTTGTTCTAATAAGGGCACGAGGGCCTGAGCCACGTGGTGGGGTGGACTGGCTTTGATGTATTCCGCGTTCATCCAGAGCAATTTCTCTGGATTGAAGACGGCTGCCGATTTTTGCACGTGCCCCCACGAGAACTTCTCGACTAATTCCTGCCGAGTGAAGATCTCCTGATCGCCGTGAGACCAACCGAGCCGGACAAGATAGTTGACCATCGCCTCGGGCAGATACCCCATTTCTTTGTAGGCCATGATCGACGTGGCTCCATGTCGCTTCGAGAGGCGAGTTTTGTCCGCCCCCAGAATCATCGGCAAATGCCCGAAGCGCGGGGCAGGAAACCCGAGCGCCTGAAAGATCGGCACCTGGCGTGGAGTGTTCGTAAGATGGTCATCTCCCCGAACGACGTGAGTGATCTGCATCAGCGCATCATCAACCACGACCGAGAAGTTATAGGTCGGATAGCCGTTGGACCGGAGAATAATGAGGTCATCCAACACAGCGTTGTCGAACACGATCGTGCCCTTGATCAAATCATCAACAACGGTCTGCCCTTCCTGTGGGGCCTTGAACCGGAGCGCGGCCTCTTCGGTCGGCTTCGTGACCCCAAGGTTGCGGCAGCGCCCATCGTAGCGCGGCGAGAGCCCTTTGGCCTCGGCGGCTTTGCGTCGAGCTTCCAGTTCTTCGGCCTTGCAAACACACCAATAGGCGTGACCCATTTCAAGCAACTTGAACGCATGGCCGCGATAAATATCCATCCGTTCGGTCTGTCGATACGGTCCTTCGTCCCAATCGAGTCCGACCCATTTCATCCCTTCAATAATCGCGTGGATCGATTCGTCGGTTGATCGACTTTGGTCTGTGTCTTCGATACGAAGAATGAACGCCCCGTGCTGTTGTCGGGCGAACAGCCAATTGAACAAAGCCGTACGGACCCCTCCGATATGGAGGAACCCGGTCGGACTCGGGGCAAATCTGACGCGGACTTGCGGCATGCGGAATCCAGGTGATTGATCGAGACTGTTGGCATCTCTATAGCATGCTGTGAAAAGAGTTGTACAGGATCAGCAGTGATAGGGCACTTTCTTCCGGATCGGCCTTCTGATATGAAAACCGCAGCAGGGAGGTCATCATGGAACCTACACGGTCGGCTACGGTGCTTTCCGCTACCGATCTGACCCCCAACGTCCGCCAACTCATCATCCTTCCCAAGTTTGAGAAACTCGCTTTCCTGCCCGGCCAATGGGTGTCGCTGAAACTACCGCTCGGCCTCAAACAACCCCTCAATCGGGCCTATTCCATGGCAACCCCGGCTTCGCCGTCAGGTGAGCTGACCCTGGTCTTCGACCGTGTCCCGCGAGGAATGGGGTCCGGCTATCTGTACCAACTCAAGGCCGGGGATCCATTGTTATTGTCTGGCCCCTATGGCAACTTCGTGCTGCCGCGGCTGCTTGACCGAGAGGTGCTGTTTGTGGCCCGACACACTGGTCTTGTTCCAATCCGGTGCATGCTGAAAGCCCTGTATGCCACCCGTGAGGCCAGCCGTGCTCTCTTGATCGCCGTCGGTCCAGCGGAGAACGAATTGCTCTACCACCATGAACTTCTCTCACTTGCCATGACGCGCTCCTCGTTTCGTTACCTTCCACTCGTGGCGTCCACCGAAGAGTCGGCCGTGGAATTCACGATCAGCATGCTGCGCCCTCTGGTCGAGGGTATGCCCAAGTTCATACCCATGCTCTGCGGGACAAAGCAATTCGTGCGCCCCCTCCGGAATTACTTCGTCGAGGCGGGATACGATCGAAAAGAAGTCAAAACGGAAATGTACGACTAGAAGACCGTTTCACGTCATCCGTCATTGGTCATTCGGAATTCTTGTTCAACGGCGAGACTCGAAACGAATGACGACCGGCGCATGACGATTGACACACCGGTTAATGCCCTTCACGGACGAGATTCTTATTCACGGCTGGGATTTCAACGACGATGTCTTTGGTGCCATCGGGCACACATTGGCAACCCAATCGTGATTGCAGCGTCGTTATCGGGGCTTCTTCAAGCTGATCGTATTCGTCATCGGTTCCTTCATTGCAACTGTCGAGCCCTTGCTTCACCATGACGTGACATGTCGAGCAAGCGCAAACCCCTCCACATACATGTTCCAAATCCACCCCGTTCCCCATGGCGATATCGAGAATGCTGCCGGGAAGCCCTGTCTGGCCATACGGAATTTTTGTGGGGTCTACCGAGACTTTGGTGACTGCGCCGTCCGGCTGAATAAAGGTGACCGCGTAAGCAGTTTTCGGAAGTTCGTACTCGGCTTTCTCGATATAGGGATTTGTCCCACCCATTGATTCAGTCCTTTCTCGCTCTATGGCGTCCTGAACAAAGATGCTTGGTCCGGTGTTGACAGTCTTAAAACCTACATGGTATGTTTAATCCGACTTTTTTGATCGGAGATCATTATAGTCTCCGATTATATTGATCGGCAATAGATATGTTGAAGATCTCAAAAAAAGCCGACTACGCACTGATGGCACTCCAGCATATCGCCTGTGTCCAATTCGGCGATGTGACACCGGGCCGTGTCGTCAATACAAAGGAGATCGCCGAAGAATACAACATCCCGTTGGAGCTTTTGGCGAAGGTGCTTCAAGCTCTTTCCAAGAACGGCATGATCGAAAGTCATAACGGCCCCAAGGGCGGATACCTGCTCGCCCGGAGCGCGGAGCGAATTACGATCGCCCAGATTCTTGAAAGCATCGAAGGCCCGTTGGGACTCACTGACTGTTTGCATGAAAAAGACGGTGACTTCTGCATGCAACGGGAGCATTGCAACATCCGCACGCCGCTGCTCAAGGTGCAAGACAGTATTTACCAATTGCTCAACAGTATGACCCTGCAAGACATGATGAGCGGTACGCCGCTGATCACGATTCAGTCACCGTCATCACAAGGAGTCGACCGATGAAGCTTCCGATTTTCCTCGATAACCATTCGACCACTCCGATGGATCCGCGTGTTCTGGACGCCATGCTTCCGTATTTTGTCGAAAAATTCGGCAATGCCGCCAGCCGAAACCACGCCTTCGGCTGGGAGGCGGAAGAAGCGGTGGAACAGGCCCGCAAACAGATCGCCAAGCTGATCAAAGCCGACACGAAGGAAATCATCTTCACCAGTGGAGCCACGGAATCGGACAACCTTGCGATCAAGGGCGTGCTGGAAATGTACAAAGAGAAAGGCACGCATATCATCACGTCGTCCACGGAACATCGCGCCGTACTGGACACGGCTAAGTCGCTTGAAGCCAAGGGTTTGGCGACGGTCACCTACCTGCCGGTCGACAAATACGGCATGGTGAATCCGGAAGACGTGCAGAATGCGATCACGGACAAAACCATCCTGATTTCCGTGATGCTGGCCAACAATGAAATCGGTACGATCAATCCGATCCAGGAGATCGGAAAGATCGCAAAGGCGAAAGGCGTTCTGTTCCATTGCGACGCCACGCAAGGCGTCGGGAAAATTCCCGTCGACGTGCAGGCCATGGGCATCGACCTCATGTCGTTCTCAGCCCACAAGATCTACGGCCCCAAGGGAATCGGCGCACTGTATGTCAGAAAGAAGAGTCCTCGGGTCCGGCTGGTCGCGCAAATCGACGGCGGCGGCCATGAACGCGGCATGCGGTCCGGCACATTGCCTGTCCCCTTGATCGTCGGATTCGGCAAGGCCTGCGAGCTGTGCGAGCAGGAAATGGAAGCGGAATCGGCGCGCCTCACGGCGATGCGCAACCGGCTCCAGGCAGCCATTACGGATGGATTGGAAGAAAGCTACTTGAACGGCCACCCCACCGACAGGCTGCCGGGTAATCTGAACATCTCTTTTGCCTACGTCGAAGGCGAATCGTTGCTGATGGGCATGAAAGACATCGCGCTCTCATCCGGCTCGGCCTGCACATCGGCCACGCTGGAGCCCTCCTACGTGTTGCGCGCACTCGGCGTCGGCGTGGAACTCGCCCATTCGTCGATCCGCTTCGGCCTTGGCCGGTTCAACACTGACGAGGAGATCGACTACACGATCAAGAAAGTCATTGAGATCGTGTCCAAATTGCGGGAAATGTCTCCGCTCTATGAAATGGCCAAAGAAGGCGTAGATTTGAAATCCGTTCAGTGGGCCGCCCACTGAAGAACAATGACGTGAAACACGAACGGTGAAATGTAAGGCGTGAAACAGAGAACCTGGTGACGCTTTACGAACAGCACGACACAGCAGGAGGTCATCATGGCATACAGCAATAAAGTGGTCGATCATTTCAACAACCCCCGCAACATGGGGAGCTTCAAGAAGGACGAAGAGGGCATCGGCACCGGAATGGTCGGCGCTCCTGAATGCGGCGACGTCATGAAGCTTCAAATCAAGGTGCAGAACGATACGATCGTGGACGCCAAGTTCAAGACCTTCGGCTGCGGCTCGGCAATCGCGAGCTCCAGCCTGGCCACCGAATGGCTCAAAGGCAAAACGATCGAGGAGGCCCGAAACATCAAGAACACGGACATCGTGCAGGAGCTGAACCTCCCGCCGGTGAAGATTCATTGTTCCGTACTGGCGGAAGACGCCATCAAAGCTGCGCTGACGGACTATCAGAAGAAGACGGGCGACAAGACGGAGGAGACTAAGTAATCCCGCGGCGGAGAAAGGAACCCACCATGACCATCTCGGACACGACAACACCGGAGCCGATCATCACCTTGAGCGAGGCTGCGCTGAAGGAAATTAAGCGACTCATCAATGTGCAAGGCATCGAGGCCGGCGGGCTCCGTCTCGGCGTCAAGGGCGGCGGCTGCTCAGGGCTGAGCTATACGATCAACTTCGACGACAAGATCGGGCAGTATGACCAGGTTTTCGAGTTTGACGGAGTCAAGGTGATCATCGACGCCAAGAGCGCGATCTATCTGCAAGGCACACGGCTCGACTATCACAAGGATCTCATGGGCGGTAATTTCAAATTTGTGAACCCGAACGCCAACAAGACCTGCGGCTGCGGAGAATCGTTCTCAACCTAACGATCCTCGGCGAGACGTCCTTATTTCCTTACTTTGGGCATGGCTTCCTGCTGTGCCTGTTTTGTTGGAGAAAATGGTAGCACATATGGATCATTCCACCCACAGTGCCGGCTCCCGTGACATTCAGATGGCCAGAAGCATGTGCTGGCACTGCCAGTCCGAAATGTCCGGGGAATATTTCTGCGAACGCTGCGTGAAGGTCCAGCCCGTTTCGAAAGAAACGGATTATTTCACGTGTTTCGGGCTCCCCCGTCGGTTGACCATCGACCAGAACAAGCTAGAAGCGAAGTTCTACGAATTGAGCCGTGCATTTCATCCGGACTTTTATCAGAAGAAGAGCCAGACCGAGCAAGCCATCAGCCTCGGCAATGCAGCGACTCTCAACACGGCCTATCGCACGCTCCGTGATCCGATTCAGCGCGCCGAGTATCTGCTCGACCTGGAAGCAGGATCGGTCAAAGAGATCCGCACGACGCCGCCGGCCGATCTCTTTGAGGAAATTCTCGGCCTGCAAGAGACGCTCGAGGCGTACCGGGCCAGCGATCGTGCGTCCCCGGAAGGCCGTCAGCTTCGCACGCAGCTCATCACCGAGCAGGAGGCGTTGGAACAGCGCAAGCGAGACATGGAACAACAACTCCAGCGGCTCTTCGCCGACTGGGATGCGCTCCAAGACCGCGGCGAAGCCGGTAGCCAGGCCCGCGTGGAACGGGATCGCCTCCTCAAGCGCATGCGCGACGTTCTTTCCAACCGGACCTACGTCAAGAACATCGTGAACGACCTTGTCGAGACAATTGGATAATCCACATGGCTCGTATCGTTGGCATCGACCTAGGCACCACCAATTCGCTGATCGCGTACATGAACAACGGGATGCCCAGCGTGATTCCCGGACGCAATGGACGCGCAATGGTCCCCTCCGTCGTAGCCATGACGGATAATGGTATGATCGTCGGAGATGCGGCGAAGGAATATCTCACCCGCAACCCAAACCGGACGGTCTATTCGGTGAAACGGTTCATGGGCAAAGCCCTTGAGGATGTGCAGAGCGAGTTGGCCTACTTCCCCTATGCCTTAACCGAACAAGGAGGCGTCATCCGCATCAACCTGGACGGGAAGACCTACTCACCGCCGCAGATCTCCGCCATGATCCTGAAAGAACTGAAACAACGGGCTGAGGCTCACCTGGGCGAACATATCAGNNTTCGACATCTCCATCCTCAAGCTGAAGGACGGTATCTTCGAAGTCCTCGCCACGAATGGAGACACACATCTCGGCGGTGATGATATCGACCGCCGGATAGCCGACCTTTTTCTTGACGACATCCGCGCCACGCATGGCATCGACCTCAATGCCTATCCCGACCATATGCAGACAGTCCGCTTGGAAGCGGAACGGGCCAAAATTCGTTTATCGGACGAACAGAAGACTCAGATTCTGATCGAACTCCCGGACGGGCAAGCCCGCTTCACGAGAGAGCTGACGCGCGATCACCTTGAATCATTGGTCACGGACATCATCGAGCGCACGCTGGCCCCCTGCAGGCTGGCGCTGAAAGATGCGGAGCTTGCTCCCGATCATATCGACGAAGTCGTACTGGTGGGCGGATCCACTCGAATGCCGCTCGTCAGGCGACGCGTACAGGAGCTATTCGGCAAGCAACCTCATTGCAATCTCAATCCAGATGAGGTGGTGGCGCTCGGCGCGGCGGTGCAGGCGGACATTCTGAGCGGCGGCACCACCGATATGCTGCTCCTCGACGTGACGCCGCTGTCTCTCGGCATCGAAACGATGGGCGGCGTGATGAGCAGCTTGATCCGCCGGAACACCACGATTCCGGCCAGTGCCAAGGAAATGTTCACCACCTACGTGGACGGCCAGACCGGCGTTGATATCCACATCCTCCAAGGCGAACGCGAACTCGCGAAAGACAACCGCAGTCTCGCCCGCTTCCGCCTAAAGGTGCCACCACTGCCGGCTGGCGTGCCGCGCATCGAGGTGACCTTCCTGATTGACGCGAACGGGATTCTCAACGTCACAGCCAGTGATATGCGGACCGGCCAAAGCCAATCGATCGACGTCAAGCCGTCTTACGGCCTCTCGGACAGCGAAGTGGAACAGATGATCGAAGACTCGTTCAAGTTCGCACAGGAAGACGTCGCCGCCCGCAAACTGATCGAAGCGCGGCTGGATGCCAGGGCGTTGCTCACCACGACGGAAAAGTCTTTGTCGGATGGCAGCCACCTTGTCCCTGAAGAAGCGCGCACTTCCATCCGCACGGCTTTGTCGGCGCTGACATCGGCGACGGACGGACACGATCCGAAAGCGATTCGCGCCTGCATGGCCAACCTGGAGCAAGCGGCCAAGCCCCTTTCTGTTGCGATGCTTGATGATAGCCTCAAGCGGGGACTTGAAGGCAGGAAGGTCTCTGAAATAACGTGATGAATGCACGCAAACAGCAAAAGCTTGTCGCGTATGGGGTATGGCACGTCATCGGATCGGATTCGGTTGTCACTGATCCTATTAGTCTCGTACGATAAGCCACCTTCGATACGCTCTTCTTTATTATGGAGTGACTATGGATTTAAAATGGCAGGACGCCGAAGAGATCGCGATTCGCTTGGTCGAGGAGCACCCGGAAATCGATCCCCTCACCGTTCGATTTACCGATATGCATGCTTGGATTATGGCTTTGCCGGAATTCAAGGACGATCCGAAGAAATCCAACGAAAAGATTCTCGAAATGATCCAGATGGCGTGGCATGAAGAGTTCAAAGACTCAACGTCTTAGCCCATGTATGTATACTTAAGCGGTCGGTTCACAAACCGTCCTCTTCAGCCGGCTGCCCTTCTGGAATCTGATCCAGTTTATAAAAATCCGTCGGGTCTCTCTGGCGAGACACCGCCCGCGTCGGTTCACTCCCTCTGGCGAAAAGCTCCACAACGCCTTTCTCCCCCTCGCCGTCCTGCTCCGACTCCAGCAATCCAGTCGATTCATCAACCTTCACGAACGTGACCCCCTCGGGAATTTCGAACGGCGCGACAGGGAGCTGCTTGACTGCTTCTTTCATGAATCCCATCCATATCGGCAAGGCCGCTCGAGCGCCCGTTTCGCTTTCCCCGAGCGATCGGCGGTCGTCGAAGCCCACATACACACCAGTCACCAAATTGGCAGCTCCACCGATAAACCATGCATTGACATAATCGTTGGTTGTTCCAGTTTTTCCCGCAATCGGGCGATTGAGAGCTCGCGCGGCTTGTCCTGTCCCCTTTTGCACCACATCTTCCATCATGTTGGTGATGAGGTAGGCTGCCTCCTTGGTCATGACCTCATTGGACTCCGGCTGGATCGATTCAAGCACCTGTCCCGTGCTGTCTTCCACGGCTTTGATGGCAAAGGGCTCCACCCTGATTCCCTGGTTCAGAAAGACACCGTAGACCGCCGTCAGTTCAAGCAGGCCCACCGATGATGAACCCAACCCCAAGGAGAGATCGGCCGGCAGCGGACTCGTCAGGCCGACCGAACGTGAGAATTCGATGACGCTCTTGACCCCCACCTTGTCAAGCAGCCGCACCGTCGCAAGATTATGCGACTGAGCCAGCGCGTCGCGCAGGCTCACCATGCCGTGGAACTTCCGCCCATAGTTCTCTGGCTTCCAAATCTTGTCGTCTTCCTCTTGCTCATACACGACCGGCGCGTCGAGAATCTGCGTGGCCGGGCTCAACCCTTGACTCATCGCGGTCGCATAAATGAGCGGCTTGAACGCCGAGCCCGGTTGCCGATGCGCCTGCACCGCCCGATTGTACTCGCTTCGCGTAAAATCTACGCCTCCGATCATCGCTCGAACCGCGCCGCTCTTTGGGTCGATCGCGATGAGGCCTCCCTCGACGATCGGCATCTGCTCGAGCGTCAGATGCATCCCGTCCTTGCCGATCTTCTTGACTCCGACGTCGATGACATCACCAGGATTCAGCAGGCGCCTGAGATTTGGATTCACCACGAAATCGACGTCGGGGTTCGGTCCTTTCAGCACACGCTTAGCCCAGGCCATGTCGTCGAAAGCCAACCGCCCCGCAACCGCCCCGACTTGCACCGCATAGTGATCCTTCGCGACTTTCAGCACGATCCCTTCGACGATGTCGCCGGGCTTGAGCGGCTTGTCGCTTGATGTCGCCGCCGGGGGCTGAAGCGTGCCCAGGTCCACGGCTCGCCGGGGCCCCCGCCATCCCTGACGTTTGTCGAGCTCACGGATGCCGGCGGCGAACGCCGCCTCGGCCGCTCTCTGCATCCCCAAATTCAGCGTGGTATGGATTTGCAGACCGCCCTTGTAGACCATCGTCTCTCCGTATTTCGCCACCATCAATTGACGGATATATTCCACGAAATGCGGACCAATCTGTTCGTTGCTGGGCCGGTGAAAGTTCAGCGTTTCGGCGGCGGCGGCTTCACGTTCAGCCGCCGAAATGAACTTGGCGTCTTCCATCCTGGACAATACATGTTCCTGCCGTTTCTTGGCCCGTTCATAGGCCGTGAACGGAGAGTATCGACTAGGAGATTTTGGAAGTCCTGCCAAAAACGCCGCCTCCGCGAGCGTCAGTTTGGCGAGATCCTTTCCGAAGTACGATTGGGCAGCCGAGGCGACGCCGTACGCCCCTTGCCCGAAGTAGATTTGATTGAGGTACGTTTCAAGTATTCGCTCTTTCCCGGTCACCACTTCCATCTTATAGGCCAGTATCACCTCGCGGATCTTGCGCTCATACGACCGCTCCGATGAAAGAAACAACGACCGGGCCAACTGCTGCGTGATCGTGCTGGCCCCTTCTACCTTCCTGCCGCCGTGCCGGATATTCGTCCAGGCTGCGCGCAGCATGCCCACATAATCCAGCCCAGGATGCTCGAAAAACCTGACATCCTCGGTGGCAATGACCGCCTGAGTGAGCACTTGGGGGATATCGGCGAGCGGGGTCAGAATGCGGCGTTCGATAAAAAACTGGCCGATGGGTTGCCGATCTTCAGAATAGACCGTCGTGACCAAACTTGGCTGATAGTTCTCGAGAAGGTCGAGCGAAGGCATGTCCCGCGAGAAGTACCAGATGACTCCTCCAACCGTCGTGGCTCCGACGATGGCGCAGACCAAGATTCCAACGAGAGCGAACTGCCACCAGCGCCAGCGAGCCGTGATTGAAGCAAGCTGCCCCCGGTGCCAATGCGATCGCAGCCGTTCTCGAAACTCTATGAATCGATCATCGTCTGACATGGGATTGCAACCCTTGGGGAAAAGTGGTCTCCGAGAGCGGCAAAAACACCATACAACGCACCCCTCGAAAACTCAAGTTTCCACATGAACCCGGCATAGGACCGCCGCTTGTGCGGCACCGGTGCGTCGGGTATACTCTGCCTGACGCCTCACCGTCGGGGCGTCTTTTTTTTGTCGCGAACAGAAGAACGGAACCTATGTCGCAATTACGCGCTCCTCAAGACCGCCGGAACGATATCCGGAACATCGCCATTATCGCCCACGTCGACCACGGCAAGACAACGCTCGTCGACGCCATTCTTCGCCAAACCCATGTCCACCGCAAGATCGACGATATGGGCGAGCGGATCATGGACTCCATGGATCAAGAACGCGAACGCGGGATCACGATCCGGGCCAAGAACGCCAGCGTCGTGTACAAGGGGGTCAAGATCAACATCGTCGACACGCCTGGCCACGCCGATTTCGGCGGCGAAGTGGAGCGAACCCTTCGGATGGTGGACGGGGTGCTGCTTCTGATCGACGCCAAGGAAGGCCCGATGCCGCAGACGACCTTCGTGCTGCGCAAGGCCCTGGCGCTCGGACACAAGGCCATCGTCGTCATCAACAAGATCGACCGGCCTGATGCCATGATCGACGATGTCGTCAACCGCACGTTCGATCTCTTCGTTCATCTTGGCGCAACCGACGAACAACTCGACTTCCCGATCGTCTATGCCTCGGCCATCAAAGGAATCGCCTCGCTCGATGCGAACAAGCCGGGCACCGACATCACCCCGTTGCTCGACACGGTGCTGGAGCAAATTTCAGCGCCGGCCATCAATGCCACTGCCCCGCTCCAGATCCTCGTGCTGGCTCTTGCGCAGGATTCTTACAAAGGCAAAATGGGAATCGGCAAGATCCAATCGGGGGCGATCGCCCGCCGGCAGAATGTCCTGGTGCTCGGGAAAAACGGCGAGCGGCTCCCTGGAAAAGTGTCGGACCTCGCGGTCTATTCCGGCCTAGAACGGGCGGATACGGAACAAGCCGAGGCGGGGGAAATCGTCGCGGTGGCAGGTCTTGAGGAGGTTGGCATCGGCGATACCATCGCCGACGCCGAGCAGCCGGTCGCCCTTCCCCGCGTGACGATCGACGAGCCGACCGTACAGATGACGTTCTCTGTCAACAACAGCCCCTTTGCCGGGCGGGAGGGCAAGTTCTTGACGTCGCGCCACCTCCGCGAACGACTTTTCAAAGAACTGGAGACCAACGTATCACTGCGAGTGAGTGAGACGGACAGTGCAGACCGTTTTCTGGTTGCTGGGCGCGGCGAGTTGCATCTGAGCGTGTTGATCGAACAGATGAGGCGGGAAGGCTACGAACTGCAAGTGTCTCAGCCGGAAGTCATTCTCCATCGAGACGGCGGCAAGGTTACGGAGCCCTTCGAAGAATTGACCATTCAAGTGCCGGAAATGTATCAGGGGGCCGTCATCGAAGAGATCGGGAAACGCCGCGGCGAAATGCGGCATATGAAGCTGGTCCACTCCGACACCGGCATGGGCGAGATGCATTTGGAATATTACATTCCCACACGCGGCATCATGGGCTTGAAGAACATCCTCATGGCCAAGACGCGCGGCACGCTCATTATGCACCACGTGTTCAAGGCCTACGAACCGGCGCATGAACAGGATCTGCTCGTCTCGCCGCACGGCTCGCTTTGCGCCTTCGAAGACGGCACCAGCACCGCCTACGCACTGTTCATGACGCAGGAACGCGGGGAGCTGTTTATCGGTCCCGGCATCGAAGTCTATCGGGGGATGGTCGTCGGACAAAACAGTCGGGACGAGGATCTGGACGTCAATGTATGCAAGGAAAAGCACCTCTCGAACATGCGGGCGTCCGGTTCCGATGAAGCTCTGATCCTCACCCCTCCGCGCGAGATGACGTTGGAATTCGCACTGGAATACATCGGGGCAGACGAACTGGTGGAGATCACCCCCAAGAACCTGCGCCTCCGCAAGCGTCTTCTCCATCCGGAAGATCGGCGCAAAGCCAAAAAGGCAGGGAAGTAACCCGTTAGGAGTTATGCAGTAAGGGTGAGGAGTTAGGAGCCGCGTCCCGAAGAGCACGAAACGGAATCTGATATGAGAATTCGCAAAAAGACTCCCAAACCTTCAGCCAAACGACCTCCCCTCTACTTCATCGGCTATCGTGGCACAGCCCCTTCGACGGATGAGCTGAAGGTCTGGTACGAGCGTGAATACGGAGGACCATTGGTGATCCACCACGAAACAGGTTCTCCAGAATCCTGGCAAGCAAGCCATGGGCCATGGTCGGCCCATACCGTCATGCCCCTACCAGCCGACCAGGTAGCAGACGTGATGAAACAGTTGGCCTGGGAACATGAGCTGATGGGCGCCATTGCGCCGTCTCTTGCGGCTCCGCGGGAGATGCCGGACACCGTGCTCTTCGCCGCCCGTTTGGCACGTGGCCTGACATTCTTAACGCAAGGGACCGCCTATGACGTGACCACGCGCGATTATCTCAACCCATCGGACTGGCAAGACCGCCCGCTCACCGCATTTATCCTGGACGACCACGTCGCGATCACGCATGACGACACCACGAGGACCGACCAAGTCTGGTCCTATTCGCTGGGGCTCGGCAAATTCGGGCTGGACGAGATCGAGACCTGGCAGGGTAAGGGTCTCTCTGATGGCACCGCACGGGAACTCCTCACGGAATCGGCCAACGAATTGCTGCGTCTCGGGCAATCTCCCAAGGTTGGGGCTGACGTCCACCTTCAACTGCTCGGCCGGACGGTCCGCATCGTGAATTATCGCACAGCGGCTCCCGCAGGACGCATGCTGGGATTCCGCGAGCTTCGAACCCAATGAACGATTTGACCGCCTACTCCGGATTTTACCCACTCGTCTCACTTCATATCATAGGCCTTCCGACCCGTTGACAAGCCTTCCTAGCGCAGGGTAGAAATTTTATCTTTGAAAGAGAGGTCTCTTCGAAACCTGAGATCTCAGACGTGTCAATATCTAGCGATGCCTACAAAGGAGGACCGGAGATGAGCGACGTAGCACCAGAAATCAAGGCCGGCGATACAGCCCCGGATTTTGAGTTGAAGGATCAGGATCAGAAAGATGTGAAGTTGAGCGATTACCGCGGCAAGAAAAACGTCGTGCTCTGCTTCTATCCCCTGGACTGGAGCCCTGTGTGTCATGGGGAGAACAAATGCTTGTCCGACGATTTCCCCCAATTTCAATCGGCCAATGCAGAGCTGTTCGGCATCAGCTGCGACAGCTTCTTTTCACACAAGGCCTGGGCTGACTCGCTCGATCTGAAGCACCGCCTCCTGTCCGATGTGCACCGAAAAACCTGCAAGGAGTACGGTCTCTACTTTGAGCCGCTGAACTGCTCCAAACGGGCAACCGTGATCGTCGATAAGAGCGGCAAGGTCGCCTATGCGAAGGTGCAGGAGATTAAGACGGCCCGTGAGGACAAGGACATCCTGGCGGCGCTCGCAAAGCTCGGCTAAGAAGTGCTGAGAACTGAGTGCTGAGACGGAAGAGGAACGCTCTCCCCGCTCAGCACTCAGAACTCGGTCCTCAGCACTATTCACAAGCACTCAGCACTCGTTACTATGTCTGGCATACTTCAAGACGTCAGCGACGCCAACTACAAGGAGTTCACCGAAAGCGACGGCGCCGTCGTGGCATATGGTTTGGCTACCTGCGAGCCATGCAAGGCCTATGATCCGATCCTTGAAGCGACTGCTGCAAAGTTTCCGACGATCAAGGTCGGCAAAGCCAAGATGCACGTCCCCGGACGCTGCCGCGAGATCAAGAAGACCCACACATTCGAGACCTATCCAACCACTCACTTCTTTGCGAACGGCAAGCTGCTCCTGACCCGCGAGGGCGTGGTCGAGCCAGCCGAACTCGCCGCGCTGATTTCAGATCATCTGCTGAAATAATCCTCTTCCCTTACCGGTCTCCAAATCAGATCTCGCTCCGCCGTTGACATAGAGCTGGCATCGGCATACCTTGACCAGAGCAGAAAGACTGTGCCTCGACGGATATCCAACGACCGGGAACGTCACGAACAGGCGGTGAGGGCCACCAACTCTAACCATCGAAACACTGAATGATCCGCACCCGCTCCACCATAGGCTGATCGGCATAGGGCCAGCCTTACGGGAGAATCGACTATGAAATATCTGCTGTGTCATCTGACCCTCAGTGCGATGCTGGCCTGGTCAGTCCCGGTGGAGGCTCACAAGGCGAAACACGACGATCTTGTGAAGGCGCTTCATGGGGGGCAAGCACACGCGACAGGGCCCTATCATCTCGAACTGGTGGCCAAAGACGGAGCGCTCGTGTTGTATGTGACGGACCATTCGGACAAGGCAATCCCCACGGATGGAGCACGAGCCAAGGCCACCATCCAACATGGGTATGAAAAGACCAGAATCCAGGTGGAGCTAGAACCATCCGGTGACAACACACTGACAGGCACCGGAGCATTCACGATACACCCAGATACGGGAGTCATGGTCTTCATCAAGTTGCCCAACCAGGATGCCTACGCCGTCCGTTTTACCCCACTCAAGACCCAGGACGAAACATCACGCACAGAAGGCAAAAGCCAACCTCACCACCAGCCGAAACAGTGATGGGCGCCGGAGCGAACCGAGAGAACAGGCGTCGATCAGGCAGATGCATTTCCTAGACGGTTACAGACTCCGCCCTCCTTTCATCGGCCCATTTTCCGTGCGTTCCATTCCCCGATTCCGTACACAATCAGGCCCGGCATGATAAACAACGTCACACTAAACATGACCCCAAATGTGGGAATTCCTTCTGATATCGGGCCAGCATACATTCCAAGGAGGATATTCGCCGTTCCTAGGAGTGCCCAGATGATTCCAACAATCTTGAGGACCTTCACCATGACCATTGGCAGACCTCCTTTTGCGATCATTCATCCTGTGCCTTGATGGCATAGTTAATTCTAGGCTTCTTGTAGCAAGTGGTACAAGTTCTCAGCGGCGGCCGCACCCCCCGCCTCATCCTCAATCCATGGCAGAGAGGAAAGGCGCTCCGATTCGTGGGTGACCCGCTGCACAGAGAGGTCGGGAGCCGCCCGATTACCCGGCGTAGTCGAAGGAAAGATCGCGTGTTTGATCGAGGTGGATGTTGGAGAGCGTGCCGCTGGATAGACGGCCGGTTAGCCGGTCCCAGATCGTTTTCGCCACGGCAGACCCGCTGACCGACTGAGTGCCGATGACCTGCCGAAGATCCTGCCTGTCGAACGTCTTTACGACGTGGTCCAGAACCAGCCGATCCATCGCAGCGATGTCGGTGACCATACCGGTGACCGGATCGATTGGCCCATGGACGGTCACGTAGAGATCCCAGCTGTGGCCCTGGTTTCCATCGTGGACGGCCGTGAAGGAATAGCGCCTCGTCACAGACGCCCTATCGAGTCCCCCTGTCGCCGTCACTTCGGCATAGAGGTCCTCGTCTTCATAGAGGCGGACGGTGTGAAGTGCCCCAATATCCGGCTGAGGAGCCAGTTTTGTCCAGAGCAGCCGCGCAAAGTTCTCCGATGTGGGAATCCGGTCCTTGAAGTAGGGCATGTCCAGATTGAGATTCTTGTGGTCGAACTCTTCGAGCACATCAAGGAGAACTCGTTTCAGGTCGAAGAGGTTGACGACCATGCCGTTGACGGGATCAATCTCTCCCGCCACGGTAACTTCGAGCATGTAGTTGTGGCCATGTGCTGGCGGGTTGTAACATGGACCGAACACGGCGCGATTCTTCGCCTCATCCCACTCCGGCTTGATGTAGCGGTGGGAAGCGGCGAACTCAATGCGTTTGTTCAGTAAGACAGATGCCATGGATGTCCAGTGCTCAGTCCTGAGTGCTGAGTACAAGTCGAAAGAAGGACAATGGTTACGACCTCAGCGCCCAGCACTTACAACTCTGCAACGCCTTTCAGATCGGAGAGCCATTCTTCTCTCATGCTGCCGGGAACGGGCGCTTCTTCCTGATAGCCCTGATGATTCACGGTGATCGCCACCGGCCGACGGAGATCGGCAAAGGCTTCTTTCATCGATGCGGTCGGCCGAAACCTGACGAAATGGACCGCGCTGATTTTCGTGTCATGACTACGGCCGCCTTCGAACTCCCCGAAGATTCGCTCGCCATCCGCTACGATCGCCAGCTTCTCGCCGTGATCAAGCCCCATGAACCGATCAAGCCACGTCTTCATCATGGCTTCATCGGTAATTTCAATTAAGAGCGTGGCGCTCAACTCGCCGGGCGCTGGGAGCAGGGCATTGTAGACGTCCAGTTCCTCCTGGACCTTGGCCGGATCAGTAATGCGCTCAACGCGGAGCATCTCTTGAATCTGAAATCGCAGGGTCTCCCGATTTTCAAAGATCAGCGTGACCAGCGGGCCGATGGAAATCCTGCGCCTCCGCTTGAGTTCGATGATTCTGGACCGGAAAGCATCCCGCTGCCGGTCGTACGCCTCGTTGGTGAGGATATCGTCCACTGTGATTGTCTTCACTGATGGTCCCGTCATTCGTCAACCGTGACGCATGGATCGTTTTCCGGCAGAACGTTCAATCGTCAATATTGAATGTTCTATTGAGCATTCAAATCACTGACCTCTCACTGATCAGATGGAAGCCCATAGGCATCGCGGACGATCTGAATCGGGTGGCGAGTCGCCTTGCCTCCCACATGCTCTGAAGCCCCCGCCTGATCCAACTGCAGCCCGGCAAGCGGGCAGTCGGACGCGACAAGATCGGCCTGCACTTGTTCGATCGCGCGCACGGCTTTTCCGGCGATCTTCATGGAAAGCGGAAAGAACTCCCGTTTCGCAGACCAGGAACCGTCATGGCCGGAACATTGTTCGACCACCTCGACCTGCGCGCCGGCACACTCCAACAATTCTTTGGACTTGAAGCCGATGTTCTGGTCCCGCAAGTGACAAGGAATCTGGTACGCGATCCGACCTGGATGCACCGCAAAATCGGTCGCCAATTGTCCGGCTTTTTTCATCACCATCAAATACTCGCACACATCGAAGGTCCGCTCGGCGACCCGCTTGGTCTGTTCATCTGGGTTGAGTTCCGGATATTCGCGTTTGAGCATCAAACTGCAGCTGGCCGTCGGCACTACCACATCATACCCCTCAGCGACCCAGGGATGCAGCGAGGCCACATTGGCGCGCGCGGCCTGCCGAATCGCCTCCGTCTCGCCGATATCGAAATTCGGCATGCCACAGCAACGCTGTTCGGGCACCACCACGTGGACGCCGTTTTTCTCCAACACCTGCACTGTCGCCTTGCCGATGTCGGTCGCCTGATAATTAACGAGACAGGAAGAAAACAACGCGACCTTGCGGATCGGCGCCACAGCTGGCTGAGGCTGTGCACGACGGCTGAACCACCGGGGAAACGTCTCGCCGGCGAAATGCAACACGTGGCGGTCTCGATGGACTCCCATGACCAATTCAACGGCCCAGCGGACCAGGCGACTCCGCAACAATCCATTTGTCAGGGCAGCAGTGAGACTACCCAGCTTCCCAATCTGATCCGTCATGATGAGGAGACGATCCCGCCAGCGGACGCCACGTTCCGCCGCCAGACGCTTTTTCCACACAACCATGAGATGAGGAAAATCGATCTCATAGTGATGGGGCGGTGTGTACGGACAATGGTTGAAACAGAGTTTGCAGTAGTAACACTCATCGACGATCCGGCTATGATCGGTAGGCGCCAGCTTGGCGACATCTCCCTCATAATCATCGATACGTCCGAGCAGCGTATTGAATGACGGACAGAGGTTGAAGCAGCGGCGGCAGCCGTCACAGATTTCGTAGATGCGCAGCGTTTCTTTGTCCAGTTGTTTGGGATCGACTGGATTGATGAGGCTGAGGCCCTTCATGGGAGGAAATACGCATATCTGTTCAGCCGTCGGCTATCGGTATGGAAAAGGTTCACACCGACGGCTGAACGCGATGGGTTTCTAGTTCTGCTTCAGATTATCGAGCCCCTTCTGAAACCGATTGGCATGCGACCGCTCGGCTTTCGCCAACGTCTCAAACCACTCGGCCAATTCCGGAAATCCTTCATCTCGCGCGGTTTTGGCCATCCCCGGATACATTTGGGTGTACTCGTAGGTTTCACCCTCAATAGCGGCCTTGAGATTTGCGTCCGTATTGCCGATCGGGCTATCGGTGGCCGGATCTCCGACTTCTTTCAGGAAGTCCAGGTGGCCGAAGGCATGGCCGGTTTCCGCTTCCGATGTGTCGCGAAACAAGCCGCCCACATCGGGATAGCCTTCGATATCGGCGCGCCGCGCGAAATAGAGATAGCGGCGGTTGGCTTGAGATTCACCGGCAAAGGCATGTTTAAGATTGTCGTGACTCTTGGTCCCTTTTAAGCTCTTGCTCATTATCATCCTCCTCGTTGTCCGGACGATTTCGACCTCGCCCGGAGAAGGTCTTGCTCATTAGCAATAGGCTCTTAAGATAGCGCAGCGGTCGTGACCGGTTCAAGGGCTTTTCTTGAGCGCATGTGTTAGACTTGCCGATCATTGGTCCGTCCCACGCGCTAACCGATGAGGGCGATATGACAATGCTGGGCCGCCTCCTGACCTGTCCAGTGAGTTATGTCCTGGCTCTTTTCTTGGTGACCCTTTCAAGCTGTGCGCACGATGCGTACGAGCGGCAGGCGGACCTCATCAAAGATCATGTGGAGGCCTTCTACTCCTATCTCAAGGCCAATCAAGTTGAGGCCGCCGTGCATGAGAACCACCGGATCGAAGCCATGGCGGATGACATGGCGGACCGCATCAAGAAACAGGCGCAATTACAGGGAACCTCTCGGGTCACCCGGGAGTTCGCGCTCATGATGACGGCCAGGGAAACAGCGGCGCAAAACTGGATCGCGTTGGGCCAGTATTTCGCCATCAGGCAACAGCCCGACAGGTCGCGCGCGTCCTATCAGCGTGTCGTTGATGCGTATACCAACCCGGCCGAGAGCCGGTATCGAGAACAGGCCGCACGAGCGATTGAGGATTTGAAGATTCTGTCTCCGGCCTCAGGACCCACGGCCCATTAGCCGATTGAGATGAGTAGGTTACCTGTCTGCGTATTGATGAGCCCCTGACTCAGGCCCAATCCATGTTTGCTCGACTTCTCGTTTTCCTGCTGATCCTTTCAACCGGATGCGTACACCGAATCCAGGTACAGCCTTTCCCGGCCGGCCCGGCCTCGACGACGATTCCCAAATCCATCCAGATCGTCGTCAGCGCTCCTGCCCTTGAAGGCGCAGACCATAGGCCTGGCATTACCTTGCTTGAATGGCCACACCACGACCTACGGCAGGCGGTCATTCAATACGCCCAGCATCGGGGCACATTCAGTTCGGTCTTGACCGATCATGCCGAGGTTATACTCCGCATCGGGACGAAGTTGGCGCTAGCCTCTCGGCAAGGGCGCTATCACTACCACATCCGCATACAGGCGGAGATGAGCGAGGCAGACCGGCCCGTCAAAACCTATCTCGCCGAAGGTTCAGCGGCAGGGTCCGTGGCACGGTGGGTGACCAACTCAGACCGCGAACCTATCGAATCGGCGCTCCAGCTGGCCTTGGATGACTTGTTCGCCCAGATTGAGACGGACCATTGGTTGGACGCCGACGAGATGGGACCCCTTGTTCCTTAGCCCCTCCGACATTGCCCCTCGTTTCATAGCGAAACGAACGGCAACGTCGGATAGGTTCCGAGGAATCAGGCTCTTTTCGCTTGGGCTGTCGGAGCGGCAGCATATTCCGGACAATCAAGACGGATAGATTGATCCCCGAATGAAGCGTCAAAGAACTCGCAGTGGTGCGGCTGATCTCCGCTCTTATGAACATTCGGGCGGAAATGCTGGCAAGAGACGCACATCCTCGCCACAGGAATCTCCCCCTGCTGCTGAAGGACCCGAATAAGTTTTGCCAAGGCTGTCAGCAGGCCGACTTGCTCTTGCGGGGAAAGCTGCTTGGTTGCAGCAGCCAGAATTTCCGGCCACCCGCTTTCAACCTTGCCCGCTTTCGCCCCACGCGCGGTCAGATGCACTTTGACGATACGGTGATCGGCCTCCCTCTGGCGTCGCCGCACCAGTCCTTTCTCCGAGAGCGTCCGGATCACTTCGGAAGCCGTCGGCAGCTTGACTGCCAATTCCCGCGCAATAGTCGAAACGGTGGCCGCCTGATCGGGACATGTTCTCAAGTATGTGAGCACTTGAACCTGCAACGGGCCGACCCCTTTACGCCCTTGTCGTCGCCAAGTTCTGCTCTTCATAGCCAATCCGATTTTTGACAGTCCCGTCACTAATCGGTCAGGAAGAGGGTCTTGTTGCATCTTCGCAGAAGGAGACATGGTATCCTCACAAATCGTTAGAGTGATTGAATAGCATAATAATGATTACTTAGTCTATTGCGCACACCTCCCTCTCGTCAAGCGTATGGACCGATTAAATCATTTCGCGACCAATCCAAAGCCATCTACATTTCTGCGCCTTATTCCCTCATTAGGGTCGATTGCTATTGGTTGCTGACATCGATCAGCCGCCCCACACCCAGCAATCGGCGTCACTCTGCAGAATTCCCCGCCCATCGTCTCCTTCTCTATGATCGATCATCGAACCACGAGCACTGAGCATTCGGCATGCTGCACCACGCGGGTCGAGATGCTGCCGAGCAATGTGCGGCCGATCGCCCCCAGCCCTTTGGCACCAGTGACGATCAAATCAACCTTCTCCTGCTTGGCTTCCGTGAGAATTTCGTCGGCCGGCTTCCCCAGTCTCATGGCCTCTCGCACCTGGAAACCGACTTTCGCCACTTTGTCCTCGTAGCGCTGCACCAACATCTTCCCCGCCTGGCGCAGTTCCGGATACTTTAAAAACGGCATCACATGCGCAACGGTCACCGTCACCGGATCATGCTCGGGACCGTCGGGAGTCGGGTTGATGTTGCGGAGCAGGAACCGGACGGCCTTGTCCGACGCCGACGAGCCGTCGACGGCAAGTAGAATCCGCCGCACAGGCCTGGGGGCCTCTTTCACGACCAACACAGAACACGGCGCATGATGGATCGCATGATTCGATATGCTACCAAGCATGAAGCGATCCAGCACGTCCAACCCCCGTGAGCCGATCGACACTAGGTTGACGCCTCGCTTCGCATGCTTCATGATCGTTGCCGCCACTCCACCGCGATCCACAACCACCGTTCCGTTCACGCCCGCTTCTTTTAGCAACGTTTCCGCTTCTTTCTTCGCAGCCTTCGCGTTCGCCTCCATTCGCTTGATCTCGGCTTGGAGGAACCGCTCGGTTCCCACGATCATGGGCTGGATCATGAAGGGCGCGCGCAAGCCGGCGACGTCCACGACATGGAGCACACGAACCGTCGGCTCGACGGTGAACGGAATCTGTGCCAGCCATTCAACGGCCCACCGGCCGTACTTTGAACCATCTGTCGTCGCCAGAATCTTCATGCCGCATGTCCTTTCTTCAATACGGTATACGCCCTTCGTTCAGACCACCGCGGCGAATCGCTCCCGAAACTTTTCCACAGAAAGGTCGGTCAAAGCGGCGTAGCGACCGAGGCTCTGCGCATCGTTCATGTCGGCCTCGGTAAGCCGAATCATGTATTGTCTAGCAATCTGGTAAGACTGCGTATCGACATCCACCATCCTGACCTTGGCCCGCCCGGTGGAGGGATCGACCATGCGATCGAACGGAATCGGTGTGAACCCCCCGTTTTGAATGGATACCATCGCCGAGGTCCCGCCTTCGAGAAGATACTGCGCGGCACAATACCCAAGGTCGCGTGTATATTCGATGTCATAGGGAATCGGATCGGCGCATCGGAGTTCGTACCCTATATTCTTCGCCACGAGAGGAATGGAAAGCCCCAGTATTTTGAGCCCCTTCGCCAATTCACGCCGCAACATGTCGCCGACATCCACGTCGCTCAATCGCAAATGACCGTGCTCGTCGCGTTCGACATGCTCCAGCCCTCCGAGATCACGAGGGTCGAGAATTTCGATCAACCCCTCGGCCAGCACGATCACGCCGTCGGCACGACCGTGCTCCAGCCTCTTAATCACGGCCCCGATCAAGACATCCACTAACCGCTGGAGTCTGACCGGCCGCTCTCGAAACTCCTCCGGAATGATCGTAAGCGTGGCTCCGGCCGCCTTCCCGATGCCCAACGCAAGATGGCCGGCCTTGCGCCCCATAGTCACGACCACATACCAGCGCGTCGTGGTGCGGGCGTCCACCATAAGATTCTTCACGATTTCGACTCCGACGTGACGGGCGGTTTGAAACCCGAATGTCGGAATCCCGTACGGCAGATCCAGATCGTTGTCGATGGTCTTCGGGACATGAACCACCTGAAGCCGGCCGCCGGCCCGCTCCTCCAGCTTCATGGCTGAAAATGCGGTGTCGTCCCCGCCGATCGTCACCAAACGCGTGACCCCAAGCCCCGACAACGCGAACAACACGTTGTCGAGATGCTCCGCATGTTTTGTCGGGTTCGCACGCGATGTGCCGAGATACGACCCTCCCCCAAAATGTATCCGACTGACGTCCTCGATCGAAAGCGGCCGAACTCGCCCCGTGCTGCCTTCCATGAGCCACTTAAATCCGTCAAGAATGCCGACGACATCGCAGCCGCCGAGAATTCCCCTGATCGTCGCGGCACCGATGACACTGTTGATGCCCGGCGCCGGCCCCCCTCCGACCAAGATGCCAATAACCGTTCGTTCCGATGCCATCGTTGCGTCTCCTTACGTTGTAACCCAGCGGCCTTCCAGCTTCTTCATGATCTGCGGCATGGTTGTATACTCCATTTCATCGAGAGGCAAGCGGTGCGGCTCGAAAGGCCCATGGAGACGCAGCACATCGGCGATCCGATTGGCATCCCGCCTCGCTTCATCTATCGGCTTGTCACTCAGCCGCCTCATCATCCAGGCCGACATGCGAGCGGAGACGGTTGTAATCGAACGCGGGGCGTCCAATGCGCCAGACGCCCGGATCGTGCTCAGCCATTTCATCGATCAAGGCCCCGACCTGGTCGCGCATCGACAACGTCGCGGCAGCATGGCGTGGCGTTTGCCCGCCCAGTGCGAGATGAGGCTGATCAGACCATTCCAGATACGCCTTTTCTAAGAACCGATTAAGCAGGGAGCGGTCTTCTTCTTCGGCCACGACCAAGGTTAGCGGTTCATCCGACATCAATTCAGACACCGACAGCTGCCGCACCGGCAGCTCAAGCGTCTCGCCTCGGAAGTGCAGCGAAAATCCCAAGGAGGCCGCAAGCTCGTGCTTGATACGGTCAAGCCGCTCCGGGCCGTCACATTCCACGATCAGCTGGCAAGAGGTCAGCGTCAGTCTCGCTGCAACTCCGGTGACAGTTCCGCCTACCGCTCGTTGAATCCAGACACGGGCCGGCTGGGGGGATCCGGCTGCGCTCGCCCCCTCTGTTCGGCCGTCCCGTGGCTCCAGTTCCAAGTGCTTCATGTCCGACAGGCGATCGACAAACAGCCGATATTCATAGTGATCATACAAAGCCACCGAGTAAAGATACGGTTGCCCATCTGGACGGCGATAGCGAATATGGACGACGGCTTCCACCAAGGCATCCATGCGCAACTGTGCAAAAGCCCAGAGGAGCATGTACCCGAATCGCTTCGCAAATTCCTTCCACTCACCCAGCGCGAAGGACCCAGAATTGATCTCCATTTCACGCCGCCATTCAGCCGTCAACTCGACTAGCGCCTTCGCGTCGTCCGGCGACAAGAGCAGCCCGCACCCGCTCCATACCGCTTTGCCGGACTCCTCATCGCCCGGGGCCAGAATGATACGGGTGAGCAAGGCACAACCAGGGGAAAACTCCTTCGCGAAATCCCCGCCGGGCAGAATGAACGAGGCTCCATCACCGAGAGAACGCAGCGTGATCACTTCGCCCGGCTCATGCGGCAAGGTCGGTTCGAGCAGATCGATATAGGAATGTTTCAGTGGATCGAGCCAGACACGCTCCTCGTTCGGAATATGTTCGGTGATGACGTCCCGCAGCTGTTCGATAAGCGTCAATTGCCCATCTTCCGGATAGAAATCGCAGAGAAGGAAGAGGCCTGCGAGTTCGGATTCTTGCGCGAGGGGAGGAACGATTCTGCCCGCGCCATCTCCCAGATAGGGTCTGAGCACCCGCGCCAGCGCCATCTCCCGCTGGAAAACAAAACCAGGCCTCATGGACAGCGATTCAAGCCGCGCAAGCACCGCCGCCAAGGACGTCGGGAGCGGGGCCCAAAAACCCGCCGCCCGTTCACTCCCGAGCTTCATGGATTTCTTCCATGACGATGTCTTCCGCGTCGAACCAATCTCTGAGATCGTTCCCATCTTGCCGGCCCCGCTGCTCCCACAATTCGTGGGCTTTCCGCGCGATCCGGTCCCACATCCCATCCGGCAATTCGATCGGTTCCGGAGACCCGACGGCCACGGGTAAAGTCCGCTTCTTCACTGCACCGGTCTTCTTCGCATTAGTGCGCATGACTGACTCCTTAGCTAGGGATTCACGAGCCAACAGATGGGTCCGCGAGCACACGGCGATGGCTTGAACGAAATTTGAGGCTTCGAACCGTCAAGACAGGACAGTGGGATTTCCGGAGCACCGACTCAGCCACGCTCCCGTAAAAGGCATGCGACAGGCCACGTCGGCCGTGCGTCCCCATGACGATCATATCGGCCGACGCGGTCCTGGCCGCCTCAAGAATCGAATCATTGGGAAGTCCTCCGCGAACGAGATATTCGGCCTTCACCTTCAGGGCGTTCAATGCCGTGACGACACCGGCAAGCCGTTCGGCGGCTGCCTCCCGCTTGTGCTTGCTCGAGGCCGGAATCGTGAGCGTGAAATCCAACCCATAAGAGACCGGCTCCAAGACATGGAGCAACGTGACGGAGGCCTTGGCCTGCCGGGCCACAACGACCGCATACTCCAGCGCATCAAGCGAGCAGTCGGAGAAATCGACCGGAACCAAGAGCCTCTCGATCGGAATCGGACGGCTCCCCCCCTCGGTCTGTTCCGCCCCAGACCGCTCTGCCCGAATGGCAAGCACGGGGCAGGGCGCTGCCCGAATGATCCGCTCCGCCGTGCTTCCCAGCAGGACATGTTCAAGTCCGGTTTTCCCGGCGGTGCCCACGACAATCAAGTCCGTATCCTCCGCTTCCGCCGCAGCGATCACTTCTTGGCTTGGGATGCCCGTCACAATGCGAGTATGAGCTGAAATCCCCCGATCGGCAGCCCGTGCTTTCAACTCGTCCAGCGCCCGCGTGGCCTGCTTCGTCAGCTCAGTCACGTACAAGCGATTCACCGGGTATTCCGGGTTAAGACCCGGAGCCAACTCCAACACGTTCACGACCGTCAGATCGGTTCCCCACGACTCGGCCAGCATACAGGCATACGCCTCCGCGCCCTCCGCCCGGGGAGAACAATCCGTCGCCAGAAGAATACGTTCGATATTCATGATCCAGTTGAAGAAAAGAGATATGGGCTAAGAACGAATTTATTCATCTTCTTCAGAGAACTTTGCACGCAGCCCTCAGGACTCTCACACAGCCTCCGTGCTTAGGATAAGTAATTCTCCGCTCATCGTCGGATGAATCGAGCATCGGAACTCATGCCGCCCAGGGCGAGACATGTCAAACCGCACCACCGCATCGCGGTTCGAGTCGAGAAATACTCCTCCTAAACCGCGGCCATAGACGATCACCCCGTCTTTTTCGATTTGCGCCGGAAGCCCCTCGAACATGACCGAACTGAAATCGTGCCGTTCCGCATCCTCATTTCTCACCTTGATTACCGTCGGAAGTCCAAGGCGCAACGTCCCCTGCTTCGTCACGAACTTGAAATCCTTGATCGTGACTTCAACCGTCTGCTCGGTTTGCGCAAGACCAAGCTTTTCCTCCTCCCCTGCCATGACCCATGTCGATCCAACCATCAAGCCAATGCTCAAGCAGCAGGCCCATGATCGAACGTGTCGTCTAAACATTATCGCCCCCCTTATTTCGCTTACGTCGATTTTCGCTGACCAGCGGACGCCGGCAACGGAACGGTCAGCACAGGACAGCCGGCTGTGCGCACGACCTTTTCCGCCGTGCTCCCGAAAAAGATCTTATCCACACTCCCAGATCGCCCGCCGTAACTACCCATTACGACAAGATCCACTTTCCCCGTGCGAGCGGCCTTGGAAATCTCCACGAACGGCGATCCCTCCACAATCGTCCGTGTGAGAGACACCCCCTCTGCCTCCTCGGACTCCTGCAACCGGCGAACGTTCAACCGGGCATGGTGCCGTAACCGTCTCCGTTGACCGGCGGCATCAGACGGAACAGCCAGCAACCCCAGACGATTGAATGCGGCAAGCGCACCGGTATCAATCACGTGCAACACTGCCACACTGGCCCCGCACAAACGCGCAATTTCGCATGCGACTCCAAATGCCTCATCCGAACAGGGAGAGAAATCAACTGGAACCAGGATCTTCTTGAAGAGACCGGCTTCTTGGCCCATATGCTATCCTCCTAAGTCGCAAGTGAGCAAGGGCGGTGCCACTCGCGAAGACCAAGCAGAGCAAATGGCTGAGATGTAGAAAACGGAAGACATCTGGCTGATAGCATATAGCACGACAAGGAAAAGAGACGGAACATTAGCCCTCTTTAGTCCCTGCCATATGCCATACCCCATTGTCTCTCCTGTAATTTGAAGGGGCTCCTTGCCACAGTGACTATCCTCCCTCTGTAGCAGAAGGCCCCAGATGACGTGAAGGGTGATGGGTACGCGAGCGAGGAGACTCTACAGAAAAACATCTTTTCCTCTTCACTCCTCACCCTTCCCCCTTACTCCTAATGGCATTGTTCATGAACGGCACCGGACTTGCTGACCCCACTATTTACCATTCACCGTTCAGCATCCTGCCGGTAGGGCTGGCGGCATGGGGACCGATCAGACCCTGGCGAGCGGATCGGGAGCCACGGGTGCTCAAAGATGTTATACATGTGGCAATGCATCCGATGATCACGACCGTTCTGCTTCTGCAGTAACACATGATGCCGTGCATCTATGATTCTCCAAGTGGAAGGCGGTGCTTATGAAGCTTCTGCTCGCAGTCGACGGGTCCGACCAATCGTATGAGGCAGCGCGATCGCTGAAATACGTAAGCCGGGCCGAAGCATTGCACATCGTGCATGTCCTGGATGTTCCGACTCCGGCCTATCCGATGATGATGCCGGAGGTTTCACAGGAACTGTATGAGACGGTTGAACGCAACATGCGGGAGGACGGCACCCGGTTGCTGGAACGAATCGTGTCTCTGCTCCCCATGGGAATCGGGCCGGTTACCAAGCACCTCGTTGTGGGCTCCCCGGCCGACCAAATCGTCATGCTGGCGGAACAATCCAAGGCGGATCTGATTCTTCTCGGCACCCGAGGCATGGGGCCGATCAAAGAACGGCTGATTGGGAGCGTCGCCCATCGTGTACTGACGTACGGCCCCGGAGCGAAGCTGATTGTTCCCTGCCCCTTGAAAGCCTTGAGCCATGCTCTGCTTCCCTTGCAGGGAATCGACGATGCGGAACAAGCCCTGCGCTTTCTTCAGCTGAAACCGTTTCGCGAGCCGCCCACGATTACCCTGTTCACCGTGCTGCCCCACACCAGATCGCCCTGGCCGGTAGATGCTGCTTCCGCCGAGCAGATGGAGGTCCATGCGCTCCGCAACGCCAAAGACTTCCTCAACGACACAGCCGCCAAGCTCGACCCGCTGGGCTATAAAACCCGTGTCGTCGCCAAGCTCGGCACCCCTGTCGAAGAGATTCTTGGAGAAGCCAAGGCCTTGAACGCTGATCTCATCCTTATGGGATCCCGCGGACGCCACGGCGTGACACGCATGGTGCTCGGCAGCGTCTCCCACGCCCTGTTGCACCAGGGCGGGTATCCGCTGATGATCTTTGGTTAGGAAGGGCCACCTATGCCGATGTACGACTACAAATGCCTGGATTGCGGGAAGGAATCGCTGATCGTCGTGACGCTCAAAGAACACGAACGAGGAGACGTCACATGCCCGGCGTGCGGGAGCACGAAACTGCAGCAACGCTTCAGCCCGTTTATCGCCCATACAACCAAGAAGAGCTAGAAAGGCGGCTACATTGCGCAGCGTCAGAATGCAGCCTGCTCACGTCTGTTTCTTCCTCCTGCTGATCCTGAACGCCCTGGCAATGTCTTCTGTGAAAGCCCAAGATTATCCCCCCGATCTTGTACGAGGGGAAGGAGTCTATGCCCGCCTGTGCCGATCCTGTCACGGAGACAAGGGGTATGGGGATGGCCCGGCGGCCGGTTCATTGACTATTGTGCCAGCGGACTTTCATCGCGTCCGGTCATTCTTGAAATCGGACGAGGAGTTGCTGCGGACGATCGAGCACGGCGTCGTCTTCAGCCCGATGCATGCCTGGCGGGGGCAGCTCACCGACGAAGAAATGCAGGACGTGCTGGCCTACGTTCGATTGCTGTCGCAACAGGGTCGGTGACAGGACTTGACCGTGGTTCGCATTTCGCCCCTCCGAGGCTTGTTTGATGCTCAATTATCAATGTTCAATTGAACATTGGATCTGATCATGCATAGTAGTCCCTTGCGAGATACGAGATAGAACCCCTGCTCGCTGGATATACATACACACTGCCAATGGAGATTCTGACGACCGACGACGCCCTGATCATTGCGGATATCCAGAACGATTTCCTTCCAGGCGGAACGCTCGGTATCAGCGGCGGCCATGAGATCGTTCCTACCCTATTGAGCTACATCCGAAGATTTCACGCCCGAGGCCTCCCTATTTTTCTCACACGCGATTGGCACCCTCCGACCCACTGCTCCTTTCGCGACCAAGGAGGACCATGGCCCGTGCACTGTGTGGCCGGCACACCCGGCTCGTTGCCGCCACCGGCCTTTGACGCACCGGCGTCGGCGGTGATCATCTACAAAGCGATCGATCCCGACCAGGAAGCCTACTCAGCCTTCCAGCACACGGCCTTGAACCGCCATCTGCAGGCTCTCGGCATCCACCGCTTGTTCATCGGGGGATTGGCAACGGACTATTGCGTCTTGCATACGGTCAAAGATGCCGTGACACTGGGATATGCCGTGTGCCTGTTGACGGACGGCATCAGGGCGGTCAACCTGCAGCCGGACGACGGACATCTGGCCGAACAGGAAATGATCCGCCTGGGCGCGGCGCCGATCCATTTGGAGACGCTCCCGGCATGAATCCATCGACCAGCGCCCTGCTGACCGATCTCTATGAACTCACCATGGCACAAGCCTACCAGGAACAGGGAATGGTCGAGCCGGCGGTGTTCGAGTTTTTTGTCCGTAAATTGCCGCCTTGTCGGAACTTCCTGGTGGCAGCCGGCCTCGAACAGGTTCTGGACTTCCTCTCCGGGATGCATTTCACGCAGAAAGAATTGGCCTGGCTGGATCAGACCAGGCTGTTCAAACCTGGGCTCCTTCGTTATTTGGAGACGCTGCGATTTACCGGCGCGGTAGAGGCCATGGAGGAGGGGACGCTGTTCTTCCCCCACGAGCCGATTCTTCGCATCGTCGCGCCGCTCCCGGAAGCTCAACTCGTCGAAAGCCGGGTCATCAACCTATTGAACTTCCAGACCATGGTCGCCTCGAAAGCCGCACGTTCGGCGTTGGTGGCCGGAGGAAAACCGATCATCGATTTCGGACTGCGCCGGGCCCATGGCGCCGAGGCTGGCCTCCTTGCCGCACGGGCCAGTTATCTGGCCGGATTTTCGGGTAGCGCCACCGTGCTGGCCGGCATGACCTACGGCATTCCAGTCTACGGCACCATGGCCCATTCGTTCGTGCAGGCCCACAAGGACGAGGTACAGGCCTTTGAGCATTTTGCGCAGGCGCAGCCGAACAACGTTGTTCTCCTGATCGATACCTACGACACGGAAACAGCCGCCAGAAAAGTGACATCGTTGGCCCCCGTGCTCAGAGCCAAAGGGATCAGCGTAAAAGGCGTGAGATTGGACAGCGGAGATCTGGCCGACCATGCCCGCCGGGTCCGCCGGATCTTGGACGAAGGGGGGCTCTCTCACACACAGATCATCGCGAGCGGCAATCTCGACGAATACCGCCTGAAAGATTTGCTCGACAGCCGCGCCCCGATCGACAGCTTCGCCGTCGGCACGGCCATGACGACCTCGTCCGACGCGCCATCGTTGGACAGCGCCTACAAACTCCAAGAATACGCCGGCCGTCCCTGCCGCAAACGATCGGAAGGCAAGGCCACCTGGCCGGGGCGAAAACAAGTCTACCGGTATTATGCGGGGGACGGGCGTCTTGATCATGACGTCGTCACCACGCACGACGATCGGCTGTCCGGTATCCCGCTGCTTCAAGCCGTGATGAGCGACGGCCGCCGCCTTGCTGCCTCCCCGAGCGTGACCGATCTGCGCCGACGCACGGCGGACCGACTCGCACAACTTCCCGAATCCCTGCGAGCACTCGAAACTGCCCCGGCTTATCCGGTTCAAATCTCTCAGGCTCTTCAAGGCTTAGCCGAGACAGTCGATCGTGGCCTCTCTCATGTGAAGGAGATATGACATGACAAACGTTTCCGCCCGAGCCGTCATCGTGGGTCTGATGCTGTCGATCGTATTCGCTGCCGAATCAGTGGGAGCCGCCGGTCAAGTGGGTGCCAACCAGCCCACACTTGGGGTTCCATCTTGCAACAGCCCCTACAAGAACAAACCCGTTCCGGCCAAGACTTTGCAGTCCGTCGTGCAAGCGCATGAACGATGGGTGGAACACAGAAGGGGTCCGGAAGCCAGGCGCGCTGAGCTCTGCCAGGCTGATCTAAGCCGAGCCACGCTTGCGGGGGTCAATCTCGAGCGGGCTCGCATGGACGGCGCCATTTTGCGGCAATCCAATTTCACACAGGCCAGTTTTATCCAGGCCAGTCTCGCGGGAGCCGATTTCACCAAGGCGACCCTAGAAGGCGCCATCATTGCCGGAGCCGATTTGCGCCGTGCAACGTTCACGGGCGCGAATCTCGTTCGTGTCATCGGTGATGAGGCCGCGCTCTTTGACGCGGTCCTCGTCGGTGCGCAGTTGCGCGAAGCCTCGTTCGAGCGGGGCCAGTTCGAGGGCGCCGATCTGACCTCCGCCGACCTGAGCGACGGTATTTTCATCGATGCCTACTTTTACGGAGCAACACTGCGTGGCGCCAATCTCTCCAGAGCCGATTTGATGGGAGCCGACCTCCGCCGGACCGTTCTCACCAAGGCCAACTTTCACCAAACGTACCTGCAGGGAGCCCTGCTGGACAGTGCGCAACTCGGCCAGGCCAGGCTGGTCGAAGCCGATCTGGAAAGCGCCTATCTGGACGAAGCCGATTTGCGCGGAGCCAATTTGCAAGAGGCCATTCTCCGCGGTGCCGACCTACGATATGCAAATTTGCAAGGAGCAAAATTGCCGCAGGCCGATCTAGAGGGAGCCAACTTGGAAGAGGCCGCCCTGGTCAACACGGATCTGCGGTCGGCCAGCCTCCGAATGGCTATCCTGTATCATGCCCAACTCGATGAAGCAGACCTCCGTGAGGCCGACCTCAACCGCGCGGTCTTGATAGGAGCCACCGGATCACGTATCAGCTTCGCGAACAGCAATTTGAGCGAACTGTATGCTCCCAAAGCCTCCTTCCAGCGATCGCAATTCAAGAACGCCAACCTAGAATCGGCCAATTTCGTTTCGGCGGACCTGAGCGGCTCCGATTTCACCGAGGCCAACCTGGCTCATGCGAATCTCCAGGAAGTCAATTTCCAAGATGCCGCGCTGGTGAAAGCCGACCTCACGGGCGCGCGCCTCAATTCAGCGGACATGCGTGGTGCGAACTTGCGCGGGGCGATCCTGACCTCTGTGCTTGGACTGACTCAGGCGCAACTCGATACCGCCTGTATCGATGAGCAGACACAGCTGCCTCCGGAATTGAACCGACCAGTCCCCTGTCGCTCGGCAAAGAAAGGGCATAAGTCATGACATCCCCTCACGAACAGCCGGTCAAGATCACCACAGGGGGACTCAGTCTGGAGGGAATCCTTGGTCTGCCGGCCGGTTCATGCGGGGTGGTCGTCTTCGCGCACGGGAGCGGGAGCGGACGATTCAGCCCGCGCAACAATTTCGTCGCCCGGCACCTTCAGCAAAATGGGCTGGCCACTCTGCTCCTCGATCTGCTGACAGAAGACGAAGCGGACGACCGGCGCAAGGTGTTCGATATCGATCTGCTGGCAGATCGCCTCTTGCTGGCCAAGAACTGGCTGAAATTGGACCAGAAAACGAGAGATCTCGGAGTCGGCTATTTCGGCGCGAGCACCGGCGCCGGAGCCGCATTGCAGGCTGCCGCACGAGAGCCGTCGAACGTGAAAGCCGTCGTATCACGGGGAGGACGGCCTGATCTGGCTGAACCCCATCTCAATCGGGTGACCGCGCCGACGCTCTTGATTGTCGGCGGGTGGGACGAACCGGTCATTGAGATGAACCAAGCGGCCTATGAATTATTGACCTGCGAGAAGAAGCTGATCATCGTCCCCGGCGCCAC
>DKBD01000041.1 GCA_002451055.1 Nitrospira sp. UBA6909 | reverse complement strand
CACGATATCTCCTCTTTCACGCTAGACTAAGCCGGTAAGAGCAACTTATCGAAACTTCTACTATTGCCGTCCGTTTGCGTCAATAGTGAAATGAGGCCCAGAGGATTACAGGCCGTCGGTTCCGACATCGGGAAGGGAGGGGGATATCAGGCGAGTCAATCGGATGAAGTCGTCGACGGAGAGGGATTCTGCACGGGCGGTCGAAGATAGAGCAAGTTGTCGAAGCGCCTCTAACACCGCTTCCTGGAGATACCCTTCGTCCTTGAGTGAATTCACGAGTGTCTTGCGCCGGTGTGCGAAGGCACTTTTGACCAGCTCGGCAAAGCTCGGTTCTTCCTTAGAGGAGAGTGCCCTCCCTCCCTTGGTTCGGAACAGAACAACCGCCGAAGCGACTTCCGGTCGAGGGCGAAAACAATTAGGTGACACCTTGAACGCTTTGGTGATGTCCGCGGCATACTGCGCCATCACAGACAATGTGCCGTAGGCCGGCGTACTGGGTTTGGCGACAAGCCGGTCCGCGACCTCGTCTTGCAGCATGAGGACCATCCTAGAGAAACGGTCGCCCTGTCCGAGCAGTCTGAATAGGAGAGGCGTTGAAAGATAGTAGGGAAGATTGGCGACGACTATCGTGCCGATCGGAATATCCTCAAATGGATAGGTCATCGCGTCGCCCAGCATGAGTCGGAGGTTGGGAAGGTCGGCTTGCCGCTCTGATAAATAGGTATGGAGGCGCGGATCAACCTCGATCGCAGTCACGGCATCCGCTGCTCGGCAGAGCGCTTCGGTAAGCATGCCGCGCCCTGGTCCAATTTCCAGCACGGAATCCTTGGAACCGATGGCGGCCAACGAGACGATTTTGCGCACGATGTTGGGGTCGATAAGAAAATTCTGGCCCAGTCGCTTGATTGCAGAGGGTGGGCTGGAACTGTCCACCCATCAGCTCCCGGGGCGAGAAACTTGAGCCAGGCGCTTGGCCAAGGCTACTAGGGGGGTGCGATAGCAGTCCACTAAATCGGTAAATTCTTCGACCAGGTCGTTGGTGAAGGACGGCCCAGGCAGGGTGCCCGCAAACTTCTCCCCTTCTTCTCGTCCGACGATATCCGTCAACAACGCAATGGTTTTGATCTTCCATTTAGCTACTCGTTCCGATCCTGCGACCGTGTTGAGATTTTCGAGCGTCTGGTTCGTGAGCTCATCCAATTCGTCAATCTGTTGCTGCACGACGGCGAGGCTTCGCGAGACATCCTGTATCATGGGTTAGTCCTCTTCTGCTTCGAGTGAGCGGATATCCGACTTTGGCTAATCCTTGCAGCCAGTTTAACCGCTTCGATCAGACTGCCGGGGTCAGCGATGCCCTTCCCTACGATATCGAATGCGGTCCCATGATCGACCGATGTGCGAATGATGGGTAATCCAACCGTCAGATTCACGCATGTGCCGAAGGCCACGAGCTTCAACGGAATCAATCCCTGATCGTGATACAAGGCCACGACTCCGTCGTAGTGCCCATTCGCCGCTTTGCCGAAGAGAGTATCGGCCGGCAGAGGATCGCTCGCGAGGATGCCTTGCGCCTGAGCCGACCTGGATGCCGGCAGAATTACACGGGATTCTTCGTCGCCGAACAAGCCATGCTCGCCTGCATGCGGGTTCAGCGCCGCGACGCCGATCCTGGGCTTTTTGATCCCAAACAATTCAGTCAGCGCCAGCTGCGCGAGCCGGATAGCCTTTTCAATTTTGGCCTTCGTGAGCAAGGCTGAAAGATCTTTGATCGCAACGTGGGTTGTGACGAACATGATGCGCAACGGCCCGCCGACGATCATCATGCCGGATTCTTTCGCGCCGGTCAGATCCGCCAGCAACTCCGTATGGCCAGGATAGCGACAGCCTGCCAAGTTGATGGCTTCTTTGTTGATAGGTGCGGTGACGATTCCGTCAATACATCCAAGTTGGGCCAGTTCGACCCCTCTCTTGATAAAGGCGACGGAAGCGCCGCCGGTTTCCGCCGCTGCAACGCCCCGCTCAAATTTCCCGAGAGGGGTCTCCAGCGGATCAAGCACCATAACCGTTCCTTCCCGCCACAGCGGCGGTTCATGATCATTGGTGCCATGGACTTTGAGCTTCAGCTTGAGGGCTTTAATCGTCCGCTCCATCACGGGGAACGATCCGATCACGATTGGCCGGCACATATTCCGCAGCTTTCGGCCGGCTAATGCTTTGGCGATTACTTCCGGTCCGATCCCGGCTGGGTCCCCCATCGTAATCCCCAGAAGCGGAAGCCTTGTGGATGCTGTCTTGGACGGTTTCGAGTTCATCGGGGATACCGGTCAATTACCAATGGCCAGATACACGGTGTAGCCAATGTAGAGCAGGGCTCCGCTGCTCAGCAGCCAGGCTCGCCAATAGCCACCGATGAAGAGCTGAAGCAGATAGAAGAACGACGCCTGCAAGGCCAGCACCATCGTCGAGCTTGCAGACGATGCGATCACCCAATCTGTTCCAATCAAACCCACGGAGACCGGAATGGTCCCTTGAAAGACCATCGCGCCTGTCACATTAGCGACTGCAAGGCGGTCTTTCTTCCGGTAGAGCCAGAGGAAACTGTTTGACATCTCCGGGAGTTCGGTCGCCAGCGGGGCGATGAGCAAAGCGAGCAAAAGCGGCGAGACATCAAATGTTCCGGCCATCGATTCCGCAGCGAGGACGAACAAGTGGGCGCCCAAGATCAGTCCGGCCAGACCTGCGAATGATTGCAGCCCGATCATCAGATGAGAAGGTGTGGCCTTTGATTTCGCGAAGATGAGCGGCTCCAGTTGACCGCCTTCTCCTCCATCCTCCTCCGGCGCCGTCAGTTTCTTCTTCATGTAATAGGCGTACAGGCCGATCAGGGCGATAGCTGCGATGAGGTGTACAAGCCTGGAGGGGCTGTAGATGCATCCCAAGGCCACCAGATAGCCGATCGTGAAGAATACGAGGTCGGTGACGACGTCGGCGTAATTGAGGTGAAACCGGGCGGTGCGTTTGCCAGCCCTGGCATAGAGTATCAGCAAGAGCGCAAGGATCGGTAGCACCAGCGTACTGAGCATGAACGGTGCTCCGAGAATTGCGCCCACTCCGACATCGACTTCCTCCTGGCTATCACCGAAGAAAATGGCGATGATTGGGATAGACGTCTCAGGCAAGGTCGTGCCGATTGCCGCCAAGATACTGCCGACAGCGCTTTCAGAAATGCCCAGCCTTTTTCCGAGCCATTCGACTCCGTTTGTAAAAAGCGCGCAGCCGCCCAGCGTGACAGCGATGGACACGACAAAAAGCAAGGCATAGAGTAAGCCGTTCACGAAAGGCCTCGCAACGCAAGCAAGATACTGTCAACGGTTGGCTGTACATTCACGTTCTCCATCGTCTTACTTTCTCCTTCTATCGTGCTCCGTATAATAGACGTGCGAAGCCTTTTCCATCACCTTCTTAAGCGGGAGACCGGTCCGGTCTGCAATCGCCTTGCAGTCGGCATATTCCGGAGCCGCCTTCTCTTCTCCAGAGCCGATTGCCGCGACCTTCATTCGGACCGTTCCGCCATGAACCTTGACGGGGACGAACCGTCGAGGAAGAATTCGCCTCGCCAGTTCCTGGATACGCACACCCAGAGCCGTCGTTTCTTGGAGCAGGATTTCCACCATGGTGTCGGCCTGTTCGCGCGTAGCCAGACAGCTCAGGATGACGCCAGGCCGGCTTCGCTTCATCGTGGCCGGAATCAGCGCAACATCCAATGCTCCGGCGCCAAACAGCCGCTCCATGACATGCTCGTAGGCCTGGGGAGTGAGATCGTCGAGATTTGTTTCGATCTGCATGATTCGATCGGTCAGAAGTCCCGTGTGAGGGGTCACCTCAGAGAGGAACACGCGCAAGGCGTTTGGCCAGCCATCCGGATCCAGATCGCCGGCACCGTACCCGACCGCAGTCGTCTTCATGACAGGGGCGGGACCGAACTCGGATGCCATCGTCCGGATCAGCGCCACGCCGGTCGGAGTCGCGAGCTCGCATCGAGGACCGTCGGAATAGATCGGAATGCCTTTCGCCAACGCCGCCACGGCCGGTCCTGGAACCGGCAAGAGCCCGTGCGATGTCTGAATCGTGCCACCTCCGACGTTGATGGGTGATGCCGTCACTCGTGTGACATTCAGGAGGTGGCAACCTAGAACGCTCCCGACCACGTCGACGAAGGAATCCATCACGCCCACTTCATGAAAGTGGACCTCGTGGGGTGCGACGTGGTGGGCTACGCCTTCGGCCTCGGCCAATCGATCGAAGACCTCGTGGCTTTGCTTTTTCACGGGATCCGGCAAGGCGCTCGCGGCAAGGATGCGGCGGATGCGCGACAGAGGGAGCGGCCGTTCAAATCCCTGTCGGATGACCACGTTCACCTTTGTCGCGTGAAGGGCGCCCCGCCGCACGTTACGTTTGCGCAGTTGATAGCCCTTCAGCTTAAGACGCTCGAGTTCCTTAACCAATCGAGCCCAGGGCAATCCTGCGCTGACAAGCGCCCCCAGCACCATATCGCCGCTGATTCCTGAAAAACAGTCGAAATGTAGATGCTGTCCCACTGTCTCCCTCATCATGAATGGCCGCCCATATTACCCAAGGCGCCGGCTGACGGCAATTCATTCGCACTAGTTCATTGACAGATGATAAAGGCTATGTTATCCGACAAAAGGCACGTATGNNCTCCCGCTGAATGGACAAGTGGGAGTGCAACGAAGCCTGCTCTTGCTGTGTTTTGTGGGTATCTACCTTTGTGCGAGCGTCTTTCTCCCCGTCGAAAGCGAGGCGAGGAAGAAAGCTCGCCAGGTCCCACGCGCTGAACCAGGGCTGAGAATCGTCGACCTGAATATTGCTCCGACCCCGTTCGAACCGGGAAATGGACCGCTTCAGTTCAGCGTGACGGTGCAACTTCCGAAGGAATTGAACGGCGCGACAATTTTGGAGGTGACCTCCCTCATCAGTTCGCCCTCCAAAACCTCGCTTCGCTTCCTGACCCATCGCCAGCCGGTAGAAGTCGCACCGGCCGAGAACGGCCCGACAGAACGGCCAAAGCTTTCCGTCGAACTTTCCTGGGATGGGCAGGATCATCGCAAACAGGTTGCCGGCTCCGGAATGTATTCCTACGAAGTGCGGACGAAATTACTGGCGGATAGCGAGAAAGGTCCGCGTACGATCATGGTGGCTTGGCCGAAACGGGGCACCCTGGAAGTAAAATGAAGACCGTGAGGGGTAAGGGGTGAGGAATGAAACGGGTTGTCTTTCCCCTTGCGCCTAACCCTTTACCCCTAACATGTTTATTCGGTGGGCCAGACAGCCGGCTCCAAATCCATTGTCGATGTTCATGACGCCGACGCCCGCTGCGCAGGAGTTCAGCATCGTCAGCAAAGCCGACAGCCCGCCGAAACTGGCTCCATACCCACGGCTGGTGGGTACCGCGATCACCGGGCAATCCACCAGGCCGCCCACAACGCTCGGCAAAGCCCCGTCCATTCCTGCGATCACGATGATGACTCTCGCGTCGAAGAGCCGCTCTTTTCTTCCCAGCAGTCGGTGGAGACCTGCCACACCGACGTCATAAAGCCGTTCGACACGGCTGCCCATGACCTCGGCTGTGACGCGGGCCTCTTCCGCCACCGGGACGTCAGCGGTGCCGGCCGTCACAACGAGGACATGGCCTTGTCGCTTCGGTGACGAGGGATGAACGGCGACGACACGGGCATCAGCGTAGTACCGTGCCCGCCGGTCCAGCCGTCGAATCGCCCGAGCGACCGCGGGTTCGGCGCGCGTGGCGAGAAAAGGACCGCGCTTCTTGATGAACGATCGTGTGATGGCGACCACTTGGGCGACGGTCTTGCCCTCGCAGAGCACGACCTCAGGAAAGCCCTGCCGCAGCGACCGATGATGGTCGAGCGAGGCGAATCCGAGATCTTCAAAGGGCATGGATCGAAATTTCTGAAGGGCTTGCTCGATCGTCGTTCGTTCTTCGCGGAC
The DNA here is from genome assembly GCA_002451055.1 of Nitrospira sp. UBA6909. Lineage (GTDB taxonomy): Bacteria > Nitrospirota > Nitrospiria > Nitrospirales > Nitrospiraceae > Nitrospira_D. Next base: position 1,579 of record DKBD01000041.1, on the reverse strand, counting down.
CTGCCGCAACAACTGTTCAATTTGTTCAGGGCTCACGCTGGTCCCTTTTCTTCTTTTGCGTCGCGTTCCATCAGGTCGCTGACGGCTTTGCGACACGATTTATGTTCGAACAGCACGGCGTTGATCTCTTGAGTGATGGGCATGTCGACGCCGTAGCGCCGCGCCAAGTCTAACGCGGCGCGTGCGGTCCGCACTCCTTCCGCAACGGTGTGTGTCCTTCCTACGACTGCGTCGAGCCTCTCGCCTTTCCCGACGCGCATGCCGACCGTATGATTCCGGCTGAGCGAACCGGTGCAGGTCAACGTCAGATCGCCCACGCCGGACAGTCCATAAAATGTCCGTGGATCGGCTCCCATCGCCGTGCCCAATCGAACAATCTCGGCCAACCCTCTCGTGATCAGGGCCGCGCGCGCATTGAGCCCCAGGTCCAGGCCCTCCACTATACCGGCTGCCAAGGCGATCACGTTCTTCAGCGCGCCGCCCAGCTGTACGCCGATCATGTCGGCGTCTGCATATACGCGAAATATCGGTGTCATCAAGGCGATCTGGAACTGCCGAACCAGCTGAGAGTCCGTACCGGCGAGGCAGACCGCCGTGGGTCGGCCGGCGCTCAGCTCACTGGCGAAGCTCGGTCCGGAGAGGGCCATCAGCGATCGGTGCATCGGTCTGGGAAGCACATCTTCCATGACCTGCGTCATGAGTTTTGCCGTATCTTCCTCGATGCCCTTGGTGGCGCTGATCAACGGGACCGGATTCGTCAGGCAAACAGCCAGATGTTGCAGGACCGACCGTGCCACATGAGATGGTGTGACGAAGAGGATGCCGTTGCACCCATCCAGGGCGGCTGCCAGAGACGACGTAGCGGTGAGCGTCTCGGGGAGCGTGACGCCTTTGAGAAAAATCTGGTTCTCATGTGCCGTGTTGATCGAACGGGCTACGTGCTCTTCATAGGCCCAGAGACGAACTCCCAGACCTTTCTCAGCCAGAAGCTTGGCCAGCGCCGTGCCCCAAGCTCCCGCACCGATGACGGCTATGTTGTTGATTGCTTGCATGTCGACAGAGTGCATCGTGTAGGAATGGCGGGGTGTCGGCCGTACCCAAGACGGCCGGATTATAGGAAGGCCTCGGTCTCCTGTCAATGAATGCATCCACGGCCGCTAGCAAACCCGCGCCGGTCCGTGTAGCCTAATCCAACTGTCGCATCAGAGGGGAGAGGGACCGATGCAAACATGCCCTGGTTGTCGCCAATCGCAGCCGGAGATCAATCGCTTTTGTGCCCACTGTGGCTGCCGGCTTGATGGGAGCCGAAGTGAGACATCGAGCTCAGCGGCCGGTGCACCGGCTCCTGAGCAGCTCAACATCCATGTGTTGTACGGAATGGTGGTGCTGTTGATCCTCGCGCTGCTGTTCCCACCCTGGGAAACTCCTCCCGAACAGCAACCGGAATTTCTCGGCATCCACTTTATTCTCTCCCCTCCCGTCTCTGACGCTGTCGTGAGCCGTATGCTGCTGACGATCGAGCTGGTGACCATTGCGATTGCCGGCCTGTATGGGGCGTTCCTGTTCCGCAAGAAATAGA
>DKBD01000079.1 GCA_002451055.1 Nitrospira sp. UBA6909 | reverse complement strand
TTCGCTCTCCTTCTGGCAGGCGAGGGAAAGCAGAACAAGAGACAAGCAAGCGAATCGAGCGAGGGAATAGGCAGTTCTCGTCAACATGGCGTGGTTGCGTGAGACTGAACCACAGCGGTCGGATGGGAGTCAAGGCAGGAACCGGCAGAAGGTCGTCGAACAGAACAAATTCACTGGTTGATTGGGGATTTATAGATCGCCTATGCCCATACCAAGAAGAACGGAAGTCCATGGAAAACGGAGTCTTGTCTCCCATCTGAACATTGAGAGACAGTGGCAGCCCAAGGCTAGCCTTTTGTACGCCGGAGGCGTACTCTTCCACTGTGTTCACATTCATCGAATCGTCCGTCTTCCAGCGATTGCTTCCCACATACTTGGACGACGATGAATACTCCGACTTATAGCAGTTCTTGATACAACACCCCCAAGCCGGTGAAGTTGTTCCTGGTTCGGGCGGAGTTCGGAAGGTACGTTGGTCCCGTGTGGGAGCAGGTAAGCGAGGCGGCCTTCGGATCATCTATTTTGTGCGGTACAGGCCCAACGAGTTCTGGATGCTGACGCTTTACGCAAAAACGAAGCGCGAGAACGTGCCGGCGCACATTCTCAAGCAACTATTGGAGGCATTTCGAAATGGGTAAGAAGCTGACCGGAAAGGCACTCGCCGACTTCGAGGCTAAACGCAATGTGTGGCAAGAAGTCCTGGATGGGGTACGGGAGATCAAAGCCGGGGGAGGGAAACGGACCAAAGTTGATGCCAAATCGTATGTTATCCGTGTGCGATTAAAAAGCGGGCTGTCGCAGACTGAGTTCGCCGCAGCGCTGGGTGTGTCGAAGCGCACTCTTGAGCAGTGGGAGCAAGGCCGCCGCAAGCCGTCCGGCGCCGCGAAGCAGCTGTTGAAAATAGCCGAACGCCACCCTGAAGTCCTCGTTGAAGTCGCGGCGTAAGCGGGGCCGATCTTCACGCACAGACCAATCGAGCGATTCAACCGACTCCACTAACTAGGGATCTCACAGGGGTCAGCCGCTTAAACAGATGATCGCCCCTCTGAAATTGCCCTCTGCCTCCATATGTTTCGCGGTTACACCTTCCGGCATTCGTTCGCCACCCATTTGCTTGAAGACCGCTATGATATTCGGACGATGCAAGAACTCCTCGGGCACAAGGATGTCAGTACGACCATGATCTATACGCATGTGCTCAATCGAGGGGGACAAGGTGTCGACAGCCCGGGAGACCGTCTCTGACCTCTGGCGATGGACCAGGATATACTGCGGGCTGTTAGCCGGATAGACTGCGAGTTTCACAGTCTATCCCGACCGGCTAGCGCGATGGACTATTGGACAAGCACTGGCTTTTCCAGTAGAGTTGCCTTCCTTAGGACCACTTAGTCAACCGCGCTATGCCGCGGCGTAGCCTGCAGTAGACTTACTAGTTAGCTCCCAGGCGTCCTCCTGTCCGCGCCGCTTATGAATGATCTGAACCGCAAGAGATTCACGGCGTTTCTAAGCCACTCGCATGAAGATGCCGAGTGGGTGAAGAGGCTCGCCCACAGACTAGAAGATGAGTGCGGGTTTCGGATATGGCTCGATAGTTGGCGGCTGGTACCTGGCGCGAGCTGGCAACAGGAGATGGCTCTTGGGCTAGATCAGGCAGAAAGCTGCGTCATATGCATTGGTTCAGCAACCCCCTCAGGATGGTTTCTGCAAGAGATAGAACGTGCATTAGAGATTCAGGCTAAGGACCCCAATTTCCGGGTGATTCCACTCCTGCTGGAAGATGCCTCTGCGGATAATGTTCCGCAATTCCTTGGTCTACGAACGTGGGCCGATTTCCGCAAGAGTAAAGACCAAGCATACGCGTTTCATGTACTGAAGTGCGGAATTGAAGGAAAGCCGCCTGGACGATGGCCCCCCGATTCTGAGTCGGCGGCTGAGCATCCAGCTATCGCAAGCTACGAACGCAAACTCCAAGAACTCCAGCGGCTTCGGGATAAGTACGGGGTTCGTGACGAGCTGGTGATCGAGTACCAGCGAAAGATTCTCGATCAATGGTTCGAGAAGTGAGGCATCGAGAAATGAAGGTCTTTCTAAGCCACTCAGCTGACGATAAACAAATCGCCCGGCAGCTGCGGAGAACCCTTGAGAACGCTGGAGTGCAAGTATGGGTAGATGAAGCCCAACTAGTTCCCGGCGCCAAATGGCAAGATCAGGTCGAGAAGGCCATCCGGACTGCGGATACTTTCGTCGTTCTTCTAGGGCCACACGGGACGAGTCCCTGGGTACAGCGGGAGACCTCAGTGGCATTGGCGCGAGCTGCAGAGAAACCAGGAACACTGAACATTGTCCCAATTTTCTTACCTGGAGTTGATCGGAGGAGGATACCTCCGCTGCTTGAAAGTCGACTCGGCCTAGACTTGACGAACGCGCGGAACATCGATCAGGAGTTTATTCGCTTAGCAGCAAGCCTTACCAGGGAAACACCGTGGTCGGAGGGAGACAGCTTGCGAGAATTGGGCGACTTCAGTGGCGCCGTTCGGGCGTACGAGTCGGCCTTGACACGCTTACGGGCGGATGTCGGTGCTCGTTCAGATGAAGTGGCCAGAACGCTTAGCAAATATGCAGCCACCGCGCACGCCATCGGCCGAACTGATGATGCCATCGCAGCCGTCACGGAGGCGATAGCGGTGTATCGGCCGTTAGTTGCCGAGGACCCAGGGAAATACTCTAGTGATCTCGCGCTTACCCTAAACGTCTACGCCGCGATATTGCGGGACCTTGGTCGCTACGAAGAAGGTCTTGCTGCCTCCGCAGAAGCACTTGCCATCTACCGACAACTCTCGCGGGATCTTCCGAACGAGGTGGATCGAGAGTTCGCCGCATCACTCAGCAACCACGCAACGATGCTGCGCGAGGTTGGTCGCTACGACGAGGCCCTCGCTGCATCTGCCGAAGCTCTGGCGATATACCGCCGCCTTTCGGAGACGCAGCCGAACGAATTGCGCCGAGACCTCGCTTCCTCGATCAGCAACTACGCGGCGACGTTGGGAGAGTTCGGGCGCTACGACGAGGCACTAGCCGCCGCAGCCGAAGCATTGGCGATCTACCGACGACTTGCGGAAGAACACCCGAGCGAGTCGGGTCGGGATCTCGCTCTGTCGCTGAGTAACTATGCGACTATGCTAGGGGATCTCGGACGGCATGGTGAGGCGCTTGCCCGTTCAACCGAAGCCCTAATGATCTACCGGCAGCTTGCCTCGTTCCAACCAGATAGATTCCAGCGTGATTTAGCCCTGGCTCTCGCGAATAATGCAGTTATGCGACGTCGCATCGGCGACTATCAAGCAGCATCTGACGCAGCTGGCGAAGCACTCGCCATCTATCGTAGCCTTTCGGAACTTCAACCGGAGCATTACCGCAGAGATCTTGCCGTGATGCTGATGAATTTCTCCGGAACTCAGCGAGCTATAGAAAACTACGAGGAGGCGCTTAGTTCCGCTACCGAAGCGTTGCAGCTACTTCGCCTCACGTTGGGAGACTCACACCCCGAGGTCGGAACTGCACTGAGCAACTGTGCGGGCCTGTATCGGATCATGGGCAGGTACGAAGAAGCTGAACGGTCGTATCTTGAAGCGCTCAAGGTGTTCGAATCTGGCGTCGGCACCGCTCATCCCTCGTTTGGAATCGCGCTCCATAATATGGCGAGCCTCTACGCTGATCGAGGAAGGTTTACCGAGGCAAGGCAGGCTTACGAACAAGCACTCGAGCTGTTCACGCAGTTTGGTGATCAGTATTCTGCAGCTTCGACCCTTCGGAGCCTCGGAGGCGTCCTCGAGCATCAAGGCATGTTAAGTGACGCAAGACTAATATACGAGAGAGCCAAGAGCACCTTCGAGCAGTTAGCGGACGCTAACGCAACTCAGGAAATCCAGCAGGCGATCGATCGACTCACCCAGAAGGATTCGGGGACAGGGTCAAGTGTACCGTAAGGTGGGGGCTAACATGCGCATGGAGGCGGACCTTAGCAAGCGGGCTTCTCCCGCTTTTTCGGCCGCTCATGCGCGGCGTTCGGAGGCATGACGTAGGACGGCGATGGCCAAACAGGTCTTTTTCAGCTTCTACTACCAGGACGTCATCGACTTTCGGGCTAATGTGGTCCGGCAGCACTGGCTCACGAAGCCAGATCGAGAAGCTGCCGGATTCTTTGATGCATCGATCTGGGGCAACGCAAAACTCTCGGGTGACGTCGGTATCAAGCGCGTCATCAATGGCGGTATTGACGGGACGTCGGTGACCTGTGTCCTAGTGGGGTCGGCGACGTATGATCGCCGATGGGTGCGATACGAAGTTATGAAGAGTTTTCGGAAGGGAAACGCTCTCCTCTCAGTGCACATCAACTCCATTACGGGCAGAGACCAACTTACTAAGCCGAAGGGGCCAAACCCTCTCAGCTACCTCGGTGTCACGTACTCGGAAAGTGGCTTGACCGCGACCCTTTGGGAGAAAGTGAATGGAAACTGGAAGGAGTACACTGAAATTGATGGCACCGCGTCCTATCAAACGGGCGGTGTGCAACCGCAGTACCGCGGCAAGGGCTTTAACTTGGCGCAGTGGTACCCGGAATACGACTGGGTGACCAACAATGGGTACCAGAATTTCAGTTCATGGGTCGACTAATACGCGGCCGGGACCATCGGCTCGAGCGCACCGACCAGCAGCGCCGCTCCGCACGCTCTCGGGTTTCCACCGAGCTTCGCTCGTCGGTGGGGCTCAGCCGAGTTGCTCGGCGACGAGTAGCCATCACCGACAGACTCGCCAAAAGCGGATGAAATAGCATGAAGCGACTGTTCGTTGCGATGCCGTACGGAATAAGAAATGCTCCTTTGGATTACGAGGAGCCAGACAAGACCTCTGTCATCGACTTTGATGCAGTATGGGAGGGCATACTTCAACCTGCAGTGCCAGCGGCATTTGAGACAAAGAGGGCGGATGAGCTGAGACAGCCTGGGTTGATCGACCGCATGTACAACGAATGGCTGTTCGAGGCCAACATCGTTCTTGCGGATCTGACGTTCGGAAATCCTAATGTCTACTACGAGCTTGGTATTCGCCAAGCGCTATCAAGGAAGGGTACCGTTCTCGTTGCGTGCAAGGGCACGAAGCTACCTTTCGATGTCCGCAACCAATACGTCATTCACTACGATTACTTCGCCGCACCCACTCTCCGGGCGTTTCAGAAAGAGCTGCGTCAAGCGATTGAAAACGCATCCATTCAAGAGCTTGACAGTCCCGTCCACGTTTTCTTGCCAGGTTTGGTCGTGCGGCGTTATCAGGGTGAAAAGCCTCCCGAAGCAAGAGTCGAAGAACTCACGCACCGCATACAAGAGCTCGAAGCCACGCTAAGAGATCAGCGGTCGCAGGATGAGGAAGAACGCTTACTGCAGAAGCTCCGGGAGGCAACCTCGGCATCAAGAGTATTAAGTCTCCACCAGCTGATCTCCACCCGCGACATCAAATCGGTCCGGCTTCTTGAGCAACTCGCGATCAGCCTTCGGGACGCCAGCTACTTCGACGAGGCACTTCAGAATCTTGATCGAGCTTTGAAGATTGATCCATGCGATCAGAACTCCTTCGAGAAGTTGGATTCGTTTATCGGAAGAAGGGACAACCATACTATTCTCAGGCAGAAAGCTACATGGAGCGAGCACTTCAACACAACGACCATGATTCAGAGCTCCATGGCATGCTTGGTGGTCTATTTAGGCGGCGGGGCGAATATGAACGAGCTCTAACTCAGTACAAGCGAGCCCACGAACTTCAGCCAGACAACCTGTACCCGTTGGTGACTGTCGCGGCTATATGTGCTGCACTGGGGAAGATTGGAGAGGCTACGGAGTGGTATCAGAAACTGCAGGCCGCCTGCGAGAAGTACATCCGTCAGCAGCGCGCCGACCATTGGACTTATCTCTGTCTTGGTGAAGCAGCTGTAGCTCTTGGCGATCAAAAAGCCGCAAGCGCGGCGTACCGAAAGGCCATCGAGGCCAATCCACCGGCTGAGCACGTTCGGTCGGAAGCTGAGCAGCTGGAGTTCCTTGTGGAGAAAAATTTCGCAACGGAAAGTGCACGGAACGTTCTTCCAATCCTCCGTGAGTATCTCGTTGCTCATCAATCACAATGACGCCGCCGAACAAGCGCATGCACCGGACCGTTCACCAGTGTCGCTCCGCGCCGCCGATGCCCGGCCGCTGATGCGCAGCGTTCGGCGTACTGGAAAAACCGTGGCAACAACTCAAACGATTCAGTTTCATGGAGGTGGCCTCTTTTATCGTATGGTCACGAGCTATATGGCCACTATCTGTGGCCTACTCGTCTTCCGGCCAGAACTCCAGTTCGATCAGACCGTCAAGGTGGGTTTGGCCTCGACCGAGTATCCAGCGCTCGAGGTCATCCCTCAGGAAGTTAAGGGTATGGTAGCCAATGGTGGCTTCAGTCTCGGCGACGTGAGCGATTCTTTGGCTTTCATGTTGCTAAATGCGGCGTACGAGGCCACGGTCGACAGATATTACGACTGCAAATGGCTCGCGCTTCGGCAACAGCATCCTGAGTTGGAATTCTTTCGCCATCTTCGGAATGCCGCGTCCCACGGCGGCACCTGGAGTTTCCGTGGCGACGAGCCGGCACGTCCGGCCTCCTGGCGAGGTCGTCAGCTCACTGCTGGTCTGCAGGGCAAGCGGGTTTTTGACGCTAATCTCAAGCCTGGAGACTTCATGGTTCTTCTTTCGGACATCGAGAAGTTGCTGCCAGAGGATGACGCCTAACAAGCCGCTTCACCTGACGGCATCGGGTCGCGCTCGCGTGCGGCCCCTTGCGCTCGGTGGTATCGTGACTCGCGCGTGCCGCAGTTGAGCGTCAGTGCGTTAGGTGCCACCATGAACAAACAGTGGCTCGATGCAACGGCAGCAGGTGACATCGCGCGGGTCCGCGCATTATTGGATGCAGGAGCGGACATTGACGCTCTAGACAAGCATGGACAAACTGCTCTGATGAACGCCGCGCACCGGGGAGATGCGGCATTGGTTCAGGCATTGGTCGACCACGGAGCGAACCTGAATCACACGGCTAAGTATCGACTTACGGCACTCATGCTTGCCGTTATCGCCGATCATACCGAGGTTGTGCGTATTCTCGTTGCCGCAGGGGCCGACCGCCACATCCAAGGCAGCAAAGGTCACTTTGCGTGTACTCCATTAGAGTACGCGGAAGAACACGGTAAGGCGCGTCTAGTTAGCTTGTTGCGCGATGGCACCTAACCCTTCGCTCGTGCCGACGCCGGGGACAGCGCACCATGTTTCCTGACACTTTTGTGGACGGCTGGAGCAAGTGGGGGTCAAGTCTTGTTCTGTGTATCACAGCGCGGTCGCCCACAGTGTATCCCACGCCCACTCCACAGCGAATTTCCGGAGATGTTGCGCGAATTCCAAAGACGTATTGGCTTTACTCCAGAATGATGCACACTGTCTTGTCACGCTTCGATAAAACCGCCAGGATTTCCCGCAGCCCCAAGAGTGATCGGTGAGGATAGACTGACCAGTCCAACCAACAACTCACCCACCAAGCGATGAAGAGAAGAACCAGACCCACCCGCTTCAAGAATATCGATGCCCTGGTAAAAGCCGGTGGTGAGGTCACGATCGGGAGGATCGGCCCCGTACCTTGCGGTGCGACCGCCGCCGATGAAGACCAATCGCTCGCGATGCTTGAACGCCGACCTGGGGAGTCTTTGGAAGAACTTCTTGACCGCCTCGACAGGGCAATCGTCAAAGCATGGGACGAGGAGGAATACATCGACGAGATCAACAAGTAGAAGATTCAAACGGGTCAGATCCCTTTATTGCGGTTCCGCTTTGCCATTCTGAGTCCGGTCCTGGCTCACCCGCATACCACCACTGAGATTGGGTTCATACGTTTTACCTATCGGCACACCCCTCTCGGCTTGACCCTGACTGTATCCTGCAGGATACATTTGTGAGAATGATCATTGAAGAGACCGAGGTCTATCGAGAATGGATCAACTCGCTTCACGATCACGCAGGACGTGCTCGGATTCAGGTTCAAGTCGACCGACTTGTCCATGAAAATCCCGGACAGCATCGTGATCTCACTGACGGAGTTTCTGAGTTGTAGATCCCGTTCGGTCCAGGCTACCGCGTCTATTACACGCAGAGAGGTAATCGCCTCTTGATTCTGCTTGCCGGGGGAGACAAGTCGTCCCAGAAGAAGGACATCAGAATGGCCATCGAGTTGGCGAAACACTTGTAGGACCAGTGAACCATGCCCAAAGTCACGAAAAGGAAGGCCTCCCACCCAAAGGGAAAGACCAAAACAATTCCCTACGACCTCGCAGCTCAATTACGGACACCTGCGGAAATGGCCGCATACCTCGATGCCTGGCTTGAGGAAGCCCCCGACGATGCGGCAGGGATTGCCCGGGCTTTGGGTGACATTGCGCGGGCGAAGGGAATGGCCCATGTGGCACGAAAGGCCGGGCTGAGTCGTGAAAGTTTGTACAAGGCGTTGAGCACCAACGGAAATCCCAGCCTCGCGACCATTCTGAAGGTCGCACGGGCTTTGGGCATTAAACTTCACGCCGAAGCAGCTTAAGCCCTGACATCACATAAATGGGGTCCGGTTTCGCTTTCTTGACGATCGACGTTGATCCAAGCGCCTTCCCCAGTCAAAGCCGTGGCCCTCACGAGCGTGCGCATGCTTGCCATTCTATGTTACTGAGCGATGCCACCAGTGGCATGACTGGTTTGACTAATTGCACTCTGCGCCGCCCTTGAAGTCCCAGTAGCTGGGAAGACTGCGCAACTCGCAGTCTTTCTCGGGCAGCCCCGCACAGCGGTCTCCTGATAAGTGCCGGTTTCCCTTCTGAACT
>DKBD01000157.1 GCA_002451055.1 Nitrospira sp. UBA6909 | reverse complement strand
CGTACGGTTCAAGGATGACTATGGTCGAAACGTCGAACAGTGATGAGTGTGAGGTCTCTTTTTGCCATGAATGACCGGTCACTTGTCACGCAGCACTCATTACAGGAGTGAGGGATGGGTTTATTCCGGGAATATGATCTGCGCGGGATTGTCGGCAGCGAGCTGACGGAGGAAACCGCCGAACAGGTAGGGCGGGCCTATGCCACCTATGTCAGCGGACGGGGCGTGACCAGGATCAGCCTTGGACGCGACGGGAGGCTGAGCTCGCCGAGCCTGCACAAGGCGTTGTTGAAAGGGTTACTGGACGGCGGGCTTGACGTCATCGACATCGGCGTCTGCACCTCGCCGCTGGTGTACTTTTCCCTGTTCACCTTGCCGGTCGGCGGCGGCATCATGATCACCGGTAGCCATAATGCGGCCGAGTACAACGGGTTTAAGATCTGTGTGGGCAAGGAAGCGATTCACGGTGAGGAGATCCAGGAACTCCGCCGTGTGATGGAACGGGGCTCGTTTGTATCGGGGACTGGACGTCTGAGCGAGCACCCGATTATTCCGGACTATCTGGCGCACATCAAGAAAAGTTTTTCGACGGTGAACGCGAGCCGATTGCATGTCGTGATCGATTGCGGCAATGGGGCCGCATCACTCGTGGCCAAGCAAGCGCTGGAGTTGCTCGGATGCAAGGTGACGGCCTTGCATGGTGACCTGGATGGGCGGTTTCCCAACCATCATCCTGATCCCACGGTCTTGGACAATTTGTCCGATCTGATACAGGCGGTGAAACATCACCAAGCGGATGTGGGAATCGGGTACGACGGTGATGCGGATCGGATCGGTACTGTGGACGAGCGGGGGGAGGTGTTATGGGGTGATCGGCTTCTGGTCCTTTACTCGCGGGATATTTTGGCCGAGAAGTCAGGCGGTACGATTATTTCCGAAGTAAAAGCCTCGCAGAGCCTCTACGATGATATCGCCAAGCGTGGTGGGCGTCCGATCATGTGGAAGACGGGCCATTCGCTGATCAAGGCGAAGATGAAAGAGGAATCCGCCGTGCTGGCGGGTGAAATGTCCGGCCATATGTTTTTTGCCGACCGGTACTTCGGCTATGATGACGCCGTCTACGCATCCTGCAGGCTCATCGAGATCCTGGTGAAAAAGGGACAGCCGCTCTCGTCGTTAGTTTCCGACTTGCCCGATACAGTGGTCACTCCTGAAATTCGCGTCGACTTGCCCGATACCGTCAAATTCGACGTGGTTCGCTCAATCCAAGCGACGTTTGAGGGCTATCTCAAGGCTCGACAGAGTCTTGAGCCCGACGGCCTCAGGCTCCGGGATCTCATCACCATCGACGGGGTCCGTGCGATATTCGATGATGGATGGGGGCTCATTAGGGCCTCCAATACCCAGCCTGCGCTGGTGTTGCGGTTCGAAGCGGTCTCTTCTGAGCGGATGAACGCCATCCGTTCCGTCGTGGAGAAGGAACTGGCTCAAGCCAGGCGGGCGCTCGGTCATTAGTGGTCACGGTTCCCTCTCATCGATCAGATAGCTTGGCCATGCATCGGTTCAATGGAGTTGCGGCTGACGTGCCGGCCCTGTCCCTGTCATGGCCTGTCCAGGCTCCCGACGGCCAGGTGGTGTCGAAGCATCCGTTTCAGGTCGGCGAACGGCTGACGTATGAAGGCTCGTGGCTGAATATCGCTGCGGTTACTGCCGTCATGAAAATCGCCCGTTAGGATCAATTGTCGCCGATTCGGACAACGGCGTGTCTGGACTCAGTTCCATAACACGAAGATCATGTTGAATATAGGTTGTTGTTCACGCGGATCAAACCCGCTATACTGACACACAACATGCGAGAATTTCCCCTTACTTTAAGCCGGTTTATCATTCAGGCTCAGGCTGAACACTCAGGGGCGACGGGTGAGTTTTCGAGCCTGCTGACTCAGATCGGTCTCGTCGGCAAGCTGATCGCGCAAGACCTCAGGCGCGCTGGACTGATCAATATTCTGGGAACGACCGGCGATACGAACGTCCAGGGCGAAACGGTCAAGAAACTGGATGTCATCGCCAACGACGATTTCGTGAAAGTCTTTCAACATAGCGACTATGTCTGTGCCTTGGCGTCGGAGGAAATGGAAAAGCCCATCCTGTTGCCGGACAACTGGTCACATGGTAAGTACATGCTGCTTTTTGACCCCCTGGACGGCTCTTCCAATACAGACAACAATATGCCGTTGGGCGCCATCTTTTCCGTCCTGAAGTACAGCCAGCAGTCCGATCGTTCGCCGACTGATGGAGAACTGATGCGTAGAGGGACTGAACAAGTCGCGGCTGGTTATCTCTTGTATGGCTCAAGTACGATGCTCGTGTATACCGTCGGACAGGGAGTATATGGATTTACGCTTGAGCCTGGCATTGGAGAATATCTGTTGTCGCATGAGCGGATTAGGATTCCGGACAAGGGGAAAGTCTATTCCGCCAACGAGGGCAACTATCACAAATGGTCGGCGGGAACGAAGAGATATGTGGATTCGCTCAAAGTCAGCGACAAGGAATCGGGCCGCCCGTACAGCAGCCGGTATACAGGTTGCTTGGTGGCCGACGTGCATCGCCTGTTGCTCGGAGGTGGGATCTATCTCTATCCTGGCGAAGTCGACAAGCCGGAAGGGAAACTGCGACTACTCTACGAAGCCAATCCAATGGCGTTTGTGGTTGAGCAGGCAGGAGGAAAGGCCTCGACGGGAACATCCAGAATTATGGAAGTCGAGCCCAAGAAATTGCACCAACGAGTGCCGTTGATCATCGGAAGCCGCCTTGATGTGGAACAGGCGGAAACGTTCATGCAGGGGAAGGACTAGCCCTGTTCTTCTTTTATGGTATGTTGTCTGGGAGGGAACGAATGGGAGACCGAGTACAAGAGATTTTGAGTTGGTACGGCAGTGATAATGCCGGCACGAAAACCAATATTGCTCGCATGCTTCGGTCCGGCAAATTGGCGGGAACGGGCAAATTGGTCATCTTGCCGGTCGACCAAGGATTTGAACACGGCCCGGCCAGGAGTTTTGCGCCCAACCCCCCCGGCTACAATCCGCACTATCACTTTCAACTCGCCATTGATGCCGGTTGTAACGCCTATGCGGCACCGTTGGGGTTCTTGGAAGCCGGCGCCAGTGAATTTGCCGGGAAGATTCCCTTGATTCTGAAATTGAACAATCATGATGTGTTGCACGATGAGAAGGATCCGCTTCCGTCCGTCACCGGTAGTGTGAAAGACGCCCTACGCTTGGGCTGTTCCGCGGTAGGGTACACGATCTATCCTGGTTCAGCTCATTGCAACGCGATGTATGAGCAACTGAGGGCGATTGCCGGAGAGGCGAAAGAGCATGGGTTGGCGGTCGTGGTGTGGTCCTACCCGCGCGGGGCGGCGCTGAGCAAGGAAGGGGAAACGGCCATGGATGTGGTGGCCTACGCGGCGCAGATTGCCGCTCAGCTCGGCGCGCACATCATTAAAGTGAAGTTGCCGACTGCGCACCTGGAGCAGGCCGCCGCCAAGAAGGTGTACGAATCGGCACAGATTCCGATCAAGACTCTCGCGGAGCGAGTTGCGCATGTGGTGCAGAGCGCATTCGACGGGCGGCGGATCGTGATTTTCTCCGGGGGGGCGAAGAGCGAAGACAAGAACGTGTTCGAGGAAGCGCGGGCCATCCGCGACGGCGGAGGATTCGGCAGCATTATCGGGCGGAATTCCTTCCAGCGGCCCAAAGCCGAGGCGGTCAAGTTTCTTCATACGATCATGGGCATTTACGCGGGTGAACTCCAGTAAGGTGAGAACGAATCTCGCGAAGGTGGGGGAAGGAGTATGAGTCAGCTGGACCTTGAACCACGACCGCAACGAGGTGGCCGCAGGTGGATCGTGGCGGCGACATTGCTGACGGTGGGAATGATCATTGGCTTTGTGGTGGCATCGGATCTTAACTGGTTGCCCAACGGGCATGCAGTTCCCGATACCTCGCCTGTTCCGACCGTCAGGCCGGTCACCACGGCTCCACAGCCTGCGTTGCCGGGGGGAGACGGGCAGACCTTCGTGGAAATCGCCAAAACGGTGAAGCCCGCGGTGGTAAATATCTATGCCACGAAAAGCGGGGGGCGTGGAGAAGGCCCGCAGGGGCTCCCATTCGACGATCCGTTCTTCCGGCGGTTTTTTGGGGACGAGTTTTTTAGACGATTCGAGCAGCAACCGAAAGAACGGAAAGAGCGGGGGCTGGGGTCGGGTGTCATCGTCGAGTCCAACGGATTGATCATCACCAACAATCATGTGGTCGGCAAGGCGGATGAAATTCGCGTCACCCTCTCGGACAAGCGGGAATTCAAGGCGAAGCTCATCGGTACAGATCCAAAGACGGATATTGCGGTTGTACAGATCGATGCGAAGGGATTGCCGACCGTGGCCTGGGCCGATTCGGATCGGCTGGAAGTGGGAGAATTTGTGTTGGCTGTCGGGAATCCCTTCGGACTGACTCAGACGGTGACATTGGGTATTGTCAGCGCCCTGGGTCGGGCCGCGGGCATCGCGGAATACGAAGACTTCATTCAGACCGATGCCGCGATCAATCCAGGCAATTCAGGTGGTGCCTTGGTCAACGTGCGCGGCGAGTTGGTGGGGATCAATACGGCCATCTTTAGCCAGAGCGGCGGCAACATGGGAATCGGTTTTGCCGTGCCAAGCAACATGGCCAAGTCGATCATGGGGCAACTTGTCCAGACCGGGAAAGTGGTACGAGGCTGGCTTGGCGTGTCGATTCAGGAACTCACACCGGAATTGGCATCCCAGTTTGGCGTTGCCGATACAAAAGGTGTGTTGATCAGCGACGTCATGGATGACAGCCCAGCCAAGAAGGCAGGGTTTGAACGGGCCGATGTCATCATCGAATACGACGGCAAACCGATGGATTCCCCGACACACCTTCGAAACGCGGTGGCGCAAACGCCGGTGGGAAAGAAAGTCTCGGTCAAGATCATTCGCGACAAGAAGCCGAAGACCATCGAGTTGACCATCGGGGAGCAACCAAAGTCGATGACCCAATCCGGCGAGGAGGATGGGGGGGAATCAGTGACGCCGACCGGCGTCTTGTCCGGTCTCGACGTGCGTGAGTTGAACGACGAATTGGCCTCGCGATATGGCTTGAAATCCAGTGAGCGCGGCGTGGTCGTCGTCAGAGTGAAGCCAGGAAGCCAGGCGGAAGAGCTCGGTGTCCGGGAAGGCGATGTCATTGTGGAAGTGAATCGCCAGGCTGTGACGTCGCTCAAGGCCTACGAAAAGATCGCAAGCAAGTTGCCGAAAGATCAAGCGGTGCTGATTCTGCTGAAGCGGCAGGGGCGAACGATTTATCTCACGCTTCGGCCCTGAGGTATGGATCAAACAGTGAGGAGGAGCCGCCCGGTCGCCCTCGGTCGGATGAGCTCGTGAACAATCGCGTGATCGCTCTCGTCCCCGCAGCTGGGCGAGGGTTGCGTATGGGTGGTCCCGTTCCCAAGCAGTTTCTTGCCTTGGGAGGGGAACCGCTTGTCGTCCACTCACTCCGCGTACTACAAGCCTCTCCCGTCATCGATCAAATCATTTTGGCCGTTCCTCAAGCCGATCTTGATTATTGCCTCAATGACCTCGCTGTCCGGTTCGGGTTTTCGAAAATCACAAAGGTCGTGGCCGGTGGAAAGGAGCGCCAGGATTCGGTCCGACATGCGCTCGAACACGTCTCGGAGGAGACGGAGATCGTCGTCGTGCACGATGCGGTGCGGCCGTTCCTGACTATGCGGATGGTGGCCGATGTGGTCGACGCGGCACGCCGGGTGGGTGGGGCGATCGTGGCGTTGCCGATGCGAGATACCGTCAAGCAGGTCGGAGTGGACCACCGCATCGAACGGACGGTGGATCGGCACCCGCTTTGGCTGGCTCAGACGCCGCAGGCGTTCCGTCGGGATCGATTGCTGGAAGCACATCGCAAGGCTCATGCAGAGGGTGTGCACGCCACGGACGACGCATTTTTGTTTGAGTGGGCCGGCCATCCGGTGGAGGTGGTGGAAGGGAGCGGGGAAAACATGAAGGTCACGCGGCCTGAAGACATGATCATCGGGGAAGCGATTCTGGCGTCGCGGAAGGAACGTTCGACGTGAATGGCGAGATACGGGATGTCATGACAGGAGAAGGATTTTCACGGCTACCGATTGACGTGTAAGGAATAACGAGGAGCGAGGCGTATGCGAATCGGTTACGGCTACGACGTCCACCCGCTCGGGCCGGGACGGAAGTTGATTTTGGGCGGGGTAGAAATTCCCCATCACATGGGGTTGCAGGGGCATTCGGATTCCGATGTCCTGGTCCATGCAGTGTGCGATGCGTTGTTGGGCGCGATGGGGGAGGGCGACTTAGGCCGCCATTACCCGAGTTCCGATCCCGCGTTCAAGGGCATCTCCAGTCTCAAGCTCCTGGAAGACGTCATGGCCAAGTTACGAACCAAAGGGTATCGGGTATGCAACATTGATACGGTCATCGTGGCGCAGGCTCCGCGCTTGGGCTCCCATCTGGCCGCGATGCAGAAGCAAATGGCGGAAACCACCGGCATCGACCCCGGTTTGATCAATGTGAAGGTAAAAAGCGGAGAGGGCCTCGACGCAGTCGGCAAGGAAGAGGGAATGATCGCACATGCGGTCTGTCTGATCGAACCGGTCTGACAGCCGTTGAGATGCGGACATGTTTAAGCATATCAAACAGGACTTACAGGCGATCTTCGATCGCGATCCGGCTGCCACCAGCAGGCTGGAGGTTCTCCTTACCTATGCGGGATTCCACGCGCTCTTGGCCTATCGGGTTTCCCATTGGCTCAAGTCAAACGGAGTTCCATTCCTCCCCCGGGCGATTTCCCAACTGGCGCGATGGCTCACTGGGGTTGAAATCCATCCCTCGGCAAAGATCGGAACGGGATTCTTCATTGACCATGGAATGGGAGTGGTGATCGGGGAGACTGCAGAAATCGGCGACTACGTTACACTGTTCCAAGGGGTTACGCTCGGAGGCACCGGGAAGGAGCGTGGAAAGCGGCACCCGACCCTTGGCAATCACGTTGTCGTCGGCGCCGGGGCCAAGATTCTCGGCGGCATCAAGATCGGTGATAACGTCAAGATCGGTGCCAATTCCGTCGTCTTGAAGAATGTGCCTCCAGATTCGACGGTCATCGGCGTCCCGGGTCGTATCATCAAGTCCCAGGGGGCGCGTCTCCCCGACGCGACAATGGACCAGATCGATTTGCCCGATCCCATCAGCGATCGGTTTGCCGCCTTGGAACAAGAATTGATTGAACTCCGCAAGAAGGTCGAGAACCACGATTCTCGATCCCCCTCCTAGCCCGCACGTGTGACCAGCCGACGCAGGAAGCCACGGTTGTCAAGCCGTGGAGCTCCACCCGGGTCGTCCCCTTCCGTCGTGTTGCTATTGAGCCGGCCGGATGCGGCTGCCGTGTATCCTTCAGGGACTCCCACGGACAGGCACAGAGGCGGATGCGCATAGGAGTGTTTCAAGCCCGGCACGTACAAAGTTAGGCTTGCACCTCCTATCTGTAGCTGTATACAATGCCGCGCTTATTTTGTCGTGAGCGTCTCGCAGCTCCTGCATCGTCAGACGGTTTCCCTGCTTGCCTTACGTACTTTGGATGGGTTGCGGCCATGGGGAGCCGTATGTCATAAGAGGTGCGTTTATCCAACAGGAGGGTATCCCGTGAGTGATTCAGCGATCGTGACATTTGCGTTGATTGCGGCAGTGGCTGGTATTGGCTATGGTCTCTATCTAGCCATGTGGGTGTTCAGACTGAATGCCGGGAACGCAAAGATGCAGGAAATTGCGAAGGCGATTCAAGAAGGTGCCAGTGCCTATATGAATCGGCAGTACAAGACTGTCGGCTATGTCGCGTCCGGCCTGTTCGTCGTTTTGTGGCTAGCTGGAGCGGTATCAGATAAATTCGGTTTACTCACGGCGGTTGGCTTTCTCGTCGGCGCCGGGGCCTCAGCCCTTGCTGGCTATGTAGGGATGATCATCGCCGTGCGCGCCAATGTGCGAACGGCGCAAGCCGCGCATGACGGAATGAATGCGGCATTGGTCGTCGCCTTCCGAGGAGGCGCGGTCACCGGTCTGCTTCTGATCGGCCTTGGACTCTTAGCCATTACAGGGTTCTATGCCATTGCCGAATCAATGGCGGGACAGGAGAAAGCCATTCACGCACTGCTCAGCCTTGGGTTCGGCGGCAGTTTGATTTCAGTGTTTGCCCGTGTCGGCGGTGGGATTTATACCAAAGCGGCGGATGTCGGGGCTGATTTGGTCGGTAAGGTTGAGGCGGGGATTCCGGAGGATGATCCACGAAACCCAGCCGTCATCGCCGATAACGTGGGTGACAATGTCGGCGATTGCGCGGGAATGGCGGCGGACCTATTTGAGACCTATGCTGTGACGACAGTCGCAGCCATGGTTCTGGCGTTCACCATGTTCAAGGGAGCGACTGCTCCCATCCTCTATCCACTGGCGCTTGGTGGCATCACGATTTTTGCCACGATCGTCGGCGTGCTCTATGTCAAGGTCACTCCGGGCGGTGACATCATGCCGGCTCTGTATAAGGGGCTATTCGTTGCCGGTGGGATTGCGGCTGTGGCATTTCTCCCGTTCACCTTCATGATCATGGGTGGAGTGGGAGGGGTCAGCGGCTTCAGCTACTATATCGCCGCACTGATCGGCTTAGGTGTGACCTTAGCGCTGGTGTTTATCACCGACTACTATACATCAAAAGAATATGAGCCGGTGAAGTACATTTCCAAAGCGAGTGAGACCGGCCATGCGACAAACATCATCGCCGGTCTGGCGGTCGGTATGCAGGCGACGGCGGCTCCAGTTGTGGTGATTGCAATGGCGATTCTGGGGAGCTTCTGGGTTTGTGGTGGGGCAGAGTCCGGCGGATTGTATGGGGTAGCGGTGGCGGCTGTGGCGATGCTCTCGATGGCCGGGATCGTTGTGGCGATCGATGCCTTTGGCCCGATTACAGATAACGCGGGTGGTATAGCCGAGATGTCCCATCTTGGCAAAGAGGTTCGAGATATCACTGATCCCTTGGATGCGGTCGGAAATACGACAAAGGCCGTGACAAAAGGGTATGCGATCGGCTCAGCCGGGTTGGCGGCCGTCGTATTGTTTGCCGAATATTCGCGAGAAGTTGCGGCACATAATCCTGCCCTGGCGGCGTTTGACCTTTCCAATCCGAAAGTGTTGGTCGGATTGTTCTTGGGTGGTATGTTGCCATTCATCTTCGGCTCGATGTGTATGAGGGCCGTCGGTGAAGCGGGAGGGTTGATCGTTGAAGAGGTGCGGCGTCAGTTTCGGACGATCCCAGGAATTATGGAAGGTACTGGAAAACCAGAATATGGTACCTGTGTCGATATCGTCACGCAGGCGGCGATTCAAAAAATGATGATTCCCGGGCTGATTCCGGTGGCTTCGCCCGTCATCGTTGGTGTAATTCTCGGACCTCAGGCGCTTGGCGGCGTACTGGTGGGCAGCATCGTGACGGGTTTGTTCGTGGCGATCTCCATGACGAGTGGTGGTGGCGCGTGGGACAACGCCAAGAAGTTTATCGAAGAACAGGGTTTGAAGGGGACTGAGACGCATAAAGCGGCGGTTACGGGAGATACGGTTGGAGATCCGTATAAGGATACGGCAGGGCCGGCGGTGAATCCGATGATCAAGGTCATCAACATTGTGGCGCTCTTGATCGTGTCGCTGATCGTGTGATAACGCTTCTGAGCTTGGCTTGACGGGTTCCTGATCCTGGAGTAAGGTGATCGCATGGGATGAAGCGCAGCGTTGATCGATCCACCAGGGTTTCTCCGGGAGGTGCTTGAATGGAAAAACAGGAGCGCAAGCAAGAACCGAAACGCGAACCCCAGGCCAAGGAAGAGGTCAAGGCGAATCCCAAAGTCATTGAGACCGGGAAAAAGCTCAAAGAAGATATTGATAAGCTTGTTGATGAGATCGACGACGTGCTAGAAAAGAACGCGGAAGAATTCGTCAAGAACTACGTTCAAAAGGGAGGGGAATAGCGGACGATCCGTCCGCCTTTCCCGGTTCCCGCTTTTCTGACTCCGCCTGCCTCGGAGATGTCCCGGTTAACGTGTGTATCTGGGATATCAACGCTCCCCGTATCTCTACGGGATGTTTGACAAAGGGAAGGGGAGCCTTTACCATCCGCTTGTCCCCGCAATATCATACAGATAACGCAGAAGATCACCGGCTGGATCGCTTGTGGAAGGACGCCGGTCCCTAATGAGGCAAGGATGAGTTCCAAGGTCTGGGTGTTTCGTGACGTCGATCCGACTCGTCGGGCGTCTCTGGCCCACGCGTTATCGATCTCCTCCGCGACTGCCTCACTGTTGCTTGCCAGAGGCGTGACCACCCTTGATGAAGCCACGGCCTGGATGTCACCCGGCAGATCTCACGATCCTTTTATGATTCCAGACATGGAAACGGCCGTCGATCGCCTTCACCGGGCAACGGTGAATCAGGAACGGATCTGCTTTTACGGCGACTATGATGTCGACGGCATGTCGGCGACCAGCATCTACCTCTCGTTCTTTCAAGGGCTTGGGGCCAACGCCCGCGCCTATGTGCCGCATCGAATCCGTGAAGGGTACGGTCTGAATGAAGGCGCAATCCGAAGGCTGGCGGACGAGGGAGTGACCCTGCTTGTCACGTCGGATTGCGGTACGACGTCGCATCGCGAAATTACATTGGCCAATCGGCTGGGGCTCGATGTCATCGTGACGGACCATCATCAAACCGATGAGGACTTGCCACCGGCATTGGCCGTGATGAATCCCCATCGGCGTGATGCGCGATATCCATTTCGTGGGTTATGTTCAGGCGGTCTGGCATACAAGGCGGTCTGTGCCTACGAGGCGAAATACGGGGTTGGTGGGGTGCCGACAGATGCGCTCTTGGATTTGGTCGCGCTCTCTACCATTGCCGACGTAGTCCCGCTGCAGGATGAGAATCGCGCCTTCGTGCGCGAAGGGTTGGCGCAACTGTCCCGAGGGGCTCGATGCGGCATCAGAGCGTTGAAGCGAGTGTCCGGTGTGACCGGGGCCTGTGGAGCGGAAACGGTCGCTTTTAAACTGGGGCCCAGGTTGAATGCGGCCGGACGCCTGGACGACGCCATCAAGGGAGTTCGGTTGCTGACCACGGAATCGGAGGCGGAGGCGAAGCAGTTGGCCGAAGAGCTTGATCAATTGAATCGAACTCGCCAGCGGCTTGAGTCCGACATCATGCGGGAGGCTGTGGCGAAGGTGGAGGAGAGTGAGCCGCCCGAGGCCATCGTACTCGCTTCCCGGCAATGGCATGTCGGGGTCGTCGGAATCGTCGCCGCGCGCCTCGTTGAACGGTTCCACAGGCCGGCCGTTGTGATCGCCGTTGATCAAGAGGGTGTCGGTAAGGGATCGGCCCGCACCGTTCCTGGATTCGATCTCTACAAGGGATTAGCGTCTTGTCGCGAGTTGCTCATGGCATTCGGCGGACATCCCAGTGCCGCAGGGGTGACGGTTCATGAGTCGCGATTACA
>DKBD01000249.1 GCA_002451055.1 Nitrospira sp. UBA6909 | reverse complement strand
CGCGAGTACACCATCAGATTGCCCGCTGCTGGGGCAATCCGAAAACCCGACACCGGCGAGTATCATGTGGCCGGTGTCGGGAGCCTTCCGAACAGACCTCCAAAATTCTTAAGACTAAGCCTTTCCCCTTCCCCCCTTTGGGGAATGGCTGTGGGCGGTGCTGATATGTTACCGATCAAGCCANNCAGGATGCGGCAGTTGAGCAGCCGCAATCACGAGGGCGCGGTCAAAACCCCTTGTAAAACGGGAAGATAGCGCGGCCTTGAGAAAGAGGGGTATGCCCGCGCCTGGGTCGACACCCGTGGCGCGAAGGCTGGCATCCAGGCACAGGAATTCCTCAATGCCCGCTTGACGCATGCGGGAATGACGAGAGGGGCCGTGGTCAACCGCGGATCCGGGATTATGAACGGTATGAAGTGGGCGCTTGAAGAGTGAACAGCCGGCACCTTATAAGTGTAGGGCATGGCTGGGCCGTTGGGTGATCGTGTAAGGGGTATCACTAACTAGAGGAGGACTGTTTTACTATGAGCACGCAACTGTTGATTTATGAAAAGGCGGTTCCTGTTAATATTCAGCGTCATCGCAACTGGTCGATCAAGAGGGGTACGGATTCTTCCTTTGCCAAACACGTCAATGCCGTACCGTTGATGGCCGTGGAATTCGGGCCGGCGGCGGTCGAGTATGCGATCGTGTTCGCCGGGTCTGGGGACACGCTCATGCCGGCGGTCATTCTCGGGATGCGGGACCGGCAGAATGTCTATGTGACGGAGGAGGGAAACTGGAAGGCCAAGTATGTGCCGGCCTTTGTGCGCCGGTATCCGTTTGTGTTTTCGAGCGCTGATGAAGGCAAGCGGTTTGTGCTGTGTTTGGACGAGGCGTTCTCCGGGTGCAATCAAGACGGGTTGGGTGAGCGGTTGTTTGATGCGGAGGGCAAGCGGACCCAATATCTGGAAGGGGTGTTGAATTTTCTCCAACAGTACCAGGGGCAGTTTCAATTGACCCAAGCGTTTTGCAAGAAGCTCCATAAGTTGGACTTGCTGGAGCCGATGCAGGCGCAGGTCACGGTTCCTGCGGGAGAACGGTTGAGGCTGACCGGCTTCATGGCCGTGACCCGGGATCGGTTGAAGAAACTGTCGGGGGAGCAGTTAGCGGAACTGGCCCAATCCAATGAGTTGGAACTGATCTATGCCCATCTCCATTCACTTCGCAACGTCACGGCCATGGCGGAACGGTTGTCCGGGACTGTGAGCCAGAACGGCCAGGGTGCAGAGGGCAGCGAGCCCCAGGCTGAGACCTCTTCGACGGGGAAGGACGAGCCCGTGGCCGAAAAGGGTAAGAAGAAGGCGGGGGCGAATCGATAAAGCTCCATTCCTATGATTCCATCGTGAGGGATCGAGTGTTGCCAGGAAGGAACCAGATTTCTGGCGTTCCTCACAGGGGACGTTGCATACTGCATGTCCTGCAATAGGTTTGAGTCTCCGGACAGCCGACGAGGGTGAGTTCTAGCTACTTCAATCACAGGAGGGGAATAATGGCAACGAAAGAACCAGAAACCAAGCCGGAGACGGGGAAGGCGCCTGCCGGACCGACGGTGAAGTTCGATGACACGGGCATCACCAATGCCTACGCCAACGTGTGCAACGTGTCCAGCTCGCGTGAGGAAGTCGTGCTGGTGTTCGGAATGAACAATGCGTGGGAGCGCGATGCCTCCGAAGTCCGAGTGAAGCTGAACAGCCGGATCATTCTGAGTCCCTTCGCGGCCAAGCGGCTCTCGTTGCTGCTCGATAACGTGGTCAAGCAATATGAGGCGCGATTCGGTACGATGGATGTCGGGGCTATCCAAGCGGCCGCCGAGAGATCAGCCGGCAAGTAGCTGTCTTGTACTGGGTAGCACAGGTATCGGAGTGTGAATGGACGAACAAGTTAGTGCGCAGCGAGCCGACTCGCAAGGCGAAGCCGAAGCGATGGTCACGGCGGTGGCTCAGGCCGATGTCACCGAGGAACACGGGCTGTGGACCTCGTTTGCTGAGGCCGCGACCGTGGACGCCTTCTGTCGAAGCTGGCTCGCGCTGCAATGCCGTATGATGGGCGGGGTCCGGGCGGGAATGATCCTGCTCGGGCCGGCCGATCGCGGTCCGTTTCGTCCTGTTGCGACCTGGCCGGAAGGCCGCCGCAATCTTAAACACCTCACGAAAACCGCTGAACGCACGCTGGCGGAGCGGCGAGGTCTGGTCTCGCGCGCTGAGCCGGATGAAGGGCAGACGCAAAACGGGTACTACGAAATCGGCTATCCCATTGAGGCGCGCGGTTCGTTGCATGGCGCCGCCGTGCTGGAGGTCACGCCGAAATCCGAGGCGAAGCTGCAAGGGATGTTGCGTCAACTTCACTGGGGGGCCTCCTGGCTGGAGTTACTGTTCTCGCGGGAGGCCGTGGCGGCAGAGAAAGAAACGCGCGAGCGGATTCAGGCGGCCTTGGACTTGGTTGCCACGGCCGTCGGCCATGAGCAGTTCTATGCCTCGGCGGTGGCGCTGGTCACCGCGATCGCGACGAGCCTCTCTTGCGACCGTGTGAGCATCGGCTTCGTAAAGCGTGGGCGCACGCGCGTGACTGCCGTGTCGCACAGCGCCGAATTCAAAGAGCAAACAAATGTGATTCGCGGGCTGGCCGAGGCCATGGACGAGGCCATCGATCAACGGGAAACGATCGTCTATCCGCCGCCTCCGGAGGGGGCCTCCGCCGTCATCCAGGCCCATGAAGCGTTCGCGAAGGAACATGGGAGCGGGGCGCTTCTCTGTGTTCCGTTGGAAGCGGCTGGGCAGGCCGTTGGCGCGCTGCTCATGGAGCGATCGGCGGAGCGGCCCTTCGACCAGAAGATCGTAGACCTGTGTCGGTCGGTGGCGTCGCTCATCGGCCCCGTGTTGGAGATTCATCGGCGTGAAGACCGTTGGCTTGGCGCCAAGGTATGGGACTCGCTCAAACGGAATGTCCGAGGCCTGATCGGCCCCAGCCGCGTTGCGTTGAAATTGACGACGGCCTCCATCATCGGTCTGCTGGCCTTCTGTTTTTTTGCGGAGGGCGACTATCGGGTCTCGGCCAAGACGGTTCTGGAACCGGTCGTCCAACAAGCGGCCGCGGCCCCCTTCAACGGGTATATCCGGGAGGCCCCCATTCGCGCCGGAGACCTGGTGCAAACCGGCGACGTCTTGTGCACGCTCGACGATCGCGATTTGCGACTCGAGCGAGCGAAGTCTTTGAGCAAGCTCGAAGAGTATCGGAAGGAATATCACAAGGCGATGGCTGAGCGGGAGGCCGCTAAGGTCGAAATTGCTGCCGCGCAGATGCAGCAGGTGCAGTCGGAAATCGCGCTGCTCGATAAGCAGCTAACACATACTCGTGTCATCGCGCCGTTCGACGGGATCGTCGTGAGCGGCGATTGGAGCCAATCCCTGGGTTCTCCGGTGGAAAAAGGGAAGGTGTTGTTCGAGATTGCCCCACTCGACAGCTACCGTGTGGTGCTGGAAGTCGACGAGAGGGACATTGCCGACGTACGGGTGGGACAGCCCGGACATCTGCTGCTCTCGGCCTTTCCATCCGACCCGGTGGAGGTCACGGTGGCGAAAGTCACGCCCGTGTCCACGGCGAAGGAGGGGCGCAACTTCTTCCGCGTGGAAGCCACGCTCGATCAACCACACAACCGGCTGCATCCGGCGATGGAGGGTGCGGGCAAGATTGAGATCGATCGGCGCCTGCTGGTCTGGATCTGGACACATCAGGTCGTGGATTGGATTCGTTTGACTCTCTGGACGTGGCTGCCGTGACGAACGTAGGTTTAGCCCAGGTTGAGGTCAAGGCCCTGGTTAAAGGGTTATGAGTTCCAACGATCTTGCAGGCTCGTCCGAGCCGTTGCTCGACCGTTTAGAAATTCTTCAATCTTCACCTAAACCGTAGCCTGGGACTCTCAATAGTTATGTCGGAAGCGCTCTTCAGCCCCTCATGGTACCGTGTCGCTGCGCTGACTCCGCGCTTGCGCAGCCATGCGATGTTGCACCGCCATCAATATCGCGGGCAGACCTGGTACGTCTTGCAGGACCGTTCGAACGAGCGATTCCACCGGTTTTCCCCAGCCGCCTTCTCGTTCATCGGGTTGATGGACGGCAAGAGGTCGGTCCAGGAAATCTGGGACCTCTCCTCCTCCAGGCTCGGAGATCACGCTCCGACCCAGCCGGATGTCGTGCAGCTGCTGAGCCAGCTCCATGCCGCGGATGTGTTGCAGTGCGACATTCCTCCGGACACCGCCGAGCTGCTGGAGCGCTACGAAAAGCAACGACAGCGGAAATGGCAGCGGCGGCTGATGAACTTTTTTGCCTGGCAGTTTCCCCTGTTTGATCCAGAGCGGTTTCTGCAGCAGTTCGCCCCGCTCGTCCGCCCGTTCTTTTCCTGGTGGGGTGCGGTCCTCTGGTGTCTCATCGTCGTGCCGGCTTTGCTGATCGGCGCGGCTAATTGGTCCGATCTCACCGCCGACCTGATCGACCGGGTGACGACGCCACAGAATCTGGTGCTGTTGTGGCTGCTCTTTCCCGTGATCAAGGCGTTGCACGAATTCGGCCATGCTTTCGCGGTAAAAGTGTTCGGCGGCGAGGTGCATGAGATGGGGATCATGATTCTGGTCCTGTCCCCCATTCCCTATGTGGAGGCTTCAGCCTCTTCCGCGTTTGCCGGCAAATGGCAGCGTGTGGTCGTGGGGGCGGCGGGCATGATCGTGGAATTGGTGCTGGCCGCGATTGCCGTGTACGTGTGGGTCAGCGTCGAACCGGGCACTGTGCGAACGCTCGCCTACAACACGATTCTCATCGCGGGGATCTCGACGGTGCTCTTCAATGGCAATCCCCTGTTGCGCTTCGACGGCTATTACATTCTGGCAGACTTTCTGGAAATCCCGAATCTTCGGCAACGGGCCAATACCTACCTCGGCTATCTCTGCGAGCGGTATCTCTTCGGCCGGGACGATGCTCCTGAACCGTATGATTCAGCGAGTGAGCGCGCCTGGTTCGTGACCTATGCCGTGTCGTCCTTCGTCTATCGGATCGTGGTCGTCATCGCCATCCTGCTCTATCTCACGGATCAGCTCTTTTTGCTGGGCGTGGTGTTCGCCATCCTGACGGCAGGTACCTGGTTCGTGCTGCCGATGGGGAAAGGGGTGAAGTATCTCTTCACGAGCCCCAGGATTCGTCGTGTGCGTGGGCGAGCCTTCGCGGTCAGCATGGCTCTGGTAGCCGTGTTCGTGTCAGTGCTGACTCTTATGCCGGCTCCGTTCCGGACCAGAGCCGAAGGCGTCATCTGGATTCCGGATGAAGCATTCGTCCGGGCCGAAGTCGACGGCTTCGTCGAACGAGTGGTGGCGACGCCTGGTGCGACTGTCCAGCCTGGTGATCTGCTGGTGGTCTGTCAAGACTCTACCGTTGAGACGGAAGTGAAAGTGCTCGAGGCGCAACTGCGGGAGATCAAAGCGCGGATCCGGGAACGACTGGTCGATGACTTGGTGAAGGCCAAGATGCTGGAGGAGGAACAACGGTATATCGAAGAGCGTTTGGCCCGCGCGCGGGAACGGCAGTCTGAGCTTGTGATCCATAGTAAAGCCGCCGGGACGTTCGTGCTTCCGAAGGCGGAGGATCTGCCGGGGCGATTTGTGAAACGCGGTGAGTTGCTCGCGCACGTGGTGGACCTCAAGATGATCACGGTCCGTACCATCGTCGATCAAAATGACATCGACCTGATTCGATATCAGAATCAGGATGTCCAGGTGCGATTGGCCGAGCGGCTGGATGAACCGATGGCGGCGACGATTACGCGCCTGGTTCCTGCCGCCAGCGAAGAGTTGCCGAGCCCGGCCTTGGGCAGCGAAGGCGGTGGGCAGGTGCCGCTCGATCCGCACGATTCAAAAGGCCAGAAAGCGATGAAGCGATTGTTTCAGGTCGATCTGGAATTGCCGGTCCGGCAGGGTCTTCTCAATGTCGGCGGGCGGGTATACGTACGATTCGATCACGGTAGAGAACCATTAGCCGTCCAATGGTATCGGCAGGGACGCCAGTTGTTCCTGGCGCGATTCAATGTTTGATCTGGCCCGAGAACGCACCGCGTTGCACAGCGCCTACCCTGAACGGCATGTGCCGAAGGAGGGGTGGTTCGACCGTCAAGGGGCTCGACTGGTCAGCCCGTTGCTTCGTCGTTTGCGCGTGCGGCAGTGCACGAAGACGACGGTCGTGGAGCACGTGACGGAGTACGGGCTCGATCTTGTGCGGCTTTCGGACGACCAGATTACTCAACTGTCCAAGCAGCTGCGCAACAAATTGCGCCGCGAAGGGCTGTCGGAAGAGCTGGTGTGCCGGTCCTTTGCCCTGGTCCGTGAAGTGGCGCATCGGACGCTCGCCCAACGGCACTATGATGTCCAGATTTTTGGAGGGTGGGTTCTCCTGAACGGCTGCATCGCGGAAATGGCGACGGGAGAAGGCAAGACGCTCACCGCAACGCTGGCGGCGGCGACGGTGGCCATGGCTGGGGTGCCGGTTCATGTCATCACGGTCAACGATTATCTGACAGCCCGGGATGCCCGGGAGATGAAGCCTGTCTACGAGATGCTCGGCCTCAGTGTCGGGGCCGTCACCCATGAGCTCGATCCGGTCTCTAGGCGAGGCGCGTACAACTCTGATGTGACCTACTGCTGTAATAAGGAGCTGGCCTTCGACTACCTCAGAGACCGTCTCGTGATCGGGCGACAACCGAATCGCATCCAACTGCAACTGGAGCGATTGTACGGCGATGCGACACGGTTGCGGCAGTTGGTCCTGCGCGGGCTCTGCTTCGGAATCGTCGATGAAGCGGACAGTGTGCTGGTGGACGAGGCGCGGGTTCCCCTGATCATTTCCGGTGCCGGCGGCCAGGTGCCGGAACAGCACATCTACGAAACGGCCCTGACGCTTGCGCGGAGGTTGGAGCGGGGACAGGACTTCTCGCTTTCCGGGCACGAACGGAGTATCCGTCTCACTCCTCAGGGGCAGGCGACGCTTGCGAAAGAGGCGCGAGATCTGACAGGGATTTGGTCGGGGCCGAGGCGGAGGGAAGAGCTGGTCCGTCAGGCCTTAACGGCTTTGCATCTCTTTCATCGCGACATTCAATACTTGGTGCGCGATGGCAAGGTGCAAATCATCGACGAATATACGGGACGCGTCATGGGAGACCGGTCTTGGGAACAGGGTCTGCATCAGATGATCGAGCTGAAAGAGGGCTGCTCCCTCACGCCGATGCAGACATCACTGGCGCGTATCACCTATCAACGGTTTTTCCGGCGGTACCTCTGGCTGTCCGGCATGACCGGCACCGCCCAGGAGGTGGCCGGTGAGCTCTGGAATGTCTATCGACTTGCAACGGTCACAATCCCGACGAATCGTCCGCTCCGGCGAATCTGGATGGGAGAGCGGCTTTTTGCGACGGCCGACCAAAAGTGGGATGCGGTTGTGAATCGAATCGGAGAGTTGCGAGGACAGGGACGTCCGGTGTTGGTCGGCACACGTTCCGTGGCGGCTTCCGAAATTCTCAGCAAGCACTTGGCGAGTGCGAACATTGAGCATGTAGTGCTGAATGCACGACAAGACGAAGGGGAGGCGTCGGTGGTTGCCGCCGCCGGCGAGCAGGGACGGGTCACGGTGGCGACGAATATGGCGGGCCGCGGCACCGACATCAAGCTGATTCGGTCTGTGGCGCAGGCCGGAGGCTTGCACGTTCTTGCGACGGAACGGCATGAAGCCAAACGCATTGATCGGCAGCTCTTCGGGCGGAGCGGTCGGCAGGGGGACCCCGGCAGTTACGAAACCGTGACGTCGCTGGATGACGAATTGCTCGCCACGTCTCATGGGTCAGGCGCTCGATGGATGGCGCGGCTGCTGCTGACGTCGGGCAAGCCGCTCGAGGGATGGTCGGCCAGCTTTCTGGCGGGCCGAGCCCAGCGGTCGGCGGAACGGCTGCACGCCCGTGTGCGCCGGGAGTTGCTGCAGCATGAGGATCAGCTCGAATCCTCACTGGCGTTTTCGGGACGGGTGGAATGAGGACTGCAACGGGGAGAGAGGGAATGACCAGACTGTCTCGTGTCAGCATACTCACAATTGCGGCGCTGCTGTCGTACGCGCCGATGGCTCACAGCGCATCTCAGAATCTGAATTGCTTGATCCAGCCCTACGTCGTGATCACGATCACGACCCCGGTCGGCGGTCTGTTGGAAACCGTGCGCGTCGACCGAGGGGATCTGGTGAAGGAGGGGCAGGTACTGGCCACGCTTGATACCAGTGTGGAACGGGCGACAGGCGCGGTTCAGCACGCACACGCGGAGCTCAGCAATCGACGTCTTGCGGATTTGGAGTTGCAGCGGACCGTGGCGGAAGTGGCGTTGCGTACGATCAAGAGTCCGATCAACGGCGTCGTGGTCGAACGGTTCATGCACCCCGGAGAATTCCCCAAACAGGAGAAAATCTTGAAGCTCGCCCAGATCGACCCCCTGCGGGTCGATGTGTACGCACCGGTGGCGATGCTGGGGAAAGTCGCGGTTGGGAAAACGGTGTACGTCAAGCCGGAGCCCCCTCTGACCGGAGAATATCCTGCGAAGGTCACGGTGGTGGATCGGGTGGTCGATGCGGCCAGCGGGACGTTCGGTGTGCGTTTGGAATTGCCCAACCGTGACTTGAAGCTTCCAGCCGGGCTGAAGTGCACCATCCGATTTTGAAAATGAAAGGCGGCACAGATTGACCATGGTGAGGAACATTCGAGAGTCTGGTGTCAGTCCGGGGACGATGGATTCGCGATGTGGGCTCCGCCTTGCACGGGCCGTGGCTGTTTTCTCCGTTTGTTGCTTTGGTTGGAATGCGTCCGCAGAGGCTGGGACCGATCTTGCCTGTATTATGAAACCTTCTATGGAAGTGTCTGTCGGAGCGCCGGTCGAAGGCATCATCCAGGAGATGGCCGTGGATCGAGGTGAATGGGTGTCCAAGGGGCAGGTCGTCGTGACCTTGGAGGCGAGCGTGGAAAAAGCCACCGTTGAGCTGGCGAAGGCGAAGGCCGAGGCCGAGGCGACGATCAAGAGCACCCAGGCGAAAATCGCCTTCAGCACCAGGAAGCTTGAGCGGGCGATGGGGCTGTACAAAACCAATTCGATTGCCAGACACGAGCTCGACGAGGCACAAACGGAAAAAGTCGTCGCTGAAATGGCGCATCAAGAAGCGATTGAAAATAAACGCATCGCGGAACTGGAGTGGCAGCGAGCCGCCGCGTCGTTGAATCTCCACACGATCTACAGTCCGCTGACCGGCGTGGTGGTCGATCGGCTGTTATCTCCGGGTGAATTGGCCAGGCAGACGCCGATCTTGAAGCTGGCCCAGATCGACCCGCTGTGGATCGAAGTGTTTGCGCCATTGAGCTTGCTCGGAAAACTGGCGCCGGGCCTGAAGGCGGAGGTGCATCCGGAAGGCAGCGGCGACGACTCGGCTGCCTATCTGGCAGAAATTACCGCCGTGAATCGTGTGGTCGATAGCGTGAGCGGGACGTTCGGCGTTCGCCTGCAAATGCCGAACCCCAACAATGTCATCCCGGCCGGGCTTCCCTGCACCGTGAAGTTTCATACGGTGCAGTAGGTCATAGAAGGAGCACGATGAGAAGCATGACGGGTCACACAAGAATCAGCTTAGCGGCCAGTTCCGTTCTGGCGGGGATTCTCTTGGCGGGCGTGGCGGCATGGGGCCAGGAGAACGAGTTCCCTCCGCCGGAGACGGAGAGGCTGCCGGTCCTAAAATTGTCGTTGGCCGATGCCATTGACGCGGCACTCGACAAAAGTCCGAACGTCCGGCTCTTTCGCGAACGAATCGCGGCGGCGCGCGCGGCGTCACACACCCAACTCGGCGCGTTACTGCCGAATATTTCGTCCATGGGCAAGTTCAATACCCAAACATTTTTCTTGGGCACGATCGGCGGGGCGCCGGAGCGAACCGATCCATTCGAGATTGTGGACGGACGCGCCTCCTTCACCCAGTCGATCTTCAGCTTGAGTCTCATTGAACGGTGGCGGGCGTCTCGCTCGGCCCTCCATGTTGCACAGCTGGACTCCTCGACCACGGAAAACGATACGGCCGCCAAGGTCGCCTTGGCCTACTTCGAGGTGCTGCGCAACCAGGAAACGCTGGAGGCCCGAGTAGCCAATGTCAGTCTGTATGAAGAGCTGGTCGCGTTCATCAAGAACCGGCAAGAGGGCGGCATGGCGACCGGCCTGGATACGGCCAGGCTGGAGACGCAGCTGGAGAACGAACGGCAGCGACTCGAACTGGTCAAGGGAGAGGTGGACAGGGCCAAGTTCGCGCTGCTCAATTCCATTGGGATCGGGTATGATCTCACGCTCGAACTGACGGACGAACTGAAGGGCTTCGGGGGAAAGATTCCATCCTTGGAACATGCCATGGAGGCGGCCGGCGTCAATCGGCCCGAGCTCAAAGCGCAGATGCAACGGATCAGGACTGCGGAATTGAGTCTGCGATCGATCAAGGGAGAGCGGCTTCCTTCCCTGTCGGCGGAAGGGAATTATGGGCTGATTGGGAATAAATTCGACAACACGACCGGTACCTACAGTGTCGGCGTCCAGCTGTCTGTCCCGATCTTCGATGGAGGGCAGCGGGAAGGTCGGATTGGGCAGAGCGCGAGCGAATTCAACCAGGAAAACTTCAAACTGGTTCTGGTCAAGAACCAGATTGGGATGGAAGTGCGAGAAGCGCTGGTGACGTTGAAATCCGCACTGGAACAACATCGCATCGCACAAGACGGGCTCAAGGCCTCGCTGACTGAGGTGAATCTCGCCCAAGAGCGCATCCGGATGCTGAGTTCCCACACGTTGGAACTGTCGAATGCGCTCTTTTCGCTCGTCCGGGCGCGCGATAACATGATCGATGCCCTCTTCCGCGTGAATGCCTCGCGCGTGAATCTGGCCCGAGCCCAGGGTCAGGTCGACCAGCTGCGCGACCAGCAGACTCAACAAGCCTTGCTTCGCTGATCAGGGGACACCATTGACCACGGTGACGGTCGGAACCTGGCGCGGCTGAAGCGTCATGCGGATGCCGCCTTTCGGCCGCAAGGTCACCATGAGCTCCGGCTCGACGTGCTGTTGGGCCAGTTGCAGATCGTAGTGGCGACCGATCAGCGCCAAGAGGAGCGGCCCTTCGATTGCCGCGAAATGTGTTCCCACACAGGCCCGCGGCCCTGCGCCGAACGGCAGATAGGCGCATCGGGCAGCCGGGCGCTCACCGTCCAGCCATCGCTCCGGCAGAAATCGCTCCGGGTCGCGCCAAAAGGCCGGATGCCGGTGCAGATTGTGCACGCCAATGAGGACAATAGCTCCTGGCGGGAGCGTCAGCCCACCGATCGTGGTGCTGGTCAGAGTTTTTCGCTGGATAGCCGGGGCCGGCGGAAACAGACGGAGCGATTCATCGAATAGCGCGCGTGTATAGGGGAGGTGCGGAAGGTCGTCGGCGCTCGGGGTCCGCCCGTTGAGCACTCGGTCCACCTCCTCGTGAAATCGTGCCTTTGCCTCCGGATGGGTGGCGAGGAGGTACCAGGTCCAGGCGAGTGCGTTCGCGGTCGTCTCGTGTCCTGCGGCAAAGATCGTCAATGCTTCGTCCCGCAGCTCCTGATCGCTCAGGCCTGCGCCGGTCTCTTCATCACGAGCCTGGAGCAGCTGGTCGAGGAGATCGCCGTGCTGTTCCCCGCTTCGCCGCCGCTCCGTCAGTAGTCCATACACCAGCCCATCCATGAACTCCATGACCTGACGAAACTCACGGTTGCGCGCGGTCGGCAGCCATTTCGGCGGGTGCAGTGGATTGTGAAACGAGTCGAACGCATATTTCAGGCTCACGCGCAGCGCATGGCTGATTTGAGCGGTATGTTGGGTCATACTGGTGGTGAACATGGTTTGTGAAATCACTTCGAGGGCCAGCAGCATCATCTCGGTGGCGATATCGACTGGCTTCCCCGCATGGTCCGCCCAACCGGCGATCCGTTGCTCGCCCACTTGCGCCATCCGATCAGCCATCGCCGCCATCCGAGAACGGTGAAAGATCGGCTGGATGATGCGCCGATGTCGCTTCCACACCTCACCTGAACTGGTCACCAATCCATTGCCGAGGACGAGCGCAAGGCCGACCGGCCGCCGAGGGTCGTACACTTTCACGAACTTGTCGGATTGATGGATCAGAATCTCGTCGGCCAGGTCGGGATGACTGAACAGATGGAGCGTCTTCGGGCCGAGCCGAAAGCGAAGCGCATCGCCGTGTTGACGCCACCAGGCTGATATCGTCTGTAACGGGTTCTTCTTGAAGGTGCCCGCATGGCCGAACAACGGCATACCTCCGGGCACATCAACTAGCGTGAAGGAGGGAGCCGAATTCGCCATGATGGCGCGGACCGTATCACACTCCGGGATCGGCATCAAATATACCGGGGGTGTTTTTTGCAACGGATCAGGGGGTACAGTAGAAGCGTTCATGAAGAATGTGCGCTAGACTTGCCATTCTTCGCGGCGGGGGACGTAAGCATCCATCATCAGTGATGTGGCCGCCTTTAGAAGTCGACAGGTCGTTGACACGTGTAACGCTTCGCTATACAGTGTTGCCGTATGATTAGGACGTTCCGGCACAAGGGCCTCCAAGCCTTTTTTGAAACCGGGAGCAAGGCAGGCATCCAGCCTCACCAGGCGGCTCGGCTTCGACGGCAACTGGCCCGTTTGGATCTGGCCAAAACAGCGGCGGACATGAACGTGCCGGGATGGGGGATGCATGCCTTGACCGGCGCTCTCGCCGGCCGGTATGCGGTGTCGGTGAGCGGGAATTGGCGACTGACGTTTGGATTCAACGGCAAGGATGCCGTCCTCGTCGATTACCACGATTATCACTAGGAGGCATAAACATGAGCCGAATGCATCATCCGCCGCACCCAGGTGAAACGTTGCGGGAGGATATTTTGCCGGCCTTGGGTTTAACGGTCACGCAAGCTGCGGCGCAATTGGGTGTGACCCGCGCTGCATTGTCGCGTGTCTTGAATGGCCGCGCGGCGATTTCTCCGGAAATGGCACTGCGATTGGAGGGATGGCTCGGTGTGAAACACGGCGGCCGTGCCGATGTGTGGTTGGCGCAGCAGGCCGCGTATGACTTGTGGCAGGCTCGGAAGGCGGGTGCGCCACGAGTACGGCGGGCGGCCTTGGTCCAAGCATGATAGGGTGCTGGCTTTCCGCGTCGCCCTGCCACCTTGTCCTTGCGTCTTCACCATGCATCGAATTCCGCGCTGACAAGTCGGTGGGTATGCCTACCATGTAAGAATAGCGAGTCGGATATAGGCGCGCGCATTCGTTCCGCGTTTCTTCAGCTTGACAGGGAAGCGGTACCGGCTCGATTCCAATCAGTCCCTGTCTCCGGCGGGTGAGCCGCCGGTACGAGCAGGGGAGAGAATTACTGGCGGCGCTTATCCGCGGGAGTTCAAGAGAGGCCGCGCCAGAAGAGCCAGGAGGCCAAGCGGAGAGAAGAGCGGAAAACGATTTCGTG
>DKBD01000087.1:3788-4638 GCA_002451055.1 Nitrospira sp. UBA6909 | reverse complement strand
GGGACATGGAGTTTCCCAGGCCATCATGCTTTCGCTGCCTTGTCGTTGAAGGCCATGTCACGACAATTTGTTCGGCTGTTCCGTCAACGTCTTGACGATGAGTTGCAAGTCGAAAAGCCAAACGTATCGCAATTCAACTCCAAGATACTCGGGCCCAAGCATCGGACAGATTGAGGCCGCCACTCCGGTTTGGAAAAGAGCATGTGCATGGTGCTGATCGAGCGCTCCAGGAACCCCCCTTCGCAATAGGAGAGATAGAAATCCCACAGGCGAAGGAAGTCAGGTTGATACCCCAGCTTCCTGATCTCCGGAAGCTTCGCGACAATGTTCCTCCGCCAGGCGCGCAACGTAGGGGCGTAGTGCGCCCCGATATCTTCGAGGTGAATCAGTCCCAGATCACCGACCTCCGCCGATGCCTGTGTCAGAGCGCTGACGGACGGGATGCAACTGCCCGGGAAGATGAACCGCTGGATAAAATCGACGGATCGTTTTGCTCGTTCGTAGAATCGTTCGTCGATCGTGATGCCCTGGATGAGGGCCAGCCCCTCAGGCTTCAACATGCGGCTGCAGATCTCGAAAAATGTTCTGTAATATTGATGCCCGACGGCCTCAATCATTTCGACGGAGACGAGTTTGTCGAATTGCGAGGCGAGCTCCGGCAAATTTCGATAGTCCGTGAGCAACACTCCGACGCGATCGCTCAAGCCGGCTTCCCGAACGCGTTGCAGTGCCATGTCATATTGTTGCTGCGAGATGGTCGTAGTCGTTACGCGGCAACCATAGTGAGAAGCGGCGTGGATGGCGAAGCCACCCCAGCCGGAGCCGATCTCCAGCAGATGGTCATGGGCGG
>DKBD01000087.1:0-3743 GCA_002451055.1 Nitrospira sp. UBA6909 | reverse complement strand
ACCAACGCCGTGAGATCATCGCAACTCCACCAGCCCCGGCCGTAAGCCTCCCCCGCTCCCACAGTGCCCTCCAGCGCGATATCCGCATAGACGCGAGGATCGTGAATGATCACGGAGACCTCACGCTGGCAGTCGGAAGTGATTCGGCCAAACTGGAATTGCTCCTGTCCTTCCACGAGCGTCACGGCGCCGCGCTGCAGCTTCGACAGANNGCAAGACCGGATGTACTTGTCTGGTTGCTCATGGCGGTGTCTGACTCGTCGCCGCAGGCGACGGCTCCTTTCGTTTCTTTGGGTGAACGTAGAACGGGACACCCTTAGCCCACAGTTTCAAGGCCTGCCAATGGATGGCGGCAATGACCTTGGCCGTCATCATGGGGTACTGGACGAGCACACGCGCGAGTGCGGCGCCAGAGATTTCCCGTCGTTCGAGTTTCATCGTCGCATCGAAAAAGGGCTTGCCTTCGCGAAGATTTTCCATGTGGATCGCCAGCTGCGAGGTCGGTTCGGTAAACCGCCAGTCATAGGCCACGTCCATATCGATAAAAGGCGAGATGTGGAACACTTTATCGAGCTGGTAGCGTTTCCTCCTGCCGCAAGCACGATTGTCCTCCGGTCCCAGGACGTAACAGTGCCGTTCTCCCCAGGGCGTATTCGTGATTTCCGCGACGATGGTGTCGACATGCTCATCGGATGGGTCGTAGCAAAAATAGAAGCTGACGGGATTGAAGACGTACCCGAAGTAGCGCAGGTGAGTCAGGAGACGGATCGGTCCAGTCGGTCGATTGCCAGTTTTCGCTTCGACGAGTTGACGGATAGATTCATCCAACGGAGTATGTGGATCGCCAACATGGTCTGTGCGCTTAAACGACGCGAGGTTGGTGCGGTCAACGGACCAGCACCACCGATTCTCAAACAGGGTCGGTAATTCGTCCAGGTCCACATACATCATGAACAACCGGTAGCTGAAGATATGGCCGACCGGTTGATAGCGGCGATGCCGAACTCGACCTTCGTAAATGGCGCTTCTCATGACGAGAGATCCTTTCCGAATGATCGACAGACTGCCAAAGCGCTCTTCACCCCATCCTCATGAAATCCGTAGCCCCAGTACGCACCGCAATAAGAGGTCCGATTCACGCCGTTGATCTCGCCATAGCGCTCCTGAGCGGAAACTGATGCCGGGGAGTACACCGGATGGTGATAGGTGATGCGACGCAGGATCTTGGCTGGATCGATAGCCTCTGTGTGATTGAGCGTGACGCAGAACTCGCAGGGTGCGGTAAGGCTCTGCAGCCTGTTCATGTGGTACGTCACGACCGCACGATCCGGCTGGTTGGCCAAGAGATGGTAGTTCCAGGCGGCCCACGCCAATTTCTGCTTCGGCAACAAAGAAACATCGGTGTGCAGGACCGCTTCGTTGTCCTGATACTGGATCGCGCCAAGGATGTCTATTTCGATCGGTGAGGGATCTGCGAGCATCGAGAGCGTCTGGTTGCTGTGCGCCGCGATGATCACGTGGTCAAAACGTGTGTCCCGGTACTCTCGGCGTCCGATGTGGGCGCGAATCTCGACATAATCCGGGAAGCGACCGATGGATTCGACAGGGGAGTTGAGATGAATCCGATCGAGGAAGGGTGCCACGAGTTTCTGAGCATACCGCTGCGAGCCGCCTTTGATTACTCTCCAGGTCGGACGATCATCAACCGAGAGCATGCCATGGTTCTTGAAGAACTGGACCAGATACCGGGCTGGGAACTTCCACATGCTCTCGTGGCTGGCAGACCAAATCGCTGCCCCCATCGGGACAAGGTAATGGTCGATGAATTCCTTGGAATAACGGTTGCTTGCCAGATAGGACTCGAGCGAGGGGCCAGGCCCCGATTGCTTCAGCAACTCCAGTGACTCCCGATTGAACCGCAGAATGTCCCGGATCATCCGATGAAAGGAGAGGCGAAAGAGATTTCTGCGCTGGGCGAAGAGGCTATTGAGACTCGTCCCGTTGTATTCCAACCCGGTCCTTTCGCACTTGACGCTGAAACTCATATCGCTCGCTTGCGATTCCACGCCGAGCCTATTCAGCAATTGGATGAAGTTCGGATAGGTCCAGTCGTTGAACACGATAAAGCCCGTATCCACCGCATACATCCGATCGTCTAGCTGCACATCGATCGTATTGGTATGGCCGCCGACGTAGTCGGCGGCTTCGAACACCGTGATCTGATGGTCCCGGTGCAGCAGATAGGCGGCCACCATTCCGGAGATGCCTGTGCCGACGATCGCGATCCTCATACGAGGTTCCACTCCTCAGTGTGCGGCGTTCGTTCCTTCCCGGTCTTTCTCACTCCCCCGCTGTGGTACCTTCTGAACTTGTGCGATGTCATAGCCCTCTGCAGCAATGAGTTCTAGGAAATGCTGATAGTCTGTTTCGGGAAGCTGTGGTGTGCGTGCCATCAACCAGACGTAATCACGGTCGATCCTTCCGATAATGGTCTGGCTGTACGCATCATCCACATACAGGATCCGATAGTCGGCTTTGATCGGCCAGATGAACTGCATACCCCAGA
This sequence comes from Nitrospira sp. UBA6909, assembly GCA_002451055.1. Taxonomy (GTDB): domain Bacteria; phylum Nitrospirota; class Nitrospiria; order Nitrospirales; family Nitrospiraceae; genus Nitrospira_D. Next base: position 1,177 of record DKBD01000087.1, on the reverse strand, counting down.
CAGCGTTCGTTTCCCGATCAAGAATGTAGCCGGTAGGATGGTACGTTTTGAGTTCGCCGTCGAAGCTGCCTTGGCGGAAACTGAACGTCGTGGCCACGGTCCCGTCCTGGGCCAGGCGATACGATTCCACAGCGTTGTACGCGTCTTTCTCCAGAAACGTCGGGATATTGGCGATGACGTACCAATCTCCCATGAATCGCTCCAAGTCCACCGCGTTGGCGGTGCGAATAGGTGGAGGGCTACTGCAGGCTGCAAAGGTGATTAACGGGATGAGCATCACATATATCGGTATGGAAGGTGACATGGCTCCCTCACTGAAGCGTGTATCGAAGAACGTCTCCCTTTGCGGTGGTGGATTGCAGGGCCACCCATCTCCCGCTCAGGGTGTACCAAAGATCGATCGTGAACTTGTCCGTGATGATTCGGCGGTGTGTGGTCGGAGTGGGAATCCCCAGCACGGGGATCGTCTCTTCACCCAGCGAGCGGATCTCCACCGCTTGGAGTTCTCCGGTTTGGGAGTTCAGTAATCGATCACTTACGATCCACACGGGGTTCCAGTAGGCAAATGTCTTCACGCAGCCCTCTGCACTCCATACCCCGTCCTGCGTTTGCACCTGCATCTGCCCGTTCCGAATGATGCCGGTCACGAAGAAAGACTCGCCGTTATCATCCGTCTCCGCGCGAATCTCGCGCAGGCATATTCCTTCCCATATTTCGACGTTGGCATGCCGATAGGTATAGACGGTGATGTAGAGGAACTTGACCGCGAACTTCGCATCTACGCGGACACGGGTCCGCTCGCCTTCGGTAGTGACGTCGAAGCGCTGGCGTCCGATTTCATCCTTGCCGAGGAAAACCTTGAAATCATACGTCTCGGAGCCGGCACTCCAAACTTCTTGGGGAGCGGAGCCAAGGCACGTCAGGCATCCGAGGAGGGTCACTGCCACTCGAAACCGGCTGGTCACACAACGCGCGCTAATCATGTGGTCCGCTCCCTGGAAAGGGGGCATCAGTATCCTGTTTCGGCAGACCAGGAATGAAGGCATTGGTCCTGGCGATGTACGTTCGATAGGCAGGTCGCCGATCGACGATGGTCTGCTCCATCAAGGTGACGCCCGAAAATTTTAAGAGCAAGTACGTGAGCAGCAGCGGTCCCGCAGCCGTCCACCAGGCCCCA
>DKBD01000188.1 GCA_002451055.1 Nitrospira sp. UBA6909 | reverse complement strand
ACCGCCGTTTGCCGCATACTGTTGAAGGACTGTGATGGCTTCGGCCCGACACAGGTCACGTACTACGGTGATGCCGCGTTTCTGCAGGGCTGCCATCCACGTTTTGGGTTTTGGACCCTCGTCAAATCCTATCGCTTCCGCATCGCCGCCGCGCGCGCCACACAGTACTCGCCGGACACCAGACCAGGGAATGGCTCCATAGCACATGGCGCAGGGCTCGCAGCTGGTTACGAGCTCATGCTCGGGGATGTTTGCCGTGCCAAGGTCGTAATGGCCGACTGCTTGTTGGGCGTTCGCGAGGGCCACCATTTCAGCGTGAGCCAGGGAACAGTTGGTTGAGGCAACGAGGTTAACTCCAGTTGCGACCAGTTGCCCGGTGTTCGTTTCGAATACGGCGGCGGCGAATGGGCCGCCCGTCCCTCGCGCGACATTCGTCGAAGCCAATTCTATGACAAACCGCATGCGGTCCTCTTCCGATTGAAACACGTCTCGCCGCCGACGTGCAGCCCGGGTGGCCCACCGAGGCAGGCGGAAGGGGGGCGGAAGCGAAGGGCGTGGTTTCACGATGGCAAGGTACTCTTTAGCGATTCCAAATTCCTCGTGACCATGACATCGCCGTTTTTCGTGGAGACCTCGATGCCGGTTGCGATGACGCGTCGGCATTCGTCAAGCTGGTTCAATGTCTGGAGCGACTGGGCCAGCGCGAGGTAGGCAGCGGAGTAGGTGGGTTTGACAGTGACACATTGTGCCAAGGCCTTGGCGGCTTCTTCAAAATTTCCATCGTCCATATAGGCCTTCCCGAGTCCGAACCAGGCCACGTCGTCGTTCGGGTCGATGGCCAGCACTTTCTTAAGCGGTTCAATCCTTGGATTGGGCATGACGTTCCTCCGTGGGTAGGACGATAGCAGCAGCTTCCGCTCATTGTCTACGTTCTTTCCTGCATGCTAATCTGATACCGTGTTTCACCTTTCGCGTCTCATATTTTAGGGCTTTGTTTATGGGAAAAACCGGCCTCATCTATCATCCGGCTTATCTTGAGCACGACATGGGAGCCGGGCATCCGGAATCCCCCAACCGACTGCGCGCAATCATGCAGCAGTTGGAAGAGAGTGGAACCATGGCACGGCTGACGAAGATCGAGCCGCGCAAAGCCGAAGATGAGTGGATCATGCAGGTGCACACGCCCGGTTATGTGGCGTCGCTGAATCGGCATGCGCCCACAAGCGGCCGTGTCTCGCTCGATCCCGATACCTCGATGTCTCCCGGTTCCTTACATGCCGCCTATCTGGCTGCCGGCGGGGCATTGGCCGGCGTCGACGCGATCATGAATGGACAGGTGGATCATGTATTCTGTGCCGTGCGCCCGCCTGGACATCATGCCGAGGCAGGCAGGGCCATGGGATTCTGCCTCTTCAACAATGTGGCCATTGCCGCGCGCTATGTTCAGAAGACGTACGGTCTCTCCAGAGTGCTCATAGTCGATTGGGATGTGCACCACGGAAACGGGACTCAGCACAGTTTCGATGACGACCCCTCCGTCCTCTTTTTCAGCACGCACCAATATCCCCACTATCCAGGGACCGGGCGGGTGACAGAGAGAGGCAAGGGTGCGGGAGAGGGCTTCACGATCAATGTGCCGATGGAGGCCGGTGAGGGCGATGAGGAGTACCGCTCGGTCTTTCACAAGGCGTTGGTGCCGGCAGCCGACGCCTTCAAGCCGGAGTTTGTCATCATTTCAGCCGGATTTGATGCACATCGAGATGACCCGTTGGCGAGTATGGGATTGACCGAGGCCGGCTATGCGGATCTGACGAACATTGTTGTCGGGATTGCCGAGCGCCATGCCGAGGGCCGTATCCTGTCGTCGCTTGAAGGCGGATACAATCTGACGGCGTTGGCTGCTTCGGTTGATGCCCACATCAAGGCGCTGCTCAAGGCATGACTCGTGGCGTGAAGATCGGCTTGAGCTTGGTGATTGTGGCCGGCTTGGTCTATCTCTACTATACCGAGATCAAACCGGTCGTGATTTTTGGACTGCGCGATGACTACGCCCATGCCATCCCCCTTCAAAAAGTTCCGGAGGGATTGGCGAGTCTCAAGGCCGAGTCCTGCGGCCAGTGCCACCGTGAGATCTACGAGGAGTGGAAAACGAGCATCCATGCGCATGCATACGAAGACCCGTTCTTTCAAGCCTATTGGAAGAAAGACAACAACATCTGGATCTGTTTGAATTGCCATACTCCGTTGGAAAATCAGCAGCCGACGTTGATCAAAGACATTCCCCGCGGGCGTGTCGAGAAGGCCGTCGAAGAACCGAATCCGCACTACGATCCCGAGTATCAGAAAGAGTCCGTCACTTGCGCCGCTTGCCATGTGCGGGATGGAGTCATCCTGGGACCGTTCGAGGATGTTGTGGCGCCGCATCCGACCAAGTTCGATCCAAAGTTTAGGACGGCGGAACTCTGTTATCGCTGCCATAACGTCGTATCCGGGCCCGCACAGTTTTACAATGTGGGCCCCTGCGGGACCTACGCGGAATATGAAGGGAAGCACTGGCAGGAGCGCGGCTTTATCTGTCAGAGTTGTCATATGCCGGAGATCGAGCGGCCGGTGGCCGTGGGGGGGCCGATCCGACGGGGGCGGCAACATCTCTGGCGGGGCGGACACGACCCGGAGATGATTAAGCGGGCCCTGTCAATTCAGGTGAAGGCGGACACGGATGCTCCGAAGCCTGGCGATCGAGTCGGTTTTACCCTGACGCTGGTCAACGCCGGCGCCGGCCATAAGATTCCAACNNGGGAAGGTGTTGGAGCAGCAGTCGTCCACGATGGGGCGCTGGATTCTCTGGCAGCCGGCCATCGTGGAACTGTACGATAACCGGCTGTTGCCACTCGCGAGTCACGAGTATCGGTTTGCCTATCGGCTTCCTGAACGGGCCGAGGGCTTGATTCTCAAGACGCGGGTGCAGTACCACATTCTGACCGATGGGCAGCATGAGATGTTGCGGGACAAATATGGGCTGACGGGAACCGATCCCTATCGGTTTGTCATTGATGAGCGGACGTTTCCATTGTCGAAAGACCTCGCAGCGGCGTTGAATGATCAGGATATGAAGCTCACAGCCATGAGCCGCTGGGAAAAGGGGAAGAATTGCAAGGTAAACGCCAAGGGCTGACAGCTCTCTGCGCGTATGTCGTATGTAAGGAATGTTATGAATCACCCCTTGTTGATTGAGACGGACACATTGCAGAGTCGGCTAGGCGCGCCGGGTCTGGTCGTGATCGACGTACGCGGCAGGGCCGCCTATGAATTCGGCGGACATATCCCAGGCGCCGTCCATTCCACTTGGCACGAGTACAGCGACCCGAATGCCGTACCGAAGGGTCTATTGAATCCGGATCTGGCGCAGATTGAACGGCGACTCGGCGCCCTCGGTGTCGGCAACGAGACCGAGGTGGTGATCTATTCCAATCCTTTCGACAACTGGGGTGACGAAGGTCGGATGTTTTGGATGCTGGAATATCTGGGCCATAAAAACGTGCGCATTCTCGACGGGGGATGGGTCAAGTGGACGGCAGAAAAACGTCCGTTCGAGCATGGACCTGCGTCGCCTGCGGTCGCCACGTTCAATGCCCAGCCGGTGAAGACTTTGACGATTTCGAAGGACGATCTGAAGATGATCGTGCGGGCCCCGCACGATCAGACGGTTGTTCTGGATGCGCGGAGCCTTGAAGAGTATCTGGGTAAGGAAATCTCCGGCATTCCCCGTCCAGGGCACATTCCGTCGGCGATTCATGTGGCCTGGAACGGATTTTTGAATAAGGATGCGACGATCAAGGATTTGGATGTGATCAAGGAGATGTTGGAAGACAAAGGCATCCAGAGCGATCAGGAGCTGATTTGCTACTGTACCGGAGGGGTTCGATCGGCATGGCTCTATTTCATTCTCAAACTGGCAGGATATCAAAAGATCAGAAATTATCCGGGATCCTGGTGGGAATGGAGCCGGGACTTCGCCTGTCCGGTCGAGAAAGACTTTCGCGGATTGCAGAAGATCCTCGGGCTTGACCAGGCCGCCAGGCCTTCTTGACAGGGTTTGGCACGCTGTGCAAGGCTGTGCAAAGTGCACGAAGGATTAAGCTGACTCTGCATGAGCATTGAATTCTAACCATGGAGGAGGCACGATGATGACGAAGGTTAATCGAGGCGCATTGGTTCTGGCCGCAGTCGGGGCGCTTGTCGGTATGCCAATGTTGAGCGGACTGGCGCTCGCGGGCAACAAACATCTTGATGAAGCGGTCGAGCATGCGAGAGGCGCCGCGTCGCATGGGAAAGAAGGCCATGCGGATGCCTGTGTCCAACATGCGGAAGAAGCCCTCAAGCATGCGAAGGGTTCCGGCGTGAAAAATCCGCATATGGAGGAAGGCGTCAAGCATCTGAGTGAAGCCGTCAAGCATGGCAAGGCCGGGCATGCCGATGCATGCACTGAACACGCTGAAGGCGCTGCGACCCATCTGGCGGAAGTCAAGTAACGGATGAACAAATAGAGGCTGTCGCTGACAGCTTGGACTATTGGAACGGACAGGGGGTATCCCCCCCCTGTCCGTTTTTGTCTGAAGGGAAGCGCATTCCATGCGAGTCGGGTTTTTTCAATTCGATCCGGTCTTCGGGGAAGTGGAGACAAATCTCGATGCGGTGGCGCAAAAATTGGAACAGGCGGAATCTGACCTGATCGTGCTGCCGGAACTCTTTGCGTCGGGATACCAATTCGTGTCGCAGGAGGAGGTGCATCGGCTTGCCGAGCCGGTGCCTGACGGACCGACCGTTCGCCGCTTGATGGAGGTGGCCAAACGGCGCCGGATGCACATTGTCGCCGGTCTCCCGGAAAAGGCCGGAGCACGGTGCTATAACTCCGCCGTCGTCGTGGGGCCTTCCGGGTTTCTTGGGTGTTATCGCAAGACACATCTCTTTTTCGAAGAGACGCTGTTGTTTACGCCGGGCGATTCCGGATTTCAGGTCTGGGACATCGGCACGGCGAAGATCGGCGTGATGATTTGTTTTGATTGGTATTACCCGGAAGCAGCCCGCTCGCTGGCCATTTTAGGGGCGGACATTATCTGCCATCCGTCCAACCTCGTACTGCCAAATTGCCCGGATTCCATGCCGGTGCGATGCCTGGAGAATCGAGTCTTCGCCATCACTTGTAATCGGATCGGTAACGAGGCCCGCGGAGGGAAAGGTCGGCTGACGTATATCGGCAATAGCGAAATCGTCACGCCCAAGGGTGTTATTCGGTATCGGGCGTCCCGCGATCAGGAAGACCTCGCCGTCATCGACATCGATCCGGCCGAAGCCCGGAACAAGAGCCTGAACCCCTACAATGATCTGCTTCGCGACCGCCGGGCGGAGCTGTACAACCTGTAAGATTCCTGTAAGGTTCGGTTCATTTCCTGAGGAGGCTGAGGCTCAGCGGATGCGCTTGCGCAAGGCCGGCAAGCGCGGTAGGATTCGTACGTGGATCTTCAACTCAACAAAGGCATCTTTCTCGTCGCAGCGCCAAGCTTGCGTGATCCGAATTTTCGCCAGACCGTGGTGTTGCTGTGTGTTCACGGTCCAGAGGGCGCCTTGGGAGTCGTGGTCAACCGCCCGACAGCCATGTCTATATCAGAAGCCTTGCCGCAGGTGCCGATTATCGAAGGAGCCGGCCATGTTCTGTATGCCGGAGGGCCGGTACAGACGAATCAAGTCATGCTGCTCTATCGGGGCAGCGAGATTCCGGAGAACGCCCATCATGTGTTCGACGGCGTCTGTCTCGGCGGTGATATGAGCATGGTGGAGCGTATTCTTACCAGTGCCGGCGGTCAAGAATCGTTTCGCGCATATCTCGGCTACTCCGGATGGGGGCCCGGTCAACTCGAGGGCGAGATGGGAACCGGTTCATGGATCCTGGTCCCCGCCGACCCCGCGTGGGTGTTTGAAAAAGATCCGTCGTTGGTCTGGCGAGACCTGGTGCTCACCCTTGGCGAAGCCCATCAGCCTTACGCGGAGATGCCGTTCGATCCCTCCTGTAATTAGCCCCCCGGTTTCTGGGAAAGCGCATCTCGTATCTCGCAAATAAAGATGCGGAGTGTTACCCTCTTCCCATGCAATCCACCTGGAGCCGCATAGTCTGGATTGTCCCGGTTTTGCGTGTTGCCGCGGCGATGGCGCTGACAACGGTGGTGATGGGTTGCGGCGTCGGGTACACCATCATCAAGTCGGAGGCCAAGCTGGACCGGCTTGCCGTTCCCATGACCAAGGCGCAAGTGATCGATCAGATCGGGCATCCGGATCGCGTGGTGAGGGACGATGGGCGGATGTTGATCTGGGAATATTCGCTGACAGCCAGAAACCAATGGTTGTATGAGCTGGGATTTTGTCCATTCTCCGTGTGGATCGGCGGCTGTCTTCTTTATCCCTTTACAAATCTCTGGTCCGATCAGCGTGAGTACCCGCACCATGTCGTTCTGATCGACAATGAACTCTGCGCTTGGGGCCAGCCGTCAGCCATCATGCAACGGCGGCGAGTCTGCGCCACCGCCGGGGGGGCGGGCGGCAGGCCGGAGCCGGTGGTGTCGGGAAAGGGGCCCATCGATTCTGGGACGATTGGACAGTATCGGACCATGGCGGTCATGGTCTTTGAAGACGCAGCCGGTGCGCCGGGAACCGGATCCCGTGTGGCGGGTATCGTCACCACTCTGATGCTGGATCTCGATATGAATATGGTCGAGCGGGCACAGCTGGATGATGTGTTGCAAGAGCAGATCATTCAACTCACCCATGCCGACGATACCAATGCCCTGGAGGTAGGAAAATTGGTCGGCGCGGAAGCCATCGTTGTGGGAGAAGTGCAGCAGTGGGAACGGCGTCAGCAGGAACGTACCAACAGTGTATCGCTGTCCTTGCGGATGATCGATGTTGAAACGGGCCGGCTCCTGTTCAGTGGACAAGGGCATCTGACCGATCCGACGAACGACAATCCGGAGAGCTCCGCCCGCTTGATTACCCACCGAATTCTCACGCTGTTCGCAGCGCAGGCCGGCTTGCTGGGGTCCGGTCATATCGGCGTGAACTGGGTGTTGCAGGAAGAACGGGGAGCGAAATTCTACCTGGTGAGGGAACTGCGGAGTGGTTTGCCGGCTGAAAAGGCCGGTCTCAAAGTCGGTGATCATGTCCTGGCGTGCAACGGTGCGCCGCTGTCAGGGGTCAAGACAGATCGTGATGCGAAGCGGCTCTGTCGGGTTGACGTGGGACAGACCTTGCAGTTGGATGTCATGAGGGCGGATCGATCTCTCGAAATGCGGATGACTGCGGAAAAACGGCCGGGATTGTAGGACGACACTTTTGTAAAGGAGCAAGAGGACACGTGGATCAGCAGGCAGGGCCGAAGCGAGGCGCCGACAGCTTATTGCGAACACTGCATGAACGGCCGCAGATTCCGCTCACCAATTGGCTGAGGGCGCCCGCGCATGTGCATTACAAGGCGTTCCGCATGGCGGACCCGCCAAGCCAACGGCCAGGGAGTCGGGCGGAATTCCAGTCGCTATTGGAAACCTTGAAGATTCCAGCGGAGACCATGGTGTTGCGTGACACGTTCGGCTACGGGGTCAAGGACGCTCGGAACGGAGACCGGCTCATCATCCTCTGGCAAGCCCATACCGAGTATTACAACTACCAGCTGTGGCATCTCCCCTCGCCCGAACGTCACGACATCGCGTTCGGCCCTCTGACCTTTCCGGAGTATCGATTCCCTGGGACTGTCTTGGGGACGGAAGTCTGCCGTTTGGATATGATCTTAACCACGGAAGCGCTCCCATCGCGCGATTATCTACGCTCGCTGCTTCCGGGCCCGATGCTCTACGGGAGTCGGATTCTCGATGAGCATACGAGCGTGATCGCCAGCTTTACGCCGGACGACCATGGGAGAGAACGCTATTGGGTGACGGCCGGATCGTCCCGGTCCGATCCTTCGCATCTGAAAGACATCGTTGATGCCATCGTACGGATCGAAACCTACTATCATCTGGTGTTGATGCAGAAGCCCCTCTTTTCCGCCGCCATTGATCAGGTCTATAAGTTCGAACAGGTGCATTTGAAGCAGCGTGAGATCATTACCGACCATATCGGCCATGCCGACTCGCAGACCTTGCAACGATGGCTGAACAGCCTGACGCAAGATTTGCTCAAGACGAACCGCATGGCCGGCAAGCTGCACTTCGAACTGTCTGCCTCGGTCCCCTACGACAAAATCGTGCATTCCACGCTGGCGTCGCTGACGGAGAAACCGCTGGAGTCCTACCGGCCTCTGTCCGATTACGTATTGAGCGGCATCACCGGCGTGGCCGAGGGGTATCAGCAATTGTTGAAGCGGATCGACACCTTGCGGAATGGATTTGAAGGGAGCATCAGCATCATCCGCACCCGCGTCAACCTGATCGTCGAGGCACAGAACCTCACGCTTCTCAAAAGCGTAGATCAGACGACGAAGAGTCAAGTCCTCCTTCAGCACACGGTCGAAGGTTTGTCGGTCATCGTGATTGCCTACTATATGTCGGGGCTGGCCGGATACATCTTCAAAGGTCTTTCGGAAATGGGTTGGCTCGCCAATCACAATTTGGCGTCAGCCATTTTTGTGCCGGTCGCCATCGCCCTGGCTTTTGTGGTCACGACATTCAGCAGGAAGTATCTGCACAAGAAGCTGGCGGGGGAACAACCGGCAGCGAAAGCGGAGAAGCAGGAGGAATAATCGCGCATCTTCCGCTAATTTGCTGGGAGCGGTGTCAGGAGTAAATTTCTTAGCTGAGCCGCATGAGAGATTGTGACAGAAACCGTCCCGTCTGGGACCCTGCCACTTTGGCCACCTGTTCCGGCCGCCCTTCCGCCACGATNNACCAACGTGTTGCCTGCATTGACGAGCTTGTGCAGCACCGCGAGCAGTTTTTTCACGTCGTCGAAGTGCAGGCCGGTCGTGGGTTCGTCCATGATATAGAGCATGCCGGGGGACCGGATCCCCGAGCTTGCCGAAGGGCGCCGGTCCTCGTTGGGCCGCTGTGAGGACAGTCCCTTGCCGGAAAGAAGTTCCGCCGCGACTTTCAACCGCTGGGCTTCGCCGCCGGAGAGTGTCGTGGCGGATTGGCCCAACTGCAAATAGCCGAGGCCGATTGAGGAGAGCAATCGCAGCTTCTCGGACAACTTCGGCGCGTCCGAGAAAAAAGACAAGGCGTCGTCCACGGTCATGGCCAGCACATCGGAAATAGTTTTCTCCCGATGGCGGATAGCCAGGATCTCCGGCTTGAATCGTTTTCCCTCGCAGACCTCACAGGGTGCATAGATATCTTCGAAGAAATACATCTCCAGTTTTTCAACGCCGCTTCCTTCGCATCGCTCACAGCGCCCGCCCGCGGTATTGAACGAAAAGTGGCCGGGCGAGAATCCTTGCCGGAGGGCGGTGGGCTCCAAGGCGAAGATTCGGCGGATGTCGTCGAATGCTTTCAGATACGTGATGGGATTGGAGCGTGGGGTGCGTCCGATCGGCTGCTGGTCGATGAGNNGCGAGCGCGCGGTAGAGTGTGTCTTCCACCAAGGTGCTCTTGCCGGAACCGGATACGCCCGTGATGCAGATCAACATGCCCAGCGGGAACCGTACCAGAAGGTCTTTGAGGTTGTGTTCCGCCGCACCGGCAATGACCAGCATCTTGCCGTTGCCCGAGCGCCTCGATGTCGGCAAGGGAATCGAGTCTTCTCCTCGGAGATAGCGGGCAGTGATCGCACCGGGGTCGCGCAGGAACTTCTCAAATGGAGCGGTGCAGACGATCTGGCCGCCCTGTTCTCCCGATCGCGGCCCTAGTTCGACGACGTGATCAGCCGACTCGATCATGCGCCGGTCATGCTCGACGACCACGACGGTGTTGCCTGTTGCCGCGAGGTCTTTGAGGATGCCGGCGAGCAGATCCGTATCTCGCGCATGGAGCCCGATCGTCGGCTCGTCGAGCACGTACAGCGTGCCGACCAGCCGGGCGCCGAGTTGGTTGGCCAGCGAGACGCGCTGGGCTTCTCCTCCGGAGAGCGTCTTGGTTTGGCGCGCGAGCGTGAGATATCCGAGGCCGACGCGCAGGAGAAAGCTCAGTTTCTCGTTCAGGAGCCGCAAGAGATCACCGGCGATCGTGTGTTCGGACGCTGTCAGAGGCAACGTCGCCAGCCAGAGGCGGAGGCTATCGATCGTGAGGTCGGTGATCTCTTGGATATCGTTCCCGGCAATTTTGACGAACAGCGCGTCGGGCTTCAGGCGGCTGCCATGGCAAATCGGACAGTCGAACGGCGTGCGGTAGCGGCTGAGCAACACGCGCACGTGCAGCTTGTAGCGTTTGCCTTCCAGGTACTCGAAGAAATCGTTGACCCCATCGAAGGATTTGTCGCCCTCCCACAGCAACCGCTGCGTGTCTTTGGGAAGCGATTTGTAGGGAGCTGTCGCATCGATTCCTCGCCGCTTCATGGCGAGCAACATCTGTTTCTGCCACCAATCGGCGCTGGGCTTGCTCCAGGGTTCGATGGCGCCCTGGACGAGGGACTTGGCCTGATCAGGAATCACGAGTTCAGGATCGTACCGCAGGACGTTGCCGAACCCTTTGCACTCGGGGCAGGCGCCGAGCGGGTGGTTGAACGAAAAGAGTATGGGCCGAACAGGCTCAAACGTCCGGCCGCAACCCTGGCACGAAAATCCGGTGCTGTAGGACTGTTGTCCATGGCCGATCACTTCGACGGCACAACGGCCATCGCCTTCGCGGAGCGCCGTTTCAACGGCTTCGGCCAGGCGGGAGCGGTCGGATTGCCTGATGATGAGACGGTCGAGTACGACATGGAGGAGTTTTTGCCCATGGAGCGACGAGGGGGTGACTGCCTGGAGATCGACCGTGTCATCGCCTACCTTCAACCGTGTAAAGCCGCGGGTGAGCAATGACTGGATGAAGGCCGGTTCTGTGTTGGCCGCCGGCACTGCGATTGGAAACAGCACCATCGCTCTGGCCTCTGGGAACCGCCGGAGTAGATCTTCCACAATCGTGTCCGGATGGAATGAGCGGGCTTCTTGATGGCAGTCCGGGCAAGTCGGTCTCCCGATTTTGGCAAAGAGTAAACGGAGCAGGTCGGCAATTTCCGTGGTGGTGCCTACGGTTGACCGGGCGGTACGCACCTGGTTTTTCTGTTCGATCGCGATGGCCGGGCGGATGTTGAGAATGCGGTCCACATCGGGACGAGCCACTTTGTCGAGAAACATGCGGGCATAGGTCGAGAGCGACTCAACATAGCGCCATTGGCCCTCGGCAAAAATGGTGTCAAAGGCCAAGGAGGATTTCCCCGATCCTGACACACCCGTGACGGCTGTCACTTGATTGTGAGGGATCTGGAGCGAGACGTTCTTGAGATTATTCTGCCGCGCCCCCTCAATGATGAGGTGTGTGATCGAAGGATTGGGGGACACAGCGTTCGGCACGGCGATGGTTTCCACTGGTCAATGACCGGCCATGGTAGCAACTGGCGAGGAATGGATCAACGAGTGAGTGGCGACCCCAAGACCGTTCGCCCTGAGCTCGCCGAAGGGTTGCCTTTGCCTGCCGAAAGCGTAGAATGCATCCCATACGTATTGACACCGATTCTCCTCCCCACTGCAGATGATGAGCACGTGAATGGCTAATCGACGGCCGACTCAGTTTGATGTCTTTCTGAGCTATCACTGGCGCGACCATGCGCAGGTGGAGGCGTTGGCGCATCGGTTGCGTGAGGAGAAGCTCACCGTGTTTCTCGACCGGTGGTACCTGACGCCTGGCCAATCTTGGCCGAAAGCATTAGAGACAACACTGGCGAGCTGTCGAGCGGTAGCCGTCTGTCTCGGGCAGGGCGAAATGGGTCCCTGGCAGCAGCGAGAGCAATATCTGGCGCTGGAGCGCCAAGTAGCTGCTGAGCGACAGGGCCAGCAGTTTCCGGTCATCCCCGTCTTACTACCAGGCGCCGAACCGCCNNGAGGAAGATGCGCCGTTCTTCTTTGGGCGTGAAGCGGCCATCGCGCAACTCACGAGTGCGGTTCAGCAGCACAACCTCGTGGCAGTGGTGGGGGCGTCGGGGAGCGGCAAGTCTTCGGTCGTGCGGGCGGGCCTGGTGCCGGCGCTGCGCAAGAACCATGATGGTATCTGGGAGGTCGCGACCATTGTTCCAACGGATCGGCCGATCCATGCCTTGGCGGCGGTGCTGATGCCGTTCCTGGAACCGGACATGAGCGAGGTCACCCGGTTGAGAGAAACAAACCAGTTAGCTGAGGATCTGATCGATAAGAAGACTGCCCTCCGCGATGTCGTGGACCGGGTGCTCGCCAAGCAGCCTGGGACAGATCGCCTGCTCCTCATTGCCGACCAGTGGGAAGAGCTCTTCACGCTTTGCAAGGACGAAGCAGCCAGGCGTTGCTTCATCGACAACATTCTGGAGGCTACGGCGAAGGTGAAGCTGAGCGTCGTCCTCACACTGCGAGGAGACTTTTTCGGCCGGGCGATTACCGACTATCGGCCATTGTCGGACCGGGTGCAAGGAGCCCAGGTGAATCTTGGGCCGATGAAGCGGGAGGAATTGCGCCTGGCCATCGAAGAGCCGGCGCGGAAGGTCGGGCTGACGTTTGAGGCGGGCCTGGTCGATCTGATGTTGGAGCAAGCCAGCGACGAACCTGGGCACTTGCCCTTGTTGGAATTCGTATTGCGGCAACTGTGGGAGCAACGGCGTGGCGGAGAACTGCATCACGAGGCCTATCGCGCGATGGGCCAACTTGAAGGGGCGATCGCGGCGAAGGCGGATTCGATCTTCGGCCGGTTGAACCATCAAGATCAGTGGCGGGTGCAACAGATCTTCCTCCGCCTCGTGCGGCCAGGCGAGGGTGAAGCGGATACCAGGCGACGTGCGACCTCGACCGAATTGGGAGCAGACGCGCAGGGCCTGGTCAAAACATTGGCCGATGAGCGGTTGGTGGTGACCTCTCGGCTCGCCGGCAGTGCGGAGGACACCGTTGAGGTGTCGCATGAAGCGCTGGTCCGTCATTGGTCCCACCTCAAGGGTTGGGTTGACGCGGACCGTCAATTCTTGGTCTGGCAGCAACGGCTCAATGTGATGAGGAAGGAGTGGGACGCAGGGCAACGGAGTGCGGATCTCCTCCTCCGCGGACTGCCACTCCGCGAGGCCATGGACTGGCTCACGAAACGGGACGAGTATTTCTCCCCTGATGAGCGTCAGTTCATCACGGCCAGCATCAACCAGAGGACCAGGGGCCACCTGACTCTTGCCACCATCGCGGGGGTCGTCCTTATGGTGATTGGTCTGACAATCTGGCTCTGGGGCTATACTGGTGAACAGGCCTTGCTCAAACTGCAATCGAAGTTTGTGAGCATCCATGTGCCACCGGTAATGCAAGAGATCGCGGCTGGCTCTTTCAAACAAGGAGATGTGCAAGGCCGAGGCGACCAATTTGAGAAGCCTCAGCATCAGGTGATCATGAAACCCTTCGCCATGGGAAAATTTGAGGTCACATTCGAGGAATACGATCGATTCGCCCTTGCGACGGGCCGGCCGTTCCCTGGGGATCAGGGGTGGGGGCGTGGGAAACGGCCGGTCATCAACGTGTCATGGGATGAGGCGAAGGCCTATGTCGCATGGTTGTCTCAAGAGACTGGTAAACGCTACCGATTGCCAACCGAATCTGAGTGGGAGTATGCGGCGCGCAGTGAAGGTAAGGACGATCTCTGGGCAGGGACGTCCAAAGAGGAGGAATTGAAGGACTATGCAGTGTATGCCGTGAACTCGGACAATCGCACCGTCCTCGTTGGTCCTGACCAGGGAAGGGAACCCAATGGGAGTGGGCTGTATGACATGAGCGGCAATGTCTGGGAATGGGTGGAGGATTGTTGGCACAATAGTTACAACGAGGCTCCGACTAATGGCTCAGCTTGGTTAGAGGAAAACGGCGGCGATTGCGGCGCCCGCGTGATCCGTGGCGGTGCCTGGAACGGCAAACCGGTGAACCTCCGTGCGTCGAACCGGGACGGGCTCAACACCGTCGACCGGTTCACCAACCTGGGGTTCCGTCTCGTCCAGGACCTTGAG
>DKBD01000036.1 GCA_002451055.1 Nitrospira sp. UBA6909 | reverse complement strand
ACTTCATCTTCGGTGAATGCGGCCAGCAGGGAATTGTAAAAATCACGCCGCAGAATGTCCGGCGCCCCAGCGGCATATCGGTCAACGATGGCCTGGGCGACTTCCGGTGACTCAGGACGAAGCAAATCCATCACCAGCACCGGTGAGCCAGGTTTCACGAAGGAACGCAGCTTGTGCCAAAACTGAAGGGGGGTTGGCAGATGATGGAGTAAGCTATTAGAGATAACGGCATCGGCTTGGTTCCCTCCTGCAAGATCCTGGAACCGCTCGCACCGCGCCGAGACGCGATCGGTCAAACCGGCCTCTGTGATCACGCGTTCGGCCAAGTCGATCATCGGACGAGACGCATCGATGCCGATGACGCGACACCCTGGAAACGCCTTCGCAAACCGCACCGGGATGTCGCCCGGTCCGCAGCCAAGATCCAACACATGTCCTTGCGAGAAGTCCGGGAAGTATTCCCGAAAGCGCTCGACGAATCCCTGATTCTCCGCTGAGAAGTCCATCCCTGCATAGGCTTCCGCCTGCGCGCGATCGTCCATCAATTCCGGTTCAAGTATACGGTCCATCATCTTCGTCGCTCGTCGTTCGTGAAGCGTCGTTCGAAAGGAACTTGCGAGAGACGCTTCACGAGATGCGTTTCACGGTTCCGCTGCCGCTGCGTTGCTCCCGTCATACGTAATAACCATCGCCCCCCTGCCCAGCAATCCGCTTGACCGAATTCATCAGGCTTGCTATACAAACGTCGGCAAGCGTTTCTCTTACTGTTTACCAGCAACGAAAGGGGACCCTCGTGAACAAACAGGATCTGATCGAATCCGTCGCCAAAGCCGCCGACCTCTCCAAAGCATCCGCCGCTCGCGCGGTCAATGGAGCATTGGCAGCCATCACCACGAGCCTGAAAAAGAAGCAGACCGTGTCTCTTATCGGATTCGGCACGTTCAAGACTTCCCACCGTGCCGCCCGTACAGGCCGCAACCCCCAAACCGGCAAAGCGATTAAGATCAAAGCCTCCAGGGTACCCAAGTTCAAGGCCGGCAAAGCCCTGAAAGACGCCGTCAAGTAGCAGGCCATCCGACAGATAGGGCCACGCGCGAGCCAGTCTCCTGCGTGGCCCTAACCCTGGCCACTCTCTCGCCCAACGGCCACGACATCCCCCGGCCTGACAACCCCCTCCAGCAACACCTTGGCATACACCCGACTCCAACCGGGATTCGATTTCTGTGAGATCCGAGAAAAGTCGTCATCCCGAAACCATTCACCATTCTTGCTGCAGGGGGTTGTATAACTCGTCACTTCCAGCTCGACCTCAGGCCCGATGGACAGCCGAACGCCGGGCGCGATCAATTCCCAATCGAGTCCGGAAAGTGTCAAGTTTTCTCCGGACAATCCCGCATCGATCGCATGTCCTTCGTCTTGCAGCCGTTCGATCAACTCCAACGAATAGAGGCACACCGCGCGGTCAGGCCCACCATGAAACTTCACATTCTCTTGTCGATCCCCTTCCAAGCCGGTCTTGCCGATCTTCGCCTCAAAGACCGGACGTTTGGGCACGCCTCCGTCCGAGACGTTGATTTGATGCACATGCGGATAGGGAGGCCGGCCACCGTTCATTTACAGGCCTTCACAAGACTGGACACGCAGGAATTCCATCGCTAACCATCCATCTTGTTCCCGCGACCGGCCGGGATAGAGCCCCACCGTTTCAAAAGCCGCCTTGACCTCCTCCTGCTGATCACGCAACAAGCCGGAAACCAGCAGCTTGGTTTGCACGCAATCGGCCAGCCTTTCTGCAAGCTCGAGCAACGTCTGTCGATCGAGATTGGCAAGCACCAGGTCGAACGACTGCCCTTGAAAACGATCCTTTAACTCACCACACTGGAACGACAGCTCAGGACCAAAACGATTCTGCTCGGCATATTCGCGGGCGCAATCAATGGCGACCGGGTCGTGATCGATGCCGACCGCCAGAAAGGCTCCCAGCCGAAGCGAGGCCATCGCCAGCAGTCCGCTTCCGGTCCCGACGTCCAGCACCGATTCCCCTCCCCGGATGTCTTCTTCGAGCCATTCCAGCAACATCCGCGTCGTGGCATGGTGACCGGTGCCGAATGCCTGCTTCGGATCGAGGACGATCTCGATCTGGCCGGGCCGAGCCTCGACCGTCTTCCAACTCGGCCTGATCAGGAGGTGCCGTCCAATCCACAAGGGCGTGACCGATTCAGCCCAGACCTTGTTCCAATCCTGATTCTGCAGCGTTTGGACGGAGATCATCGGTTCTTTCGTGCCGTC
The DNA here is from genome assembly GCA_002451055.1 of Nitrospira sp. UBA6909. Taxonomy (GTDB): domain Bacteria; phylum Nitrospirota; class Nitrospiria; order Nitrospirales; family Nitrospiraceae; genus Nitrospira_D. The sequence goes on along the minus strand of DKBD01000036.1, from coordinate 213 downwards.
AAGGTGCCGGAGCACCTGCCGCAGCCGAACGAGATGGTCGGCCGACCAGGCATGACTCGGCCAATAGACATGGAACGACTCGTTCTCCTGCCACCCGCCCTGAACCTCAGGGTCTCCAAGCAAACTCAGCACCTCTCCGGCATCGAGCGAGGAGAGAATATGTACGTCCACCCAATCGGAATTCGTTGACGACATCATAACATTCCCAGTAAG
>DKBD01000127.1 GCA_002451055.1 Nitrospira sp. UBA6909 | reverse complement strand
AGTTTCGGCGTCGGACAGCCGTCTGGCGGAGGAAAATAATAGACTCCAGTCGGAGGCGGCGGAACCGGCGACTTCCGTATTCGCAACTCATCTCAGCCAATCGGATGACTATTTTCTGCCACAGCTGGATCCGGAAGTCTTGTCATACTTCGTGCCTGAGGCCGTAGAATATCTCGAAACACTGGAGGCCAATCTTCTTCGATTGGACAAGGATCCGCAGAACAGGGAGCTGATCAATCAACTTTTTAGAACAGCCCATACGCTGAAAGGTTCGGCCTATATGGTGGGATTTCAAGCGATCGGGGATCTTATCCACCATGTCGAAGACTTCATGGGGGCGGTGAGAGACAGCCGTCTCACTGTCATGCCGGGATATACGGATTTGATTCTTCGCACAGTCGATGTCGTCCATGCCCTGATGCGAAGAAATCCGAGTGCAGTGGATAACACAAGACAACGCTTTCAGGCGGCATTGTCCGAATTGAGGCAACTGGAGCAGGACCATGCGGTTGAAGCGGTGCCGATCGGTCAATTCTCCGGCGGGGCGCTCGAACAGTCGGAGAGAGTGTCGGGCATCGAAGAGGATGAGGGGCGGGCCGGCAAACAAGCGGAAGGGAGGAGGGGAGAGGAACGGGAGGTGATTCGTGTCAGCTATGCCAGATTGGAGCAGCTGATGAACCTTGTCGGCGAACTGGTGATTGGACGAGGCAGGCTCGAACAGCGGCTGAGGATGCTGGAACGGCTGTCCGATGAAGTGTTGGCTTGCAAGGCTCGGATGATCGATTGTGTCCAATCATTTGCGGATAAGCACACCTTCAGCGTTGAGTCTGTGCCGACCGGTCCGAAGACGCAACCGGCGACTCAAGGAGCCCGCGGATTCGGCGGCTTTGGAGCGTTGGAACTCGACAAGTATGACGATTTCAACATCTTGGCCCGTCGTATTGGGGAAGTAAGTGCCGACATTGCCGAAGCGATGGCGCAATTGAGCGGGTCCATTCAAAGGGCACAGGAAGACATGAACGCGCTTCAACAATTGACCCGGACCATGCGTGACGAAATCGGCCGAGCCCGTATGGTGCCGATCGGCACCCCCTTCACACGTTTCCGCCGTGCCATCCGGGAGATCGCTCGGGCATTGGACAAACAGGTGTCGCTGGTGACATCAGGAGAGCACACAGAGGTTGATACGGGAATCGTCGAGGGTTTGGTGGATCCGCTGGTCCATTTGATCCGTAATGCCGTATATCACGGTATCGAATCGCCAGCCGAACGGGTGGCAAAAGGCAAGCCGCCGGTCGGGACGATCTATCTGTACGCGGCCCATCGAGGCAATTCGATCGTCGTCGAAGTCGAGGACGACGGAGCCGGCTTGGACCTGGCGAAAATTCGCGAGAAAGCAGCCGCGGTCGGATTAGTGCCGCGTGATCAGGTGCAGGCGATGCCGGACGACGAGGCGCTTCAGGTCATCTTTGCTCCGGGGTTTTCGACAGTGGAAAAGGCGGGGGATCAGGCCGGGCGAGGTGTCGGGCTTGATGTGGTTAAGCGGGCCATCGAAGGCATGAACGGCCATATTCAGGTGGAGTCGCAGCCTGGCATCGGGACCAAGTTCAGCTTGAGTCTTCCGCTCACGCTCCTGATCACGACGGCGCTGTTGGTCCGCGCCGGAACCGAGCGATACGCAATCACACTCTCGAACATCCGAGAGGTGACACTGCCGACGGCCATGTCGATTCAACGTACGGATGATCGTACGCTCCTATATGCGGATGAGGAAGTGATCGAGGTGCAGTCCCTTCGGCGGCTCCTGCACCAGGAGCACCACTCAGAGAGTATGGCAATGCCGATTGTGATCGTGCGAACGGCCACGGGGCTCCTTGGATTGGCGGTCGATGAACTGTTGGGGAGGCAGGAAATCGTCATCAAGACATTGGGGTCCTTGAAACCATTCGCTCGTTCGTGCTTTGCGGGAGCGACGATTGATCCCGAAGGGAAGGTCATTCTTGTCATAGATCCGGCCCGCCTCGAAATGCGCCAATCGACGCTATTGGGCGGGGACAGCACACTGTCTCCGGGAATCGCGTCACCGATCGAATCAGCGGTCGAATCCGCCAAGGAGGAAAGGGGGAATATACTCTTGATCGATGACTCGCTAAGCATCCGCAAGTTTGTCGGGCGGATGTTGGAGTCGGCCGGCTATCCGGTCGATACGGCGGTCGATGGCGATGATGGGATCAGGAAGGCATCCGAGACGGCCTATCGCATCGTCATTACGGATTTGGAAATGCCGAGGTTCAACGGGTATGAGGTGGTGCAGGCTCTCAGGGCTCGTCCGCAAACGCGGCAGACACCGATCATCGTCATGACGACCAGGGCAGGGGACAAACATCGGCAATTGGCCCTCGATGTCGGGGCCAATTCGTATATTGCCAAGCCGGTGGATGAGCGGACGTTGCTTAGTGAAGTCGAACGTTTGGCCGGGATACTGTCGGCCAAGCGCGAGTGAGTTGCGCAAAGATTCGTATTGATTGACGAAGCGGCGGTCATTACAGACAATGGCCACTGGGGTGGCCATATGGGACTGAGCAGACAGAATACGGGATCGCCATCGTTCCTGTCGAGCGGGGCGCAGGTATGTTGAGGGGATGGAATGGAAGCCAGCGCAAGCAGGTGGTTCGATCGTGGAATCTTGTCATATTTTCCGTCGGAGGGAAGAGGCTCGCGGTGAAAGCTGACGAGTTGGCTGGCGTGTCAAGATGGACGGGAAGCATTCCCGTTTCAGGCGGGATGCCATTCATGTCATCGGTGACTCGCGTGGATCAGGGTGAGCTTCCCGTCTTTGATCTTGCCGAGTTGCTCCATGTATCGGTGCGGGGGGATGCTCTGATGTGCCTGATGGCCAAACATCCGTGTGGGACCCTGGCGATCTGTATCGATGAGGAGATGCCGGTTCTTCATACTCTCGATCCTGCCACAGTTCAACCGTACTCGGGGGAAGCGTTCCCAACAATCGGGAGTTTTTCCAACGGGTTGGACCAAATACCGATTATCTCTGTATCACAATTAGTGTTGGAACAAGAGGTGTGAGCGTATCGGGCGGTAAACAGAAGAGGGTATGGTATGCCGAAGATCTTGGTGGCGGACGATAGTATCGCGGTTCGAAAAGTCGCGGAACGACTCTTGATCGAAGCCGGTTTTGGTGTGGCGCTTGCGGCCAACGGCGAGGAGGCGATTGCCTATTTGGCAAAAGACCGGGCGGACGTGATCGTGTCGGATGTCATCATGCCGGACAAGAGCGGCTATGAAGTCTGTGCGTTTGTTCGGAGCAATTCCTTGTTGGCGGCGACGCCCGTGCTGTTGATTTCCGGCATCGTCAATGACGAGGTGACGAAGCAGGCGGAATCGTGCCGAGCGGACGGAGTGCTCAAGAAGCCGTTTCAAGGCACGTCGTTGAAGGACAAGGTGTTGGAGTTACTTGCCAAACAGCAATCTCAATCGGCGGCACCCGCGCCGAAGCCTGCCTCGGCCCCGAGCCCAGCCGGCGCTTCGGCGCCGTTGGCAGGGCTAAAGCCCGCCTCAATCACGCCCGCGTCTCCCGCTCCATCGCTTGGACCTATGCCGTTGCAGAGGGGCAAACTTGAGGCAGACCGGCCCCCTGTTTCCACCGGCGGCGTCGATCCTCATCTCTCGAACAAGTTGCAGGAGGTCGAGGGACAGCTCCGTGCGGAGCAGACACGGACAGAAAGCCTGGTCAAGCATATCGCAGATCTCGAAGCGGAAGCCAGCCGAGCCAAAGAGACGGAAGCCTTGCTGGAGGTTGAACGTCAGCGGGTCGGTGAGCTGGAATCCAAGGTTGCCGCCGGGGAGCTTAAGCTCTCGCGTATTCCTCAACTTGAAGCGTCGTTAAGGGAAGAACAGGAGTCGGCGGCGAACGCGCGCCGAGAGGCGGCTGTCATGAAGAACAGCGTAGAGTCGATCGCGCAATTGGAAGCGACTTTGGAGACCGAACAGAGCGCTGCAGCTCAACTGGTTCAGCAGATTTCCGAGCTTGAAGAAAAGGCTGCTCGTGGCAAGAACGCAGAAGCTATGTTGGCACGTGAACTCGAACGGATTGCCGAGTTCCAACAGAAAGTCGTCGAGGCGGAAGCAGAGTTGCGTGACATGAGAACGAGAGGCTCACAGCTTGAAGAGGAGCTGGCGGCGGAACGGCGGAAGGCGGAAGAGTGCGATCGGCGCGTGCAAGAATCGGATGAATTGTCGATGAAAGTGCAGGAACTTGAAGCCCTCTTGGCGACGGAGCGGGATCGGAATGCGGTGCTGGTGAAGAGGGTATCGGAAACCGAGCTGGTGGCGGTGAATGCCACGAAACGATTTGAAGACATGGCTCGCAAGCTCGGTGAAATCGCCAATTTGGCATCGCAATTGGGGAAGGGAACCGGGGAATTCTGATTCCACCCACCGGAGCCACCGCATGCTCATCCCCCTTGTGAAGGGCCCAGACCCATGTCCGTCGAACTGGATGATGAGTTTCAAAAAGAACTGATCGAGGTATTTGTCCAAGAGGCTCAGGAATGGCTCCAACAGATTCATGTCGCCCTCGACGAGTTGCAACAGGGCCCCACTCCGGAGCGCCATCTGAAACTCGCCCAGACGATCAAAGTCGGCATCACCAACATGGGGGGGGGCGCAGCCACCATAGGTCTGAGTGAGGTTGAACGCGCAAGCTTTTCCACCATCCCTCTTGTCGAGGCAGTTCAAGACCCCCTTGCCAGAATCACCGCCAATGATTTCATCGCGCTTTGTAAGCAGCTTGGGCATATCCATACGTTGCTGACCCGCGCCACCGGTGTGGCGTTCCAGACTGAAGGCGAGCTCGAGCTTCCCGTCGGTCTGGTGGTCAATGTCCCCACAAGCGATTTGCTGGCCATGCTGTATCGTTTTAGGGAAGGCCAGGCCAACCAGGGACTCTCCGGTCGCAATCTCCTGCAGATCGTCATCGATCAGGTGGAAGAATTGAAAAAGAGCGGGATTGAGCAGTGCAATATCACCTCTCTCATGGAGTTTCTTGATCGTTGGTCTGAAGGAGAAGACGGGTTTGTCGTTGCCGTGCAGGCCCAGGTTCCAGTTCTGATCGATGAGATCATGCGGTTGAAGAGTGAGGGGGAAGGGGCTGGTCAGTCCGCTGAGCGGTTCCAGACGATCGTGGATCAAGCCGCTGAGCTCGCATCGTCTGCACAGCAGATCAATGCGTCTCACACGGCGACGTTTTTTACTGGCCTGCACAGTTTTCTCACGATTGTCATGGAAGGGCGTGTCGCAGTAACACCTCCAAGATACGAAGCGGTGGAGTCGCGCCTGCTTGAAAGTGTGAAGGCTCTTCAGGCGTGGGTCGATGCCGGGCGGGTGGAGCGTTCGGCGATCGTTGGTATCTTGCAGAACTAAGGTTGGTGGTGGGGGCAAGGTCATACGCCACGGGCCGAGTGGAAAGCAGCGTGTTCGCATGATGATGAGGAGTGAAAGGCGTCTCTCCCGATGAGTTGGTATCGTAAGGCGGAACAGGAGCTGGAAGCAGCGGCGGCGGCGATTCGGAGCCAATGTCCGCTTCGCATGGATCGGCTTGAGGTATTGCGAGACGAGCTTGTCTCTGCTCTCAAGCAGAACGATGAACTGGTGGTACAAGCGCTCTCAGGACCGGCCGGGTCTCCGCTCATTACGAATCTGATCAACGTCGGGATTCTTAGCGCCAAAGTGGGAACCGGCCTGGGCTACTACGGAAATGAACTGGACCGATTGGCGCTTGCCGGGCTGCTCCATGACATCGGATTGTTTACCGTTCCGCAATCGCTCGTGACCAAGGCCGGGCGGTTGACACTGGAAGAACGTGTGATGATCGAGCAACATCCCGAACGGGGATATCAGCTTGTTCACACATTGGGACCGGCGTATGACTGGCTTGCACACGTGATTCGTCAAGCCCACGAACGATTCAATGGAAAGGGGTATCCGAATCGGAGTAAGGCCGGACAGGTCGGTGAAATGGCCCAGATCATCGGGGTCGTCGACATCTTCGATGCGTTGGTCAGTGAGCGCCCCTATCGCCACCGATTGTTCCCTCACGAGGCCGTGAGGGAGTTGTTGGTGACGGAGAGAACGGCGTTTCCACGAGAAATCCTCAAGGCCCTTGTCGAACAGCTCACCTTCTATCCGTTGGGTACTACCGTTCGACTGACGACCGGAGAAACGGCGACGGTCTGTCGGGTGAACAGCCAGTACCCGCTTCGGCCGATCGTGGAGGTCTGCGAGCCTGGCGCCGGAGGAGNNCTCAGGAGGTTGAATCGCCGAGTGCACCGATGGAATTGGATAGGCCGTCCTCATCGGCTGCCGCATCCGATCAGTTTACCTCTTTGCTTGAAAGTCTTGACGCCATTGTTTCGGCGATTCAGGGCGTCGTAGAAACCCGCATGGCGAGGCCTCAGGGCGTCGAGGCGCAAAAAACCGAGACAAGTAGCGCCGTACATGGGCAAGGCCTGATTCAGGAACAAGGGGACAGAATATTTCAAAAAGAGATCATCGGTCTCTTTGCGCTCGAAGCTCGTGAATGGCTCAGCCAAATTCAAACGGCACTCAAGAAACTGGGGGGCGGTGCAACAGGAGTGGTGCGCTCCAAGCTGTATGGGTTTATCCTCAACGGGATCACAAATTTAGGGCGGTCCGCCTCCACGGTTCAGCTTTCCGATATCGAAGCGATGGCGTCGAATCTTTTGCCGATTCTGCGGGATGTTGGAAAGACCGAATCGCAGTGGACGGCAGAGACGTTACGCCCTCTGCACAATGGACTCGATCGGATTGCGGCGGCGGTGCATCGGTTGGCAGGAGAAACCGTTGATCTTGGAAGATCCGCTGAGAAACGTGAGGCGCGCCAACCGATTCGGGAAGAACGGATTTCCAGCTCAGGAGGAACGACGACTGTTTCGACAACTTCACCGGACATGCCGGGACGAGTTGCGACATCCATGCCCTTACTTCGGGCATTGAGAGAGCTTCAACAGGCTCGCGCTCGCTCAATTCAGCCCGCAAGAGATGTGTTGGAGGTGGTGATCGAACGAGCCCAACAGGAAGTCGGTGAACGGCAGGATCAGATCGCCGTCGAGGTCATCCAGCGCATCCTTCATGATCTGGGCAGGCTAGATGAAGAGTTTCTACTGGAAATACGCGAACGGGTGCCGGCAATCACCGACCGGATTTCTCAACTCCGCGAACAAGATAAGCCGGATAGTATCACCGCAACTCAGCTAGGACCTATTTTCGATCACGTTGACGCGCTGCAACAGTTCGCGAAGACGATTGACGCGGCGACTATTACGATGTTTCTCCAAGGGGTGAAATCGTTTCTGAACGCCGCCACTCATCGAACAGTCGAAAACCTGCCTCTACGACTCCAGGCTGTGGAGGAGCGGATTCACCGGTTAATCCCGATGGCTGAACAGTGGGTTACATTCGGCCGGCTGGAACGAGCTTCCATAGAAGAAATCCTTCCCGTATGATCCCGACTCCGACGGGTGCTTGCTGCCTGCCAATTCACGGCTCGTAAGATGACGGTTGGACGACGACTGTCAAGCCGTGAGGCGCCACGCCTTGCAGTTTTCCCTTGGATCGTGCTAATCCCGTAGCGAAGAAGATATGTCGATTCGGTCAGGAATTCTGCCGATGCCAAAACTTATCACCATCCACCATCCTGAGCAAATCTCACAGCAGGCACGTGAGTATGTGCGGAGCTATATCCTGTTACCATCGGGCATGATCGGACTGCTCTGCCTGGTTGGAGCAGTGGGAGGGTTAGGGTATCAGCTGATCGCCGCGGACAGCTATAGCTGGACCACATTTTACTTCAGCTCCGGTCTCCTCGTGTTGGGAATCATGCTGGGAACAGGACAGACTTCCTATCATCGGTATCTGTTTCGAGAGTTTCCTCAAGCGCTTGCGGCTCGTATGAAGCTGGCATCCGGCAAGCAGAAAAGCAAGGCAAGGAGGGACACGATTGGGGATGTCATCGACCATCCTGGGCGGAGCCTGATTCCGGTAGCCTATCTGGTAGGCATCGCCATGCTTGTGGGCGGCAGTGTGACGGCCATCATGTATGGGCAGGTGGATACTCTTCCAGCCTTCCTCATGCCTTGGGCGGGATTCTACTGGGCAAAACTATTTCTTTGGCGACGCGTGATTCTGTAACGCGTGCAGGAGCCGTTACTTCTTGGAACGAGTGTGTCCGGTGCGGGGCGATGTTCGCTTCGATTGCTTTTCCAGCCCCTCAACGCGCTGCTCGAGGCTGCGCACCATGTTATGCAGTTCGGGCAGATGGTGAAAGACTCCCTGAACCTTCAGCGCCCGATCGCGCGGCAGGGCTGGAGTTCCACCGACGATCTGATTCGACTCAACGCTTCGATTCACTCCTGCCTTTGCGGCGATCATGACTTGGTCGCCGATTGTTATGTGATCTGAAAGACCAGCCTGTCCGCCGATCATCACATGATGGCCGATCGTCGTACTGCCGGCAATACCCACTTGTGCAACGATAATGGAGTGCTCGCCCACTGTGACGTTATGTGCGATTTGGACGAGATTGTCGACCTTGGTGCCCTGCTTGATACGGGTTGCGCCGAGCGTCGCGCGATCGACGGTGACATTAGCGCCCAACTCCACATCGTCTTCGATAATGACACCACCGATTTGAGGAATTTTGTGGTGTCGGCCTTGATGTTGCACATACCCAAACCCGTCAGCCCCGATTACCGTTCCGCTGTGCACGATCACACGGGCTCCGAGTGTGCAACCTTCCCTGACCACGACGTTAGGATACAAGATTGAATCGTCTCCGATTGTCGAGTCCGATCCCACGAACACACCAGGGTAGAGTGTGACGCGCGCTCCGATCGTGACGCGGTCGCCGAGCGTGACGAAGGGCCAAATCGAGGGATCGCCTCCGATTCTGACGTCGGATCCTTGAACCAGGTCTTTGTCGATGCCGCGTGGAATGGCTGGACGGATGCAGAATCGCTGTGCAACCTGGGCAAAGGCCATTAACGGATGGGCTACCACGATCTGAGGAATAGCAAGCTCTGGTATGTGGCGATGAACCAGTAGCGCAGCGACGCTGACATGTGCCGCAGCCTTCATCGCTTTGTCGTTCGCAATGAAAGACAAGGACTTGGGAGTAGCTTCTGCCAGACCGGCGAGTTCGAACACCTGCGTGTGTTCGTCGCCGTGAATCGTCCCTCCGACAACTTGGTGNNGATGAAGCCGGCTTCGCCTGCTCTTTGGGTGAGACCTTGACCGAGGAGAGCCGTTGTTGCACGTAGTCGGCGACCGAGCCGACGGTGCTCAGCCCTGGGAGGTCTTGGTCGGGAATTTGGATCTTAAATCGATCTTCGATTTCAAAAAGCAATTCGATAACAGCGACCGAATCGAGTCCCAGGTCGTCCCGCAGATGGTGCGATTCCGTGATGGCAGAGGGGTCTCGTTTCAGATAGGTGGCAAGGGATTGAATGATCTGGGGAGTAACCGCGAGTTCGGTCATTATGGATGCTCCTTCGTGGAATTGAAATTCCCGGCAGCCAACTGCGGGATAGGCGTAAGCGTTCTCCAATCAGACAGCTAGTGCCGGAACGTCGCCCGCACCATCGCTTCAATGGCGTGTGACGGAGAATAATATTGTGCTGGAACATGGGGGATGAGATTGCGTCTCTCATGCGACAAATTTTTGCAGCACGACCGTTGCATTATTGCTCCCGAATCCGAACGAATTCACGAGTGCGGTGCGGACTTTTCGTTCCTGAGGGGAGCGGCTGATTCCTTCCAAGCGGCAGGCCGGATCAGGGTCGTCATAGTTTGCCGTAGGATGGATTTGGCCGGTGTGAATCGAAAGAGTAGACGCCACGGCGCCAAGGGCACCAGCGGCGCCCAGGGTGTGGCCGATGAGCGACTTGGTCGCGCTGATGGCGATCTTATCCGCCCGGTTCTTGAATAAGAGCTTGATGGCCTTCACTTCCACGGCGTCGCCGATTGAGGTGGAGGTTGCATGCGCATTGATATAGTCCACCTGAGCCGGTGTCATGCCGGCCGAATCGAGGGCCAGTTTCATGGTCACGGCCACTTCTTCGCCGTCCTCGCGGGGGATCACCATGTGATAGGCTTCGCTGGTGGCCGCGTATCCGACAAGCTCCGCATAAATTCTCGCTTTTCGCTTTCGAGCATGCGCCAGCGATTCCACGATCAAGGCTCCTGCCCCTTCTCCCATTACGAATCCATCGCGGAGTCTGTCGAATGGGCGTGAGGCGCGTTCCGGGGCGTTGTTGAATTCGCTCGACAAGGCGCGTAAGGAACAAAAACCGGCAAATACCAACGGGGTAATGCTGGCGTCTGCGCCAGCCGCAATCACGACGTCAGCCTGACCCGTGCGAATGCAATGAAGCGCTTGTCCCAACGCGTGTGCGCTGGAGGAGCAGGCCGTGGAGATCGTGAGGTTCGGCCCCTTCGCCCCGTGAGCCATGGCCACAATGCCGGAGGCGGAATTGAGGGTGATCGCGGGAATGAAATTCGGATGGACACGATTGGGCTTCTGGGTTTTGAAGAGCTGGGTGATTTCCCGTTCTCCCATGACCATTCCTCCCATACCGGCTCCGACGATCACGCCGACGCGGTGGGGCGATTCCTTTGTCATGACGAGATTGGCGTCGGTGAGCGCTTCCTTGGATGCGACCAAGGCGAATTGAGCGTACCGATCTACTCGGTTTGCCTGATTGGCGGGCAGATATTGTTCCGGTGAGAAATTCAGGACTTGCCCCGCCACCTGAGAACGGTACTCACTCAGGGGGAACGGATCGAGCGAACGAATGGTCGAGACGCCTGAGCGGCCGGCAAGGGCTGTCTTCCAGAATTCACTGACACCAATGCCGATGGAAGAAACCACTCCCAGCCCCGTTATCACGACACGCGAGTTCATACTGGACGCTCCTTCGTGCTACACAAGATCATTTATGTACTTACCGGAAGTGCGGAAAGCAGTCAACTAGAGATTGGGTTTTTCAATGACGGACTTTGAGTAAGAGATACAGACCGAAGCTGCCGAACAGGATATTGGCCATCCAGCCGGCGAGCATCGGCGCCAATGCTCCTCCTCGGCCCAGTGCAATGGCGACCGAATGGGTCGTCCAGTAACAAAATCCGACGATAAACGCTTGGCCGATGCCGATCGCCATGCTGCCTCCGCGGACTCCGCTTCGTCGCAAGCCCAGCGCGATTCCGACCAACACCATGATGACCGTCACGAAGGGAAATGCGAGGCGTCCGTAATAATCGGTGAGCAGGCGGGCAAACGATACCCCTTCAGGCTGAAATCGGCTGACATAGTTCCTGATCTCCCGCAACGTCATCGAATCGGAGTTGCCTGTGAGGGAGGTGGAGAAATCATCCGGAATCAGGGGGATGTTCGCCGTTTGTTCGGTGAAGAGATCCAGATCCATCGTATTGTCCGGAGCAAATCTCCGGCGGACGCCGTTCAGCAAGAGCCAGCCTTTGCCGTCGTACCGCGCTTCAGAGGCTTCAACGATCTGGTCGAGGCGGAATGCGCGGTCGAAATGGAAGAGGCGAACCTCTCTGAGTGTTTTTCCTCCGATGTCGATGGTCTGGACGTGCATCAGCGCATCGGCGCCGATGCGGGTCCACGGTTGCGCGGCTTGAACGGTCAGCGGTGCCGGTTTTTTCTCGATCTGGACCAGGCGTACCTCTTCCGCTTTTTCCGAAGCGAGCGGAATGATCGTGGAGCTGAACGACAGGAGAATCATGGCGACGCCGGTTGCAAACATGAGAAAGGGCGAGGTCATCCATAGGAGGCTGATCCCACAGCTGCGCAGAGCGGTGATTTCATTATTCCGTGAGAGGAGGCCGAGCGTCAAAAGCGTGGCCACCAATACGGCGAACGGCACGACCTGAAATGAGATGGCGGGAATTTTGAGCGCGAAGTACGTGACTAACGGAACGACGCCGGAATCGTAGCGGAGAAACCGGCGGATCTTTTCGAAGAAATCGATCACCATGTAGATCGACATCAGGCCCGCCACACACATGAAGAAAATCTTGGCGTATTCGCGGAGGATATAGCGGTAGAGGATCGTCATCGTGGCTACTGGCGGCTCATCTTGACGAAGAGAACAATCGTCGCCACGACAAAAATGATGTTGGGCATCCATGCGCCGGCGAAAGGACTGATGATCATCGTCGTCACCAGAAAATCACCTGCGATGTTCAATAGGTAGAAGACGACGATCACCAGGACCCCGACGGCAAATCCGCCGACGCGTCCCGACCGCTTGGATACGATCCCGACCGGGACCCCCAAGAGGCAGAACACCAGCGATGCGGTCGGAAAGGCAAGATCCTTATAGTATTCCATCAGGCGGCGGAGGCCCGTCGAGTCTTTTTCCCCTCCCTTCCGAATCATCTCCAGGATTTGCTCGTATGTCGGCCGTTCTTCGGTCGCAGAATAGGCGCTTTGGGCTAGGCTCAACTTGATGTCGTAATTCGTAAAAGACATCAGGCGGTATTGATCGATTCGCTCCTGAGGGCTATGGATGACGCCGTTGACCAGGCGTAGCGCGACCTGGTTGTTCGCCTGATCCATGAACACCTGGTACTCTTCCGCGACGATGATGTGGGGATCCGTAGGAGATCGTCCATCCGACACGAAAATGCCTTTTGTGGATTGGTCATTGGCGTGGTCCGGGACGTAGATGACCATGTGTGGAATCGGCTCATTGAACGTGCCGCGTTCCAGGGCAAGGACGAGCTGATCCTTGAGGAGATTGAGTGCAACCTTCTTGAGATTCAACGAGCTCCAGGGCTGCCCCCACTGGGAAAGGAATATCGTAAGGCCGAAGACGGCCAAGGCGAAGAGGAGGACCGGCTGTGACAGTCGGAAGAGGCTGAGTCCGGCCGCCCGCATCGCCACGAGTTCCTTGTCATACGATAATCGGCCGAAGGCGGTGATGGACGCGATGAGGCCGGCGATCGGAAGCGTCAAAACCAAGCCTGAGGGTAACAGCATGGCGATGACCTTTAACACCGACCACAGGCCCACGCCTTTTGAGACCAGCAATTCAACCAGGCGCAACAACTCACGGGTCAACATGACGAAACAGAGCGCGCCAAGACTGAGGCCGAAGGGGGAGAGGAGTTCGGTAAAAATGTAGCGATCTAGCAGAGTTCGTAGGATCACGGGGCTCTTGATATGGCGATAGATGCAATCACTATAGGGAACTCCAGTCGGCTTGTAAACCTTGCGTAAGAAACGTCACTGCAAAAGAATTGCTTGACATGGGGCGAGCCCTATGTTACATGCACGGCGGTTTTCCATCACAAGATGGGGCTCTGTGAGTGATGCAACACGTTTGCAGGTGCCCGTCGGTTTTACCCACCGCGTCAGACTTCCATCGCAAAACAGGTCTCTTCCCATGTGTTGTTGTGTGTACATCGTGCCTGACAATGCCTGAGCCTTAAGGAAAGGAGGAACTTCGTGAAGACAAAAGGAACGGTGAAGTGGTTCAATGATCGGAAAGGGTTTGGATTTATCCGTCTCGATAGCGGCGAAGACGTCTTCGTCCACTATTCGGCACTGCAAGGGGACGGGTTCAAAACCCTGAAGGAAGGTGAAAACGTTGAGTTTGATATTGTGCAGGGGGCAAAAGGACCTCAAGCAGCCAATGTTCTGAAGTCGGCCATAGCCTCTTCCTAAACTGAGTGGTATCCTCTCTGGCGCATGGGCTTGGCCTCCTCATGGAGGTCAAGCCCAAGGTGTTTTGAACGGATCTCCGCCTCATTCCTCCATTTTCTCGACAAAATTTCTTGGTGCTGTTAGCGTTTGTCTATTCTCAAGGGGAAAGGTGCGTCTTGGCTCTGGACCGTAGAAAATTGCTCCAGCAAGCTCAGCTTTTGGCGTCGCGAGGGCAGTATGACAATGCCCTGGCAGAGTGGAAAAAAATGGCCGCCGAGACCCCCAATGACGGGAGCATTCACAATTCCATCGGAGACTTACATCTGAAACGAAACGCAGGAGCCGAGGCAATCGGCGCCTTTCTGAAGGCTGCATCGGCATTCAAAGCCGAAGGGGCCACGCTTAAAGCGATTGCTGCGTACAAGAAAGTCCTCAAATGCGATCCGGCTCGGTATGAAATACACCGCCACTTAGGGGATCTCAATGCAGAGCGCGGCCTGGTGAGTAGCGCGGTGCAAGACTACCTCACACTGGCCAAGCATTATCTCAAGGAGCGTAAGGCGAAAGAGGCTCTCGTGGTCTATCAGAAAATCGTCGGCATTGATCCCACCAATCTGAACGCCCAGCAGCGTATTGCCGAACTCTGTGTCCAGGAAAACCGGCAGGATGAAGCGACGAACGTGTATCTGCAGCTGGGCAGGGAACGCTCCGCGCAGGGGCAGTATGAGGAGGCCAAAGACGCCTATCTTGCCGTGCTCAGGATCGATCCGAAAAACAGCGAAGCGCAGCAGTTTGTCGAGAGCATGCGGAAAGGGAAAATTGATCCGGTCACGCCGCAGAAATCAGGGACGGCGGCGTCCGCGCAACAGCTATCGGAAGCGCTCGGTCCGCTGGCCGAAGCTACGAGACGGATGGACGAAAGACAGTACGACGGAGCGGAAGCGATCTTGAACCAAATGCTTTCGCGCGAGCCTGGAAATCCGCAAGTCTGTCAGCTGCTTGCTCGGCTTCATTTGCGGCGCGGCGATCTCCAAGTCGCATTGGGTGAGTACCGATTTCTGGCCGGCGCGGCCTTGCGTGCGCAGGATTTCCATCTGGCCGAATGCTTGATCAAGGAATTTCTGTCGGCGCAGCCAGACTCTGTGCCGTTGTTGGAGCTGTACGGGGAACTGTGCGANNAGGCGGTGGCTCCCGGTCATGCTGGTGAATGTTCGATTGTCGGAGCCAAGCCGGACGATCCACAGACGGCGGTATCTCAATCCCGTCCGACCCAGGATCTGCATTTCTCCTTGGAAGGCGCCGAACCGGACGGATTGAGCCCGTTTGAAAAGAAGACGGTTGTGGAGATAGACGGCTTCGAGTTGACAAATGCCGCGCCGGATGGCGCCAGCCCCTTTGAGAAGAAAGGTTCCTCCCGAACAGGCGGTTTTGTGCTGACAAATGCCGTACCGGACGGTGATGGCCTGCGAGGCACGTGTGGGGGACAAGAGGAAGCGGCGAAGTGCGAGGCGCAAGCAGACCGTAGAAGAATTCGAGAGTCTGCTCCGTCGGCGCCCGTGACCGACTATGATGCGCATTTCTCGTTGGGCGTCGCCTACAAGAACATGGGGCTCTATTCTCAGGCCAGGGAAGAGTTTGACGTCGCGAGAACCAAAGATGCGTTATATCTCGATTCCTGCCTGATGACGGCCTTGTGTTACAAGGAAGAAAGCCGACTGGCCCAGGCCGTTCAAGAGCTTGAGACGGTGCTATCTGATCCCCGCTGCCAGGGCGCAAAAGGGCAAGCGATTCGCTATGAACTGGGGCTGCTTTATGAAGCGGAGTCCCAGTGGACGAAAGCCGTTGCCATCTTCAAGGCCATTCCCTCATTCCACGATGTACCGCAACGGCTGATTGCGCTCAACAGTCGGAATCAGTCGTCAGCAGGAAGTTTGCGGCTGGCGAGTTAATCCCTTCCTGTTTCAGACCGGATTGAGTGCTGGTTTTCCATTGAGCACCGCCGCAATATTGTTCAGGCAAATCATCCCCATACGAATGCGCGTCTCCAACGTCGCCGATCCTAAATGTGGCAGCAGGACAACATTCGATAGCTCTATAAGATCGGTAGGGACGGCCGGCTCCTGTTCGTACACATCCAATCCCGCTCCGGCAATGGTGCCGGCTTTGAGCGCTGTGACGAGCGCTGATTCATCGACGACTGCGCCGCGAGAGGTGTTGATGAGAAGCGCAGTGGGTTTCATCCTGGCCAATTCACGAAGTCCGATCAGGTGGCGGGTGGTATTGGTGAGCGGGACATGGAGGGAGAGCACGTCGGATTGTTCGATCACGGAGTCGAGCGGATGCCTGGTCCATATGTGGCCATTCGGGACTATGACCGGCCGCGGGCTTGCATAGAGCACCGGCATCCGAAATCCCTGCGCACGTTGTGCAACGGCTTGACCGATCCGCCCCATGCCGATGATGCCGAGAGTCTTTCCGGAGACATCCGCGCCTAACATTTGCGTTGGCGCCCAACCGGGCCACGTGCCTTCTCGTATCCAACGATCCCCCTCGACGACACGGCGTGTGACGGCGAGCAGCAGGGCCCACGTCAGATCAGCCGTCGCATCCGTCAACACGTCCGGCGTATTGGTGACAACAATACCGCGCGCCCTGGCGGCGGCGAGATCGATGTTATTGTAGCCGACGGCGTAATTGGCCACGATCTTGAGCGTGGT
>DKBD01000228.1 GCA_002451055.1 Nitrospira sp. UBA6909 | reverse complement strand
CCCTGTGTTGTGGACAAGCCGGAGGATCCAGTGACGCCGACTATTGAGGCGCATGCAGGTGACCCGGTTCGCATCCATGTGATCGGGGCCAATAGCGAGCAAAACGGTATGTTCGGGATCGAGGGCCATGAGTGGCCGATCGAGCCCTATATGCCTGGTGCCGATATGATCAGTGTCGTGGAGTACGCCGGCTCTGAAACCCTCGATGTCTTCGTGAGGGGAGGAGCGGGAGGTCCCTATCGCCAAGTCGGTGACTTCGTATGGTCTAACCAGCGTCTGCCCTATACGCAATCAGGGCAGTGGGGTTACATGCGTGTGTTGCCGGCCGGTGATTCGAGGATCCAGCCGTTGGGTGGCGCTTCAGTCGGCACCAAGCGGGCTCAAGACGAACCGGCAGTGAAGGGAGTCCCGACCGCTATGAAGTAGTCGGAGCGGAAGGGATAGAACAAAAAGTGGGGGAGCCGCTTCATGTATGCGGCTCCCCCACTTGCGTTTTAAGCCCCCACTCGGCTCCTGTCGGCACTTGTATCGAAACCGTTATGGGGAGCACAATACAACGTCGACACACTCCGAAGAGCATAGAGGAGGAATGAGAGGGGGGAGAAGAGGCATGCTGGGAGGAGCAAAGATGAGAGGAAAAAGCGGAATCGTCACGGGGCTTGTAATACTGGCGTTAGCGAGTCCCGTGTTGGCGTATGAAGAGATTTCAGTTTCCGATGGAGGGACTATTACAGGAGTGGTGAAGCTGGATGGCCAGGTCCCCAAACCGAAGGGGTATAACCTCGTCACATTGCCTGATCCGCACTATTGTGGGCGCATTTCTGATGGACAGGGCTGGCGGATCTTGCAGCCGTTTCAAGTTGGATCCGGCGGGGAATTCCGTGAGGTGGTGGTGTATCTGGAGGGAGTCGAGAAGGGAAAGGCTTTCTCAGGGGGCGGTGTCCCTCAGATTGAAGCGAAAGATTGCCTCTTTCTCCCCTTTACGACTGTGGTGCGGAACGATCAATCGGTCACGGTCGTGAACATGGACCCGGTGATGCACGATATTCAGGCGTACGAAACATCCCACTTGGGAGCCCGCGTCTTGTTCAACGTCCCTCTGCCAATGAATCCGCAACACCCTCGGAATTTCAAGGATCGGAGCGAGGCAGGACTGTACCACAAACATATGGCCGGTGCGCCGATGAAACAACTGGTCAACCTCACCAAGGGCCGACGGATCTTCGTGATGCAGTGTGGATTCCATGCCTACATGGAAAGTTGGGGAGTGGCCGTGAACAATCCCTATTACTCGAAGACGGATGACGAGGGGCGATTCACCCTTACGGATGTGCCCCCTGGCACCTATAAACTTGTGGTTTGGCATCCCTATGTCCGCACCACCAACGAGCAAGTGGTCACAGTGACAGCCAAGGGGACGGTGGAAGCCACTATGGTCATTTCGGCCCCAACGGGGCGTCTCTATGCCAATGAGGTATTGGATCATGCCTACGTGCGTTACAACGTCACGGAGGAAGAGCAGAAAGAAATTGATCCCATGATCGAGAAGCAGCCCCACTGAGCCAGCGGAGGCCTATGGTTGATGTTCAATACCCCAGTATGAAACGTGTCCGATCCGCCTTTCTTATGAGGCATGACGGGAAGATCACAATTCATGGGCACAGAGAAAGTCTATAGGGCAATCGCCGGCCTGCTAATATGCTGCCTGATTGCCGTACCCGCGCTGGCCGATCACGAATCACCAAAACAACCGTCCCTCTGGACACCGCTCGACGAAGCGGAGCGTTTGGCGACGATGGAGGTGCCTGGAGGGATGGTGCTTGTGCCGGCGGGGAAATTCCTCATGGGCAGTGATCCGCAGAAAGACCGGGCGGCCGGGCCTCAGGAGCTGCCCCAGCGCGAGGTCTATCTTGATGCCTTCCGTATTGATCGGTACGAGGTGTCAAACGTTGACTATCTGCTCTTTGTCCTGGGAACGGGAGCGGAATGGCCTCAGTTCTGGCGGGAAAGTCCATTTCCTGAAAAGGTCGCACTCCATCCTGTCATTAACGTGAGTTGGTACGAAGCCGACGCATACTGTCGATGGGCCGGGAAACGGCTTCCAACCGAGGCGGAGTGGGAAAAGGCCGCGCGTGGGGAGAATGGTCCGGTGTTTCCATGGGGTGATGAACCGGCAGGATGGATTAAGAGCAATATCGCACATTCCGGATCAAAGAGAGGGTTCAAGTATCCGCCCTTGGCAAATGTGTGGCGCTACGAGAAAGGCGTAAGCCCCTATGGGGTGTATCAAATGGCCGGCAATGTCAGTGAATGGGTCTCGGACTGGTTCGACCCCCAATATTACCGGCGTGGTGTGGACGTGAATCCGCAGGGGCCAGAAACGGGAGAAATAAAGGTATTTCGTGGGGGATCGTGGAATGAGGACCCCGAAGTGGCTAGGTCCGCCGGTCGGAACGCTGGATTGCCTGAGAGGAGGAGTTATCTGACGGGTTTCCGATGTGCGGCCAATGAGAGTCATTCTGTAACCGGGAAGCGAGAAGCGCAAGCAGATCAGTCGGACCGCGATGATCTGGCCCGTATGAAACTTAGCAAGTGACGTGGCTCCAACGACACTGTAATGACAAGGGGGGCGAATCATGGGGAGGAATGGGTTCTGGTTTCTTCGGGCAGTCACGAGTAAATCACATGTTGCCGTCGTAACAGCAACGTGTCTCACCATGGCTGGTGTGGCGTGGGGCCTTGATACGCAAGATATCACTGTCGAATGGACCGAGGCCGGAAAGAAGATTGCCGTAGAACGTGTGGCCAAATCGAAGACCAAGGGAGAAATGGTCCTGGTCCCGGCTGGCGAGTTCATCATGGGCAGCGACAAGAAGGCCGACCGCCTGGCCTATCGGAGTGAGATCCCCCAGCGACGGGTGTATGTGGACGCGTTTGAAATCGGGAAATATGAAGTCACGGCGTTGGAATATCTCAAGTTCGTGCTTGCGACGAATCGTCCCCCCCAACTGGACTGGCGATACGACGGCGGAAATTTCCAGGACACCATGGCCCACCATCCGATCATGCACGTGACCTGGTACGACGCCGATGCCTATTGTAAGTGGGCTGGCCAGCGGCTTCCGACCGAGGCCGAGTGGGAAAAGGCCGCACGAGGAACGGAGGGGCGATTGTATCCCTGGGGTAATGAGTATGCCGGACCCAGCAGGGCGAATTTCGGGAGGACCGGACTCTCGGGTCCAGTTAGAGACCGCCCGGAACGGTTGCTGCTCTACCCGCCGATTATTTCGGTCGACAAGTACGAAAACGCGGTGAGTCCTTACGGGCTCTATCAAACGATCGGAAATGTTGCGGAATGGGTGGCCGATTGGTACGACCCGGACTACTACAAAACGGCGCCGGACCGGAATCCCCGTGGGCCTGAAACTGGGACCCAGAAAGCATTTCGCGGCGGAGGCTGGATGGACAGCACCACGACTATGAGAGTTGCCATGCGGAACGGGACCGACCCCAACGTCAAGATCAACTGGCTGGGGTTCCGCTGCGCCAAAACTGTGAGCGGGGATCAGCATTCGGCAGTGAGCTATGGGCTTGAAAAGTTGCCGCAATCGCAGCCCGTTGAAAACTGACTGCCGGCGAGTTACCCATCGAGGGCTCGAGGTTGCCTGATACGGCCAAAGGGGCCATCCGCCCAGCAATGAGGCTGAAACACCCTTAGCAGGAGAGTTTATGTCTATAACCCACCGCACTCTGTCCATCACGCGCAGCATCGCTGCGCGGTGTGTCGTTTCTCTTGTCCTCCTCATGGGCTTGAGCGTCTCTCCGTTTCTTCTCGAAGCTGCGCCAAAAGGAAAAACGGAAATCTTGTCCATGGAGAAGGCCGCGCCCGCAGCGGTGGTGATTGAGACTGCCGGCACCGAGCAGGAGCTGCGGCGCCAGATGCGAACGAAGAACGGAGTCGACGAACTCAAGGTGGGGACGGTGCGTTTTTCCGAAGCGGCGACGAACAGCTACGGCTTTATTGCATCGAAACATCTTGGCCTGGCTTTAGTCACGCAAAGTCCTGACCTTGCGTTGGAGCGCACGCCGCCGTCATCGAATGCCTATGAAATCCACAAACTTGCAGACGGGAGCGGTCTGCTGGTTGGATTTTTAGGAAACGAGATCATGCAGGAGGTCAAGCCCAGCGAGCGGCCGAAGAACATTCGTATTTCACTCTATTCCAATCCGGCGGAGAAAGCGCCGTTCATCGTGGCTGTCCCGTTTACGAAGCTGGTGGTTGATCAAATGCCGCGTCGCGCCGAGTCCAAAAAGCCTGATGGGCCTGTTCTGCTGGAGATGGATTTGCAGAGTACGGCCAATCGTAAGGCGTTAGGGAAATAGCCACGGTGGCCCATGCATTGCGGAGATGTGCANNCGACCATCCTGCCCGGAGCTGTGACCGCCTATCAGGTGGTTGATGTGCAGCACGGCGGAACGATCGAAGGGAGCGTCACCTTGAGCGGCCCTGTTCCTGAGCCCAAGGGTTTTAATTTGATCACCTTTCCCGATCCGGCCTATTGCGGCCGAATCTCAAATGGCCGGGGTTGGCGATTACTCCGTGATTTTGTCGTTGATTCTCATGGGGGATTGAAGGACGCGATCGTCTTACTTGAAGGGGTGGAGGTTGGGAAACCGTTTGAAATGTCTGTGCCGCTGATCGAGGCCCGCGACTGTCTGTTCCAGCCATTCATGACCGTCGTTCGAAACGGGCACGCGGTTGAAGTCGTCAATATGGATCCCGTCATGCACGACATCCAGGGCTATGAGACCTCCCCCGAAGCAGGGGCGCGTGTTCTGTTCAACACGCCTCTGATCATGAATCATCAGCATCAACGGGGGGATCTCAACGCGCTGCACAACCATGCCCCGGGGAAATCGTTGGTCGGACCGATCTATCTGAACAAGGGACGCCGCACCTTCTACATGCAGTGTGGATTTCACGCCTATATGGAAAGTTGGGCGATGGCGGTCAACAATCCCTATTATGCGTTGACCGATGAGCATGGAAAATTCTCCATGGAAAACATCCCGCCCGGCACCTATCAGCTGGTGGTCTGGCATCCTCAGACGGGTAATGGAGTTTCCACGGCTGTGACCGTTCAGCCGGATGGAAAACTGCTCCAGCACTTCTCGCTGCCCGCGCCAAAGGGAAATAGGACGGCGTACCAGGTCATGAACAATCCCCGATTCGGCCCCGAATCATTGGGCTATCCCGTCGAGATCCTGCCACTGGTTGAATTTCAACAGTGACGTTCGGGATGGCCTTGGTTGCGGCAGTCTGGTCCGGACTCGGTCCTGTGACGTTTCCCATTATCCGTGTGAACAGGCTCCGATCATGGGCAAACTGGGAACATTCTCGGTCTTGAGGGTTCATACATCCGATGCACAGTCTTCAGGGTACAACAAGTAGATCGATTCCGTGGTTCAGTGGCGGTATGGTCAGGTTCCCGACAAACGGGGTCCGAAGGCGTTGGAGCGTCCCATGTTTCGTCTGTTCGCTGTTTCTGGTTGCGTGGCTCATTTTGATCGGTGCGCGGGGGCACCTCGCACTTGCCACCGACTTGGCAACGGCGACCAATGAGATTCAGCGTTTGTACGATACGCAAGAGTATCAGAAGGCGGTTGAGGAGATCGGCAAGCTCAGCTCAGACCAGGCAGCTGCGCACGATGTGCGCCGGATCAAGATCCGGTCGCTTCTCAGGCTCGGCAAACCAAAAGAGGCTTTGGCCGAATATGACGGGCTGGAACGCGCGCTGAAGAAGGATGATATGTTCCTGCTCCGTGAGATCGCATTGGGGTTTGTCGTTGCCATGATGAAAGATATGCGTGAGCAGATGCGCGGAGTGGCCTACACGGCTCTCAAGGAGTGGCAGAGCCACGAAGCAATCCCCTTTTTGGAAGATGGGCTCAGCGACGGATCAGGCCTTGTTCGAGCATTGGCTGCTGAAGGGCTTGCAAAGCTGGAGGACGGCCGCCGTTCGGTTCGGTTCCGGCAGGCGCTGGACGATCAAGCGGCCCTGGTGAAAGAGGCGGTCCTCAAGGGGCTGGGTAAATCCGGGGATGCCTCCGTTGTTCCCCTGGCGGAGCCGCTCCTGCTAGATCCGGAGGTGCGGGTGCGGGTCGCTGCTGCGGAGGTGCTCTGCAGATTTAGCCATACAAAGGGGTGTGCGTTGTTGCAGCAATCGGCCAGGGCCCACAACCCGGATGAACGGAACGCGGCGATTCGCGCTCTGGTCGATCTGCAGGGGGCACAGGTGTTATCGATCCTTATTGAGGCGAGTCAACACAAACAGCCGTCAGTGCGGGGGACGGCAGCGATGGGGTTGGGCAATGTGCCCAAGCCTCAGGCGTTATCCGCCTTGACGCGGCTTCTGAAAGACCCGCTTCCGCCTGTGCGCGTTGCCGCTGCCGTCAGCCTAGGGCAGTTGCGCGGTGTGGATGCAGTGTCCCCGTTGCGAAACGCGATTGAGGACCATGATGCGTCGGTTAGGGCCTTTGTCGTAGGGAGCCTATTGGAGCAGGGAGAACAGTTTGACGCGGTGGCTTCCGCCATCTCCGTTCTCTCCAACACGAAAGAGACGGCTGTGCGAGCCGCGCTTGCGCGGGCCTTGGGCCGCGCCTCGGAGAGTAACCGGAAACCTGCTCGTTCAGTATTGGAATCGTTGATGGCGGACACGATACCTCGTGTGAGGATTGCGGCGATCAAATCGGTGGCGAAACTCGAGGGCATGGACGCATTGCCGATCCTCAAAAAGGGCCTGCACGATCAAGACGATGCCGTTCGTGCCGCCGCCGGAGGGGGGCTGCTTCACATCGCGACAGTGAAAAAGTAGGTGTCAATTGGACCGAGCCGCGCTGCGTTCCCTCGTCCGGCTGTGGTACGATGAATCTGATTCTGACTTTGAACAAGGAGTACACTCTGATGTTCGCCATGATCTTCGTGACGTCGGCGGCTCTTAGCGTTCTGCTCAATGTCTCGCTCCTCCTGGCGGACGACCAACCGTCGCAGGTTCTGAATGCGCCTCTGATTGGTAAAGACGGCGCGCCCATGGTTGTTGTCCCAGCCGGTGAGTTTCCAATGGGGGTCCCACCCGGAGATCGGGATGGTGGGCGAGATGAATATCCACGTCATGAGGTTGTTCTGGACACGTTTTATATGGACCAATTTGAGGTGACGAACGGCCGCTATCTGGAGTTCGTCAAGGCCACGGGTCATCGGATCCCGCAGAATCCCGCGAATCCAACCAGAAATCTTTGGCAAGGTGACACCATCACGGAATCATTGGTGGACCGGCCAGTGGTCAATGTGGATTGGTATGACGCTGCGGCTTACTGCGAGTGGGCTGGTAAGCGTCTGCCCACCGAAGCGGAATGGGAGAAGACGGCCAAGGGGACAACCGACAGACGATTTCCCTGGGGCAATGTCGAGCCTACGGCGAAACATCTCAACTATAATCAGCGATGGATCGGTGAGAAGACCCTCATGCCGGTCGGGAGCTATGAGGCAGGCAAGAGCCCGTTCGGCGCCTATGACATAACCGGGAACGTGTGGGAGTGGGTCAAGGATTGGTACGACGCCCGGTATTATGAAAAGAGTCCGGCCAAGAACCCGCAAGGTCCTGACACAGGTACCATGAAAGTCATTCGGGGCGCAGGTTGGCAGAACGAAACCCCGGCAGTCCGCATCTTCACCCGTGTAAACAGTGATCCGAAGGTCCGCAATGAGTCCACCGGCTTTCGCTGCGCGGCCGATGCCCCGGTGAACCAGTCGACGGCCGAACCCTCGAGACCGTAAATCCTCTGCGGCACGTCTCTCGGCGAAGCCCTGCCGGTTCAGTTACGCTGTTCGCCCATTACTGGACACGTCATTGCGAAAGCGTCATGTCCTTCCCCCGTCACGCGGTCGATTCAAGGACATCCTATTTGTCTTTGTCGAAGTCTTCCAGCGGCTGAAAGTTGACAGGCAGGTTGAAGAGCGAATCAGGAACGGAGCGGATCTTCACATGCTGATACTCCGTAATCCAGCTGCCGTCTTTTTTGGCGAGCTTCATGGGGAAACGAAGATCCGTGGCCACCCACTGATAGTAGACGTCGACCCGCTCCCCTTGCTTTGTCGTCACCTCGTACAGGATTGTCGGATGCCCCTCGCGCACTTCCGTGCCGATTTCCTCACGCGACACCTCTCCTTCCAACGTTTCGCTGACTCTGAGGTCTTGCTCGGGATTGTAGGGAACGGTCTTGAAATGCTTCATTCTGGACAGAAGCAACCACACCACCTGCTTGTCCTTGCGCACGATGCTGACGTTGACCGGCCCCATCGTGTGGTGCTCGATACGCCACATCGAATCGCGGTAATAGATATTCGCTTTGTGCGATTTTCCATTGATCTTTGTGATCTGGTCGGCAGTAAACTCCAACGCCCAAACCGAGGAGGTGAGAAGCAGCAGGTTCGAAACGATCAACTGGGTCAGCCACGTATAACGCACGGGGCATTTTACCATACTGCATGCCTGACTTTCCGCCCCTCTACTCTTTCAGATTCGCCCTTGCGCGATTATACTGTGCCGACCACGGGTGTTTTGCGAAAGGATCATCCATGCGTATCCATCATTTGTTCCAACGCCCCTGCTCGGGCCTCTTGGCGTGTGGAGTGTGGGCTGGCGCAACGATGTTTGCCACCCCACTCATGGCAGAACCGACCCAACTCAACCAGAATGCGTTTCTGCACGCCAAGCACGTGACCGTCGGTATTCTGGAAGACACGCAGGACCAGCGGACGCCTGACAAACCCGGCAGGGTCGTCGTTCGGGGGACAGGGTTTCATCTTCGGGACGGATATATCATTACTGCAAGGCATGCTGCAGAACAATTCGAACCGGCGACAGGCCCGATCATCCCCAAGCGCGTCCGTATACTCACCGACGATCTCCACGAACTTCCGGCCGAGCTTGTTGGCGACAGCGCATTCATGGATGTCGTGATCTATCGCGTTACCGAGCCGTATCGATCGAAACTTCATACTGGAACATCGTTCGCCGTCGGGGACGTCTCCCTTGGGGCGGAGGTTTTCACCGTGGGCTATCCGCTCGGGTGGGGACCGACGATGGCATTCGGGCGGCTCGGAAACACCAACGTCTTTCTCCAGACCGTCGATACCCGNNGGGATTCTTGCCGAACGTATCGTCAACGCGGCCATTGCGGGGAAACCCATCGTCTTCTCTCGACTGGGCGTGCACTTGACCACGGTGAAGGACGGGACCAAGTTTCGTGTAGCCGCAAAGGATGTGCTGGAACCGGCGAAAACAGCCGGCATTCAGAAACACGACATTTTGCTGGCGATTGAAGACACGGAGATTTTCGACGGAGCCCAACTGAAGAACTATCTCATCGAACGCACGACCCCCGGCCAAAGGGTGTCAGTGAAGGTGCGCCGAACCGACGCCGACCTCACGTTTCATGTCGTGTTGGGAGGAGGGTGAGCGCGGTTGATTGGTGTGCGACGTCAATTCACTGTCCACTGTCAAACCCCGACGACGGGGGATGAACCGTCCCCGTCCTGGAATGTTTGATCATTGAGCTCTGTCCCCTGACGGCCATCAGCTTTTTCGTTGATAATTTATGGAAGCTGATAGCTGAAAACTGGGAACTGACTCGTCTATGATGAGGCGCCATGTATGTCGCGCTTGTCACCCTCCATATCCTAGCCGCTATCGCCTGGATCGGGGGGATGATTTTTCTTTCCTTGGTCTTGGCTCCATTGGTGAGAAGCCGCAAAGCCGCGCCGGAATTCATGGCGCTGTTTCGATCAGCTGCGCGGCGATTCCGCATCGTCGCCTGGGTGGCCATGGGCTTGCTGCTGGCGACCGGACCGTGGCTTTTGTCGCAACGGGGCGTGGCGCTGACGAATCCAGCCGCCTGGCCCTTCATCGTGACCATGAAACTCAACCTTGTTGCCATCCTTCTCATCCTCACCTTGCTCCATGACTTACTGCTTGGACCAAGGGTCAGTCGAGCCACCGAAATTCCAGCTTCATCGAGGACAGCATGGGAGCGGACCGTCGTGCAAACGGCTCGCTGGTTGCCTCGCCTTTCCCTACTCACCGCATTGGCCGTCGTCATTGCGGCGGCCACGCTGGCCCGATCGTAAGATCTGGGGCTTTTCGCAACAGTGGTTCCTATTCATCTGTGGCGGGAATACCCTGTGTCACGTCAATCGCCCTTCTTGTCGCTGGCCAACTATCGAATTTCTCGCCATATGTTCAGACGCCGGGTCTGATTGGTACGGTTCCCTCCTTGCAACTCCATTGCAAACATCGGGTATCGGAGAGAGGGACAGTCAGAGCTGAGCTCATCATGAAAAGAGATGAAGGAATGAGATGAAACGGACTGTATGCGTCGCTGCGATCCTTCTATGGGCTATTACGGTGGCCGTCGGCGGGTGGTTCTTCGTCAAGGGGTGGACGGCGAAGGGACATGACGGCCGCACGGAAATACTCCTATCGTCGAAAGAACGAGATGACATCCTTGCCGAAATGCGCCTGCTTTTAAAGGCGGTGGACGGGATCGTCCGAGGGCTGGGGGAATCTACCCCTGATTGGAAAGCAGTGGAGGCGGCCGCCAGGGCAGTCGGGATGAATATGGCGGCGGATGTCGAGCCGACCATCATGGCCAAGCTGCCGTTACCATTCAAGCAGCTGGGTATGTCGATCCACAAAGACATGGATGCGCTTGCAGACGCTGTCGTGCGAGGGGAAACACCGCAGCAAATTCTGCAGCGGCTGTCGAGCATGACGGCGAGGTGCACGGCCTGTCACGAAATGTATCGGTTGAGTGCAGGGCAATAAAGTCTGGCCGACGGCTCACGCCGTCGGGTCAGAGCAGAAATACACTTGTGCAAGATGAATCCCTTGACGCTCTCGCGACTCACAGCAAAGGGGAACTTCTGTCATAGCCTGATGGCATGAGCTTCGATGAAAAGACGGTGCTGGGTCCCAGTAATGACTCAACCCATTGCGATAGCGCGTCTCACTCAGCATGAGGAGGTAGACTGTGGCACGAGTGGTAATCATTGGCGCATCGATCGGGGGACTGCCTGCTGCCTATGAGGCGCGGGCGCTGTTGGACAAGAAGCACAAGGTGACGGTGATTTCGAACGTGGACTTTTTCCATTTCGTGCCGTCAAACCCATGGGTGGCGGTGGGTTGGCGGAAACGGAAAGATATCAGCTTTCCGTTGGGGCCGGTGTTGGAGAAGAAGGGCATTGAATTCGTCCACGCGGCAGCGGATCGAATCGAACCGGAACAGAACCGAGTGGTTACGACGAAAGGGGAGGTCCCTTACGACTATCTCATCGTGGCCACCGGACCCAAGCTCAATTTTGCCGCTGTGCCTGGGCTCGGACCGAGCGGCTTCACGCAATCGGTCTGCACGGTGGATCATGCAGAGCAGGCCTGGGGGGCCTACCAAAGTTTCCTCAAAGACCCCGGCCCCATCGTGGTTGGTGCCGGGCAGGGGGCGTCCTGTTTTGGTCCTGCCTATGAAATGGTCTTCATCCTTGATGCGGATTTGCGGAAGAAGAAACTCCGCAAGAAGGTGCCGATCTATTTCGTGACGCCGGAACCGTACATCGGCCATATGGGGTTGGCAGGGGTCGGAAGATCACGGCGGCTGATGGAAGATGAATTCGCCGAACATTCGATCCATCCCATCACCAATGCCTCGATTAAGGACGTGCAGCCAGGGAAAATGCTCTTGGAGGANNAATATCTATGCGGTGGGGGTTTGCGTGGCGATCCCGCCGGTCGAACAGACGCCGGTCCCGACCGGGGCGCCCAAGACCGGCTATATGATCGAGTCGATGGTGTCCGCCTCGGTGCACAACATCAAGGCCGATATGGAGAACGACGCCAAAAAAGAAACGGCGACATGGAATGCCATCTGCTTGGCCGACATGGGTGATACCGGGATGGCCTTTGTCGCGCTGCCACAGATGGCCCCACGGAACGTCACCTGGGCAAAGAAGGGCAAGTGGGTGCATCTGGCCAAGATTGGGCTAGAGAAGTATTTCCTGATGAAAATGAAGAAGGGCGTCAGCGAGCCGTTCTTCGAGAAGGCTATCTTGAACGCCATGGGTATCAACAAGCTCGAAAAGGATGTGTAGGAAGGTGATGGTGCTCTTGCCGGGATCACTGCTCAACGATGAGATCGGAGCTCTGTGTCAGGGATAACCTCCGATGAAGCTGCTCAGGATCTGTAATTGGCGGTGGCAGGTCGATGCCGGTTTGGTCGCCAGAAGAGTCATCCATTTTTCTCCCTTTGATCCTATTGCTTCCGTGATGGACGGAATACGTGGAGAGCTGTCAGATCCATGAACTCAACTCGGCAAATTCGTATAGTCATAGTAGGCGGAGTCGCAGGCGGAGCAAGCGCCGCAGCCAGAGCGCGGCGACTTGATGAGTCGGCCCGCATCGTACTGTTTGAACGTGGTACGCACGCAAGTTTCGCCAACTGTGGCCTGCCTTACTATCTGGGCGGCGAAATCTCGGATCGCAATCACCTTCTGGTGGCCGATCCTGAGGTNNTTCTTGATTGTTTCGACCGGAGCAGCCCCGCTTCGGCCGACGAATCTGCTGGCCAAGGTTGGATTGAACCATCCGCGCGTCCTGAGCCTACGCAACCTGGAGGACGTCGACCGACTGAAGGCGGTCGTGGACAGTGGCATTCGGAGCGCCGTCGTTCTAGGGGGCGGTTTCATTGGAGTGGAAGTCGCCGAGCAACTCGTGCATCGCGGCGTGACCACGACATTAGTCGAGAAGAACCCGCAAGTACTCCCCCCATTCGATGCAGAAATGGTGGTACCGCTCGAGCAGGCTTTGGTGGAGCGGGGTGTCGCCCTGTGTCTGAGCGACGGCGTTGTGGATCTGGAGCCGGAGGTCGACGGTCAGGGTGTGCGAGCGATTCTGACCGACGGTCGGGTTCTGGCCGGGGAATTGATCGTGTTGGCCATCGGGGTTCGTCCGGAAAGCCTCTTGGCCCGCAAAGCCGGTCTAGAAACTAACGATCGCGGTGCAATCAAAGTGAACGCGTATCTGCAGACGAACGATCCGGATATTTATGCGGTTGGTGATGTGATCGAAGTTTCAGACCCGATTGTGGGTGGATCGACTCACATTCCACTGGCCGGTCCTGCGAACCGCCAGGGACGGTTGGCAGCGGACCACATTATTGCCAGGGTTCACGGAAAAGACGGCGCCATCCCGCCTTATCGAGGGAGTCAGGGAAGCGCAATCGTGCGGGTCTTCCATCTGACCGCGGCCATGACGGGGAGGTCCGAAAAGGCGCTCCAGCGGGTCGGCAAGGAGCGGCATCGCGATTACGAGGCGATCTACATTCATCCATATCACCATGCCCATTACTACCCAGGTGCGAAGCGACTGGCGATCAAGCTGATATTCGAGCCATCCTCCGGGCGAATTCTCGGCGCCCAAGCCGTCGGAGAGGAGGCGGTCGATAAGCGGATCGACGTGCTTGCCATGGCGATACAAATGGGAGCCACCGTGTTCGATCTTGAGCAAGCCGAGCTTTGTTATGCTCCGCAATATGGTAGCGCGAAGGATGCCATCAACTTGGTGGGGTTTAACGCCTCAAATGTGCTGCGCGGCGGCACGAGTCCGATCACCCCATCCGAACTACATGCCGCTCTGAGGGCGGCGTCACCACCGATGGTTGTGGATGTGCGAAGTTCCGCAGAATTCGACGCCGGACACATTCCTGGTTCCATCAACATTCCCTTGCCGGAATTGCGCAAGAGGTTGGGCGAGGTGAAAACTGATCGCCCGGTGGTGACTTACTGCACGGTTGGTCAACGGGGGTATTTCGCAGAGCGACTGTTGCGCCAACGGGGGGTGGCCGGTGTTCGGAATCTCACCGGAGGGTTCGTCAGCTGGAAGACACTCATTTCAATGGCGCAATAGCATATGTGGAGCGATCAGAGAGGCCAACAGCCTGACGTCGCCGTCTCGCGTGGATAGTTCGGGCCTGAGCTTTCTCAGAAAGATAGCAGAAACGCCGCATGACTATATGGTCGACTCGCTAAGATGGGTTCTGTGCGAATCCTTTGCTTCGGGTCAGTCTCTCATGAGCTAGCAGAAAGGAGGCACCGATGAACCTCAATGAGATGTTGCGATTGATTGCCGGCGTGTTCGTGCTTGTCGCGGTGTTCCTCGGCGCGACCGTCCATCCTTACTGGAATTATTTCGCCGCCTTTGTGGCGGTGAACTTGATTCAGTCGGCCTTTACCGGCTGGTGTCCAATGATGGCGCTGTTGCGGAAGCTTGGCGTCCAGGATTAGCAGGATGATGAGGAGCCGGCCATGACAATTCCGCTTGTTCTCGAGGGAGCCTTTGCCGATGAGCAGGGANNGACCTCCGTCGTCTCTGCCGCGTGTTCTTCCAATCATTGGATCTTCTGAAGCCCTGTCAGTTCCCGGACCCCCCGATCCCCCGCGTTGTCTATTCCCCGCAGCGCCGGTATCGAGCAGAAGTCTGTCTGCAGATTCCCATTTTCGACCGTGAACACTATGGAGCGAAACCGGATCGGCGTCTTGAGGAATTGCTCGCGACGGCGGAATGCCTGCTCCGGCAGTTGGGAGCCAAACGCGGACAATGGGAAGATGAGACGGGTTCACCCCCCCGATCCGGCGAGAGTTGTGAGAAGCATGCTCAGGCAGCTCAGGGAGAGTGGAGCCCAACGGCTCGACAGCCGTGATCCCTGTTGAGTCTTCGGCGACACCTCGCCGTAGGCGGGTGAACGAGTCGCCCCCTTGGGGTCCGTCGTTCGCTCAGCACACGAACCCACCCCAGGCAATGCGCCATCGGCATTGATCTTGTGAAAGGATTAGGCGAACATCGGTGAGACAATGAGGAGCCAATCCGTGAAACGAGCGCTCATCGCGATCATACTATTCTTGGCCGGGTGTGAGACCAAGGAAGGGCCCGATACGGCCGTGGTGTCGCCCGTTCCACAAAGGAGCATTCAGGCTGAGGTCGTCGAAATTCAATACACAGCAGTGCCGATCCGCATTGAGGTGACCGGTCAGGTCGCTGCAACCTTTCAGGCCGTACTTTCCAGCCGAATCCAGGGTAGCATCGACAAATTGTTCGTGCGAGAGGGGGCGCCGGTTTCCAGGGGACAGACGCTCATTCAGTTGGATGACCGCGACGGACAGGCCGACCTGGCGCGCGCCGCGGCGGATGTAGAAAACACGAAAGCCCAGCTCGAGCGCATGAACCAGCTGTACGACCGCGATGCCGTGTCGAAACAAGAAATGGAGAATGCGACCCGTGCCTTCAAGGTCGCGGAAGCCAACCATAAAGCGGTGCTGGCCCAGCTCAGTTATACAGTCGTGAAAGCGCCGTTCGATGGGGTGATTACCGAAAAAATGGTGGAAGCGGGCGAGTTGGCCTCGCCGGGGCAGCCCCTCTTGAGAATGGAGAATTCCCGGCAGCTGCGTCTCGAAGCGATCGTGGCGGAGGGAGATCTGAAATCCCTGTCCCGCGGAGACAAGATTCCCGTGATCATCGATGCCTTAGCAGGGCGAGTGTTGGACGGCGTCGTTGGTAAAATTCTCCCCGCCGGTGATCCTCAAACGCACACGTTCACGGTGAAAGTGGACTTGCCTCCGACGCCGGGGTTGAGAACAGGCATGTTCGGACGATTTCAGTTGGATAAGGGAACGAGCAAGACGATTCTCATCCCGGAGACCGCCGTCATCCAGCGCGGCGAAATCATGAGTGTCTTCGTCGTCGGTTCCGATCGGATCGCCCGCCTCCGCTGGGTTAAAACCGGTCGGCGGCTCGATGGACAGGTTGAAATCCTGTCCGGTGTGAACGCCGGCGAGTCGGTGCTGCTCGACGCCGCTCGCGGGGTCGACGGCGCTTTGGTGAACGTCGTTGAAACCGCCGCGAATCCGGTGCAGCCATAGGCCATCCAACGTCAAGCGTCAACGCGAAATGACCCCTACCCCCTCACCCCTTACCCCTTACGGTCTATCCGGCCGCATTGCCGCCCTCTTCATCGGGAGCAAGTTGACGCCGCTCATCATGGTGGGGACGTTGCTGCTGGGCCTGTTCGCGGTCGTCGCCACGCCGCGCGAAGAAGAGCCGCAGATCGTCGTTCCCATGGCCGATGTTTGGCTGCCCTTTCCTGGCGCCTCCGCAAAAATCGTCGAAGAACAGCTGACCAAGCCGTTCGAGCGTAAGATCTCAGAAATTAAAGGTGTGGAGTATGTCTATTCGATCTCGCGGCCTGGTGGCGCGCTGATCATCGTCCGCTTCTACGTCGGCGAGCCGATGGAGCAGAGTCTGGTCGATCTCTACGACAAACTGATGTCGAATCAGGACCTGTTGCCGTCTGGAGCTGAGCCTTTTTTGGTCAAGCCGAAGGACGTGAACGACGTTCCGATCGTGACGGTCACCTTGTCGAGCGAACGGTACGGCGAATTCGAATTACATCAATTGGCAGAGCAGGTGTTGGAGGAGGTCAAGAAGGTCGAGGGCACATCCGGAGGTTTCATCGTCGGCGGTCGGGCGCGAGAATTACGGGTAGCGATCGATCCCGCGAGGTTGAAGGCCTATGGACTGACCCCGCTGCAAATTGCGGCCGTCATTCGCGGAGAGAACCGAGCTTTGCCGGCGGGCCGGTTCGACAGCCGCAATCAGAGCTTCCTCGTGGAAACCGGGCGCTTCATTCGATCAGGTGAAGACCTGGAAGGCCTGGTCGTCGGCGTGAGCGACCGGCGGCCGGTCTATCTGAGGCAAGTGGCGGAGATCATCGACGGGCCGGCCGAAGCGACGAGCTATGTCTGGTTCGGAACCGGTGAGGGGATAGGGGTAAGGGGTGAGGGGGGCGAGTCTCCAGCGGTCACCGTGGCCATTGCCAAGCAGCGAGGTGTCAACGCGGTGACCGTGGCTGAGCAGATCATCCGCAAGGTCGAAGGCATGAAAGGCGTGACGGTTCCGGCGGATGTTCGCGTCACCACCACGCGCGATTACGGAGAGACCGCGCAAGAGAAGGCCAACGAACTGTTGTGGCACCTGGCCATCGCCGTTGTCGCTGTGGTCTTCTTTCTCGGCTTCGCATTGGGTCCGCGCCCGGCTTTGGTCGTGTCGATCGCGATTCCCCTCACTCTGGCCTTGACGCTGTTTACCTCGATGCTGATCGGCTACACAATCAATCGCGTCACACTCTTTGCGCTGATCTTCTCCATCGGGATTCTGGTGGACGACGCCATCGTCGTCGTCGAGAACACATACCGGCATCTGATGCTGCGACTTCGTCCCCATGACGAGGCCTCCATTTATGCCGTCGATGAAGTCGGCAACCCGACTATTCTGGCGACCTTCACCGTCATCGCCGCGCTCCTCCCTATGGCCTTCGTGTCCGGCTTGATGGGCCCTTACATGAGGCCGATTCCCATCAATGCCTCTATTGCCATGTTTTACTCCCTGCTTGTCGCCTTCGTGGTCATTCCGTGGTTTTGTCGGACGTGTTACCGGCCGGGAGTCGCCGTGAAGGGAGTCGATCATGAAGAGAGCGAAAGCGGCTTGACGGCGCGCTTTTATCGCCGGATGCTGACTCCGTTGTTGGCCAGGCCGGTCTTGACCTATTTCGTTCTAGGCGTGGTAGCTCTCTTGCTTGTCGGATCGTGCATCTTGTTTTACACGCGCCATGTGGTCGTGAAGATGATGCCGTTTGACAACAAGAGCGAAGTCCAGCTGGTGATCGATATGCCGGAAGGAACGACGTTGGAGGAAACCGCTCGCGTCGCGAAGGCCCTGACCCATTATGTCCGCACCGTCCCCGAGGTTCGAGACTACCAGGCTTATGTCGGTACGGCTTCCCCGTTCAACTTCAACGGGCTGGTGCGCCACTACTTTGTGCGGTCGCTCCCGCACGAAGCGGATATTCAGATCAACTTGGTGCACAAGGAGGAACGACAGGCTCAGAGCCATGCAATCGCGCAGCGGATACGTCCCCCTGTGCAGGAAATCGCGCGTCAATATGGCGCGAATGTCAAAGTGGTCGAAGTGCCGCCAGGACCGCCCGTGCAATCGGTGCTGGTGGCGGAAATTTACGGACCGACCTATGACCGACAACTAGCCGTGGCGCGGGAGATCCGGTCGCTCTTCGAGTCCACATCGGGCATCGTCGATGTGGACGACTATGTCGAGGCGGATCAGGTGAAATACGTCTTCACGGTCGACCGCGCGAAAGCGGCTCTCGCAGGCATTCCTTCCGAAGAGATCGTGCACACGCTGCGGATGGCGTTGGAGGGAACCAAAGTCGGGCTGGTCCATATTCCTCACGAGAAGAGCCCGGTGCAAATCATGCTGCGCCTGCCGCTGGCGGAAAGGACGGGGCTCGAACATATCGGCGAACTGGGATTGCGCACGAAGAACGGCGGACTCGTCCAGCTCTCCGAACTATTGACGGTCGAGCAGACGGTCCAGGATAAGGCGATTTACCATAAGAACCAGAAGCCGGTGGTCTATGTGGTGGCCGATGTGGGAGGGCCTGGCGCGGAGAAAGCTGAAAGCCCGGTCTACGGAGTGCTCGGCGTGGGGAACAAGCTGGAAGACTATCGGCCCACCGAAGGATATCGGATCGAAGAGTATTACGCCTCGCAGCCTTGGTCAGAAGACAAGATTACGATGAAATGGGACGGGGAGTGGCACATCACCTACGAAACGTTTCGCGATATGGGCATCGCCTTTGCCGTCGCGATGCTGCTGATCTATCTGTTGATCGTCGGACAGTTTCAATCGTTCATGACCCCGCTGATCATCATGGCTCCGATTCCGCTCACGCTCATCGGCATTTTGCCAGGCCATTGGCTGACCGGATCGTATTTCACCGCCACGTCGATGATCGGCTTCATTGCGCTCGCCGGCATCATCGTTCGGAACTCGATTTTGCTCGTGGATTTTATCCAGCTTCAAGAGCGTGCCGGTGTTCCGTTGCTGGAGGCAGTCATTAAGGCCGGAGCGATCCGTACCAGGCCGATTCTCTTGACGGCTGCCGCGCTGATGGTCGGCGCCTTCGTGATCATTCTTGATCCGATCTTCCAAGGGCTGGCCGTATCGCTCCTGTTTGGCGTAGGTGCTTCCACCTTGCTCACGTTGATTGTGATCCCACTGCTCTACTACCGTATAGCCGGAAAGCCGCCCCAATCCGGGGGGCCTCCCGCGGAAAACGAGCTGGGCAACGGAGATCGCTCACGCAAAGAAGGAGTGCCGGTGTGAACGGACAGATGTGGCGTTCTGCAACAGGCCTGGTTTCCCTCTCTGTAGCAGGACTCCACGCGCCAGGATGCTGCCCTCGGAGTCTTGAGGGGCCAACAGGTCAATTTTCCTATTGGAATACCGACCGCTCCAATACGGCTCCCTCTTTGCACATGGCACGATGTTTCAGAGAACGTTTCACAGGCGGAGAGCTCTTGTAAATGGTGGTTTTCCAAAAGATAAGACTGTGCTGTTTCTCCGTTGGATCGCTTGTATTTCTGTCACTTCTTCTTGTCCTTCCTCTCTTGGGCGGCCGTGGCGGAGCCGTCGACGCGGAGGAGCCGACGGGATCTGACTCTCCTGAACTCCGGCTCAGCCTGCGTGATGCCATCCAGGCGGCGATCGACAACAATGTCAACGTGAGCTTGCTGAAAGAGCGCATCGCCGCGGCGCAAGCCCAAGCTGATGCCAATCTCGGAGCCTTGCTTCCGAATGTGTCCGGATACCTGAGCGGGCGGAACCAAACGGTGAATCTCGCCGCATTCGGACTTCCGTTCGACCGGCTCTCCGGTTTGGGATTGAAAAGCAGCGTGACGGAACCGTTTGAAGTCTATGATGCCCGGGCCACCTTGGTTCAGAATATTTTCAGCCTCAGCCTCATTCAGCGGTGGCGCGCCGCGAAAACCGGCGTGGATGTTGCCGGTCTAGAAGCGGAAGTGACGAAACGCGATGTCATGGCAACGGTCGGACTGCTCTACGTCGAGACGCTGCGGGCCGATGAAGCCGTAAAGGCGCGGCTGGCTGATATCGAACTGAGCCGTCAACTGCTGAAATTGGCGAAGGACCGCAAGGCGGCTGGAATTGCGACAGGATTGGATGTGACACGGGAAGAAGTCCAATTGGAGAACAGCAATCAACGGCTGCTCGTTTCGCAGAATGAACAGGAGAGCGCGCGGCTCAACTTGATTCGCGCCCTGGGGATCACGTTCGATGTGCGGTTGGTGTTGACCGATGAGTTGAGGTTCGTGCCGGTGGAGCCAGAACGCACGGAGGTCGCGCTCAGGACCGCTCGGGAGCAACGATTGGAATTGAGGGCGCAAGAGAACCGCCAAAAGTTGGCGGCGCTCAGCTTGAGTTCCGTGGCCGGCGAACGGCTGCCGTCGGTCTCGTTGAGCGGTGATTACGGATGGATCGGGGTAAAGCCGGAAGACGCGGAGGCGACCCGCTCGATCGGATTGATTTTTTCCGTTCCGATCTTCGACGGAGGCCAGCGCGAAGCCCGCATTTCGGAAACCAGGAGCCGGGTCAGGCAGGAGTTGATCCGTATGAAGGATGTATCGGATCAAGTGACGCTGGAAGTCCGNNGCGGGTCTGACGACCAATATCGAAGTGACGAACGCCCAAACGTCCGTAGCACGGGCGCGGGACAATCACATCGAAGCGCTCTTCCGCTTCAACGCCTCGCGCATCAATCTCGCACGGGCCAAGGGGGAGATCGAAAAGCTCTTCTAGCAGGATGTTGAAAAGGCCGCCAGCGTCGTTCTCGCATCGCTCAGAGGCTCAACATACGGCTCAGTGTATGGCTCGCCTCTTCACTCGCTGCGGCCTTGCCAAACAGCCTTTTTGACCATCCTGCCGGCGTTCGCGATTGGATATGAAACGGTCCATCAAGCGTCAATCGAAAGAGGGATTCCTCACGTTTGGCGACTGACGATGGATGATGAACGGTAGCGCACAGTCCATGAAGATAGGCCGGAAACAGCTTGGCATGATGGCATTCGGGATGGCTCTAGCAGCCGGGATTTATCTTGCATACGACCGGTGGATTGCAAACGACGGCTTGCCGGATGGGCTGATTCAAGCGAACGGCCGCATTGAAGGAGATCATGTGACTGTGGCGAGCAAGTTCCCCGGCCGTATCGAAGAACTGCTGGTACGTGAAGGGGCGACCGTCACAGCTGGACAAGTGCTGATCAGACTCGATGACATCCAGACAAGAGCCAAAGTCGATCAAGCCAANNAAGCTCTCTGGGACAAGGCGATCGCGGTTGAAAAAGAGGCAAAGAGCGACGCAGAGCGGTTTCGTGTATTGGCGGATAAGGACCAGGCATCGATTCAACAGCGCGATCAAGCCCGGATGCGGTGGGATGTCGCGACAAACGACGTGGCGGCCGCTCTGTCCGGCATGACACAGGCGAAGAAACAACTGGCTCAGGCAGAACTTGGATGGAATCGAATCAAAGCGAAGGAGGGGGAGGTCGCGGCTCTTGAACGGCAGCGCGATCAAGCCCATGCGGTTCTCGATGAAGCCGAAAGCATACTCAAGGATTTGACGATCACGGCTCCCACGAGGGGGACGGTCACCGCCCGCATGGTCGACGTGGGGGAAGTAATCGGAGTCGGCGCTCCGCTTCTCGAACTCGTTGATCTGGATCGCCTCTATCTCAAGGTCTATGTGCCGGAGGTGCAAATCGGAAAGGTTCGGCTGGATCTTCCCGGAAAGATCCATACGGATGCGTTTCCCGATCGCCCGTTTGACGCGACGGTCCGGTACATCGCATCGAAAGCCGAGTTCACCCCGAAAGAGGTCCAAACACCGGACGAGCGGGTGAAACTCATCTACGCGGTGAAGCTCTATTTGAACGACAACCCCGACCACCGGCTGACGCCAGGCCTGCCGGCCGATGCCATCATTCGATGGAAAGAAGATGTGGCATGGGAAAAGCCGAAGGGTTAAGGCGAGGGGGAACCTTTGTGTTCGCAGAGCGCGCACGACTTGGGTCAAGCGGAGTCCCGGCGACGCGGGGATGGGTGGGTGTAATTAGCGGTGCTCGCTCAATGCGCGCAGCAAAAGGTCCCCCAACCGCCCTACCTAAGAGAGAATGAAAGAAATGGGAGCAGAACATTCGTCTCAGCACTCAGCACTCAGTCCTCAGCACTTGGACACCGTCGTCCAGGTGTCCGGCTTTGTGAAGCGCTATAAGAAGCATGTTGCGGTCGATGGCGTCGATCTCACCGTGCACAAAGGCGAGATCTACGGGCTGATCGGGCCGGACGGCTCGGGCAAGAGTAGCCTGATGAAGGCCATCGCCGGCGTGTTGACCTATGACGGAGGCGTCGTCGAAGTATTTGAGACCAGAGTCGATTCCGAGCGGGCTGCGGAACGCATCAAACCGAGAATCGGGTTCTTGCCGCAAGGACTCGGGCTGAATCTGTATCCGGAACTTTCCGTCGAGGAGAATATCGACTTCTTCGCCGACCTTCGATTAGTGCCGGACGACGAATTGGCGGAACGCAAGGCCGGATTACTGGCGATGACCAGGCTCGAACGGTTCCGTGACCGGCCCATGAAGAATCTGTCGGGTGGTATGAAACAAAAGCTCGGATTGATCTGTGCGCTCATTCACGAGCCTGAGTTGGCCGTCCTTGACGAGCCGACGACCGGGGTCGACCCCGTTTCGCGCCGAGATTTTTGGTCGATCCTGGCTAAGCTGATGCAGGAGAAAGGGATGACGGCATTGGTCTCCACGGCCTACATGGACGAGGCTGAGCGGTTTCATCGTCTGTCCTTCCTCTCCGACGGAAAGGTCTTGACCTCCGGCACGCCGACGGAAGTACGGGCGCTGGTTCCCGGCTCCGTGGTGACCTTCGAAGCGACATCCCAGTTGAAAGCCATTGACCGGTTGAAGAAGTCGTTCAGACAGGTCGAATCATTGGGTTCGTCATTGCATGTCTTTACCGATACCGACAATCGATCAACGGCCAGGCGGCAAATCGAAGTCGCTCTCGGTGAACTGACTCCCTCGGCGGTCAGGGTGGACGACCCGGAGTTGGAAGACGTGTTTGTGGCGCTGCTCCTTCGAAAAACCGAACCGACGGATTTGTCAGCCAGCCAGCCGAATCGAGCCGTGGCACACAATCGGGATGGTTTGGCGATCGAAGCTGATGCGCTTATCCGGGATTTCGGATCGTTCCGCGCGGTGGACCAGGTGAGTTTTCAGGTGAAGCAAGGGGAGATCTTCGGCTTGTTGGGCGCCAATGGCGCGGGTAAAACGACCGTCATCAAAATGCTGAACGGCATCCTCCTGCCGACAGAAGGCACAGGCAGGGTGGCAGGAGCCGATATGCGCACGGCGGCCGGTTCCATTAAGGAGCGAATCGGGTACATGTCTCAAGCGTTCTCGCTGTACTTGGACTTGACCGTGGAGGAAAACATCAGGCTCTTCGGCGGGATCTATGGACTCAACAGGCGTGCCATGGCCGAGCGGTATGAATGGATCGTCGCCATGGCTGGCTTGTCCGGATACGAATCGAGCCTGACCAGCCGATTGCCGATGGGAGTCCGCCAAAGGCTTGCGCTCGGCTGTGCGTTGGTTCACGACCCTCGTGTTTTGTTTCTGGATGAACCGACCTCCGGGGTCGATCCGATCGGACGCCGCCGTTTTTGGGAGATGCTCACGAGGCTTGCCAGGGAGGAAGGCGTGGCAATTCTAATCACCACCCATCATATGAGCGAAGCCGAACATTGCGATAAACTTGCGCTCATGTATGCCGGTAAGATCGTGGCCGAAGGGTCTCCGGCAGACATGAAAAGCCAGGTTGAAACGGCGGCGGGCCGGTTATTTGAAGTGGTGACAGATCAACCCGGCAAGGCGTTGGTGTATTTGCAGCAGGCTGGGTTTCGTGGCGCCGCGCTCTTCGGGACCAAACTGCATTTCTTTTGCCGGGACCCCGATCGAGACAAGACCTGTGCCTGTCGTGCCCTTGAGGAGAGCGGGTTGAGCGTGATCTCGGTGAACGAACGGCCTCTGAGTCTGGAAGACGTATTTGTGTACCAAGTCATGGCGTTGGAACAGGCGGGAGAGCGGACCGACCAGGAGGCTGTCGCATGAAGGCGAGACGGATCGCCGCAGTGGCTCGGAAGGAATGGAGGGAAACGGTCCGTGACCGGCTGTTCCTGCTGATGGCCTTCTTACTGCCAAGTCTCTGGATGGTGGTCTTCGGGTATGGCCTGGTGTTGGACGTCGAGCATGTGCCCTTTGCGGTCTTGGATCGGGACCAGTCGTCGTTGAGTCGCGACTACGTCTATCGATTCATTGAATCCCGCTATTTCGACTATCGAGGATTCGTGCATGATGAGCGGGAGATCGATCGGATGCTGGGCGAGACGGCAGTCCGTATGGCCGTCGTCATCCCTGAGCGATTCGAAGAACGCCTGTTGGCGGGACGGACCGTCACCGTGCAAACATTACTGGATGGAACCTTCCCCCTGCACGCCGATACGACAAAGGGCTATGTGATTGCCATCAACCGTTCATTCACGCAAGAACTGCTCACCGACTTTCTGGCTCGCACCAGGGGGCTTGCGACAGGAGAAGCCCGCCGGCTCGCGGAGCCTGTCTCACTGGAGACCCGGTATCTCTACAATGAAGAAGTCCGTAGCACGTGGTCGATGGTGCCGGCGCTCATCATGTTCTCGTTGATGGTGGCGTCGCCGCTTCTGACGGCGTTGGGTGTGGTTCGGGAGAAAGAAACGGGTTCGATCTACAATATCTATAGCTCTACGGCCAGCAAGACGGANNTGGTGCGGACGCAGATGGCCGCCCTAATCATCACGATCATTATTGCGATGGTTCCCACCCTTCTGTTCTCGGGCTTTTTGGTGCCGGTGTCGTCACTGAGCCCGGGCGCCCAGGTGCAGGCCCATTTGTTTCCCGCCATGTATTACACCGATGTGGTGCGAGCGAGTTTTCTGAAGGGTTTGGACCTGAAAGCCATGTGGACGGATCTGCTCGCGCTGGCGGGCCTCGCGGTGGCGTTGCGGCTGGTTGCTTATGGAATCTTTACCAAACGACCCAAGGCCTGAGCCGGTTCAGCCAGGGAGCGTGCCTGAGGGACAGGGGTGAATAACAACGATCGTGCGAGTCTCGCTGCTGTGCGCTTGTGGGTGCTTCGGCTTTTCGTGATGACCAGGAAGGAATTGCTGCAGCTGAGGCGCGACATTCCCTTGCTGCTGTTCTTGATCTATTCCTTCTCCATCTCGGTCTATATCAGCGGCGCGGGGATCTCTATGCAGTTGAGCAACGCCAGCCTGTTGGTTCATGACGGCGACCACAGCGAGTCCTCGCGCGAGCTGATCCATCGGTTCCGGGAGCCCTATTTTCGGCTTGAGGGAGAAGTGCAGGATCCAAAGGTCGGGGTGGAGCGATTGGACCAAGGAACGGCGATGCTGCTTCTGGACATTCCACCGCGGTTTCAAGAGTCCATCAGCGGGCGCGAGCCGGTGTCGCTGC
The DNA here is from genome assembly GCA_002451055.1 of Nitrospira sp. UBA6909. Classification (GTDB taxonomy): domain Bacteria; phylum Nitrospirota; class Nitrospiria; order Nitrospirales; family Nitrospiraceae; genus Nitrospira_D. Next base: position 3,701 of record DKBD01000228.1, on the reverse strand, counting down.
AGTTGCAGGTCGATACGACCAATGCGCCGCAAGGACTGTCGGCGGCTTCCTATGCCGCCCGTATCGTCGGGGGCTTTTCCTTTGATCTGGCGTCGGTCCGTCTCGGCGGCGCATCGGCCGGCCTCATGGACATACCGAACATCGAGAGCGCCCATCGGGTGTGGTACAACCAGAATCAAGATGAAACCTGGTTCCAGTCGATTTCCCATATCCTGCGTATGATCACGCTGTTCGCGTTTCTTCTCCCGGCGGCGGCCCTCGTCCGGGAAAAGGAGCATGGCACCGTGGAGCAGCTGCTCGTGTCGCCCGTCACCCCGCTCCAGATCATGTTGTCCAAGGTGCTGGCCATGACGTTGGTGATTCAGGCTGCCACGGCGCTTGCGATGGCGACCGTGCTCAAGCCTGTTTTCGGTGTGCCGGTCAAAGGCAGTGCGGCCCTGTTCTTCCTCCTGACCGCACTCTACAGTTTCACCACAGCCGGATTCGGATTGTTTGCAGCCACGGTGACGAGGAACCAGGCCCAGGTGGGGATGGTCGCGTTGCTCGTGATTTCACCGATGTTGCTGCTGTCGGGCATCGCGTCGCCGTTTGAGGCGATGCCCTCCTGGGTCCAGTCCATCATGGCGCTTTCGCCGCTCCGTTACTACGTCGACGTGACCTATGGGGTTTTGCTCAAAGGAGTCGGGTTTGATGTGCTGTGGGATTCCATCTTGCCGATGGCCCTGTTGGGCGGGGTGCTCTTTGGTCTCGGCATGTGGCGGTTCCGGAAACAATTGGAGTAGAGGAAAACAGGTGAAGGGGACGGAAAGAGCCCCGCTCCCTCCTCACATCGAGGTGCGAAGCGTGTCTTGAGGTTGCCATAAACCACCGAGGAACCACACCGCCGTTTCGTGGGCCTGATGTCGAGATCCTTCCAAATGGCATCGCAGAAATCAGCTACCTGTGTCTAGGTGGGTTCGGTCAGTGGGTGATGATTCGAGGGGTGGACACCACCAATCCGATCGGAATCCTGCTGCATAGTGGACCCGGCTTTCCGGAGGGCTGCTTGATCTGGACAATCGGTACAGGAGGCGACAGGTGCAAAACGCCCGTTGTCGCACTGTCTCAGAGGGTGTCGCTGCACGCAGGGGAAGACCGTATTACGTACCTAGGCATTTGCCTAGGTTGACTGCAATAACGTACCAGGTTTGACTCTTTCGCGCGGACTGGCCTCTTGCTAGGCCGGTATCAACGAATCTAGAATCGACTACTTCTACCTTCAGACGAGGACTGAGGTTGTGAACATACCGTCAGTCGGCTGGATCATTGCAGCAGCAGCAGCAATCTTCGTTCTCGATGTGTTCACCCCGCTCGGCATCGCGGTGCCGATGCTGTATGTTGTCCCGATACTCCTCACCTGGTTAGTGCCAGGTTCCAGAATCATTGCCCTCATAGCTGGCTGTTCCCTTTTCCTGACTGTGCTGGGAATAGTCCTTTCCTCAGGTGAGGTTACCATTGCAGTCACGGCAGATCGGGCCATTGTCTCGGCATTGCTGCTCGTCGTCGCCAGTCTCTTATTCATTCAAAAGCAATCGGCACGGCAGGTTGCCGCGATGCAAGAGGCTAGGGATGAGAGCGAGGAACGGCTGCGCCTGTTCATCAACTATGCGCCGGCGGCACTTGCCATGTTCGACCGCGACCTGCGCTATCTTGCCCTGAGCCGGCGATGGATGTCTGACTATGGGATCACAGGAGATGTGATCGGACGGTCGCACTACGAGGTGTTTTCAGAAATTCCTGATCGGTGGAAAGACGTCCATCAGCGTGGGTTGGCCGGAGAAATCGTGCGGGTAGAAGAAGATCACTTTGTGCGGGCCACTGGTGCTGAACAGTGGCTTTGCTGGGAAATGCGACCCTGGCGAGTGAACGACGGTCAGGTAGGCGGCATCGTTATTTTTACGGAGGACATCAGCCAGCGTAAACGGGATGAAGAAGAACTGCGTCGGCAGCGGGCAAGGCTGGAAGATCTGGCGTCGAGACTGCTCATGGCCCAGGAGGAGGAAAGGCGACGGATTGCGAGGGACCTGCACGATGATATCACGCAGCGGTTGGCTGCATTGACGATCGATCTCCAGAACCTGAGTTATGGAGCATCCGAATTGGATTCTCCGCATGTGGCTCGCGTTCGCCAGCTCGGTATACTTGCGGAGGAACTGACCACGGATCTCCAGGGACTGGTTCATCAATTGCATCCTTCCCTTCTGGAGCATGCCGGTCTGGAAGCGGCAGTCTGTGAGCTTGTGGATGAATTTGAGGAAAGGACGGGCTTAAAAACAGATGTCATAGTGCGCGACATCCCGGTCGACCTTCCTCTGGACTACGCGACCTGCATCTATCGGGTGTTGCAGGAAAGCCTGCAGAACATAAGGAAACATGCGGCGGCCACCAGTGTGGGGGTCCGGCTGGTAAGGACAGGACGAGGGATGGGGCTCTGTGTCCATGACGATGGGTGCGGCTTTAAACCCTCGTACAATAACGCCGACCGGAAGGGACTGGGGTTAACCAGCATGGAGGAGCGTGTCAGGGCTCTCTTGGGCACGTTTCGCGTGCGGACAAAGCCCGGTGGCGGGACGGAGATCCATGCATGGGTGCCCCTGGAACCGAAGAATGCCTCAGAGCTAGTGATGGAAGGAACATGAATCAGGTGCGCAAGCCACGAGTGCTGATGGCTGACGACCATTCCATCATCCTAGCCGGGCTGCGCAAGCTGATCGAAGATCAGTGTGAGGTCGTGGGAACCGTAGAGAATGGCCTGGCCTTAGTCGAGGCGGCGGGTCGGCTCAAGCCTGAGCTCATCATCCTCGATATTTCCATGCCCCTGTTGAGCGGCCTCGAAGCTGCCCGGAAGCTGAAGAAATCCCTGCCTGAAACGAAACTGCTCTATCTGACAATGCATGCAAGCCCCCGCTATGCCATGGAGGCGTTCAAAGTGGGTGCGCAGGGATTTCTGTTGAAACAATCGGCCGTGTACGAATTGCCCCAGGCGATCGAGGCCGTCTTAAGCGGGAAACATTATATCACGCCCTCAATTGCCAAGCCGGTGATCGACAAAGCGCTGGATCCCAAAACGACACAGGACATGAAAGGGACTGTTGCGGAATTGACACCCCGTCAGCGTGAGATTCTGCAACTCATCGGCGAAGGGAAAGGTACCAAAGAGATTGCCACTCTTCTGGATTTATCCGTGAAGACCGTGCAGTTCCATAAGGCCTGCCTCATGCAGCAATTGAATATCCACACGACGGTGGAGTTAATGCGCTATGCCATCATACAAGGCTTTACGTGTGACCAGCTGTAGTTGATCCCTGCTTTCCAATGGTTCGACCTGAGGGACCATAGCGAAGTGGTCTCCCAGGAACCCTTTGACTTCCCCCGACACAAACGACCACCAGCGCCCCTTTGTCCGATGACGCCGGCCGGGCAAGGAATGTTTGCCCCCGGACCTAGGTCAAGCGATAGTACACGTGGAGCAGTCGCTTCTCTAGAATAACACCCAACGACCTATTGCAAGGCGTGTGACGCATGAACACAGCCTCCCTATCTGACCAGGTTCTGGCTGTGTTGGGGCGGGAGGAGAGGCGCTGGTCTCTGAAAGAAGACACGGAGTTCTGTCCCGACCTCACAGACAATCTGACGTGCTCAGTGATCGACTACCTCACCCA
>DKBD01000260.1:396-13021 GCA_002451055.1 Nitrospira sp. UBA6909 | reverse complement strand
GCTCCGATATTCGTCCCGGGCGCCATGGCGGCGACATGCGCGGCCATGGTGATGAAGACTCCTGCTGATGCGGCGCGTCCTCCGGAAGGAGCGACGAAGACGATGACCGGAATAGGCGAACCGGTGATGTCTTTGATGATCAATCGCATGGAGGTGTCCAGCCCTCCCGGCGTATCGAGTTTCAGGATCACGGCCTGAGCCGCTGAGGATTGGGCCGAGGCCAACGCGTCATGCAGGTACTCGGCAGCAACGGGGTTGATCACTCCCTCGTANNGGCCATGCATGATGAACTCCCTGTCATGTGCGGAACATGCACAGTATGAGCTATTGGTAAGGAAAGGTGATCGGATCTTACGGCCCACGTCGTACCCTGTCAAGGAACAGCCGTTGGTTGCAAACCGGCGAATGAACCTCCTAGAATGCCCGGCATGTCATCTCTTTCCAGCGGTGAACGCATCCATCTCGTCGATAAGAAAGGGCGCCACTATGCCCTGACGCTGAAGGCCGGAGAAACCTATCAATTCAGCGGCCAGACTATCCCGCACGATGCGCTCATCGGGCGGCCTGACGCCACGATGGTGACATTGTCAGGCGGGAAGAAGATGTTGGCGCTCCGCCCGACGTTTGGGGACTATGTGCTCAAGATGCCGCGTGGCGCGCAAGTGCTCTATCCCAAGGATCTTGCGCTCATTCCCATGTGGGCGGATGTCTATCCGGGTGCTCGGGTGTTCGAGGCGGGAACCGGTTCTGGGGCGTTGACCATGGCCCTTCTCCGCGCGGTAGGGCCCCGAGGTTTGGTCGTGACCTATGAGATGCGGGAGGATTTCTCCCGCGTCGCCCGGCTGAATATCGATCGCTATATGGGCCCCATGCCTCATCTCGTGACAGTGCGCAAGAATGCCTATGAGGGCATCGATCTGCCGGATGATGGAGTACCGTTCGATCGTGTGGTCCTTGATCTTCCCGAGCCATGGCAGGTGGTTCCTCATGCCGCTGCCGTCCTTCGATCCGGGGGGATCTACCTGAGCTTCGTCCCCACGGTTCCCCAGGTCATGCAAACGGTGGAAGCGCTTGAGCGGACGACAGTGTTTGCCATGGTGGAAACTTTCGAAACGTTGCTGCGGACCTGGTCGATCCAAGGCCGAAGCGTGAGGCCGGACCACAGGATGGTCGCCCATTCCGGGTTCATCACGGTGGCGAGGAAGGTAGAGCCGGGTGTGCTGACTCCGGAGGGGGAACAGGGAATGTCCGGAGAAGCCTCGGGTCATGGACCGGAACGCGAAGAGATGGAGTGAATACAATGAATCGACTGGAAGGAAAAGTTGCCGTTATTACCGGGGGGAATGCGGGGATTGGGGAAGCCGTCGCCAAGCGTTTTACCGAGGAAGGGGCGTCGGTGGTTATAACGGGTCGCCGGCAACCGGAGTTGGACCGGGTCGTGAAGATCATTCGGCAGAACAACGGGAAAGTTCTGGCGGTTGCTGGTTCTGTCACGGACGAAGCGCATGCGAAAGATGTTGCTCGGAAAGCCATCGACAGCTTGGGTCGAATTGATATTCTTGTAAACAATGCCGGGGTCGGCGATTTCGGCAAGCGGTTGCACGAGATCGATGATGCGACATGGAACACTGTCTTCGACATCAATCTCACTGGTGTGTTCCGAATGACGCGGGCCATTGTTCCGCAGATGCTGAAACAGCAATCCGGCTCCATCGTGAACATCTCCTCCGTTGCCAGTTTGGCCGGTATTCCCGGGTTATCCGCCTATGCAGCCTCCAAAGGCGGCCTTGATGCGCTCACGCGAGCGCTTGCCATCGACTATGCCCAAGACGGGATCCGTTGCAATGTCGTCAATCCCGGTCTGATTGACACTCCGATGGCGGCGCCGCTCATGTCAAACACGGAGAGGCTGCAATCGCTTCTTTCACAGTATGCGATCCGGCGAGCCGGGACCCCTGAGGAAGTTGCGAACATGGTCCTGTATCTGGCATCCGACGAAGCCAGGTGGGTGACCGGGGGAACATTCCCAATTGATGGAGGGATGACGGTCTATAAGGGCTAGCTCGACAGCTGCTGTATCCAGCGTATGACATGACGAAGATCGACATCGGCACCCACACTCAGTTTTGCGGAATCATTGGCAATCCTGTTGAGCATTCGCTCTCGCCGGCGATCCATAATGCCGCCTTTTGGAAACTCAGCCTCGATTATGTGTACTTGGCCTGGAAGGTAGAAGCGATCGGTGATGCAATCAAAGGGCTTCGCGCGCTCGGGAATTTTCGTGGCGCCAGCGTCACCATTCCGCATAAGGTATCGGCCCTTCAGTTTCTTGACGATCTGGAGCCGACGGCACGGCATATCGGCGCGATCAACACCATCGTGGCGGAGCAGGGGCGGCTGATCGGCTATAACACGGACGCCACCGGCGCCTTGCGCGCGTTGCGGGAAGGTGGTGTCACACTCGCGGGACGGCGCATCGTCCTGTTGGGTTCCGGTGGCGCCGCGAGGGCCATCGCCTTCGCTTTGGCGGCGGAATCGAGTGTGGACAAGCTGATTCTGCTCGGTGTCGATGATAAAGAGCGGGCGGCTTTGGCCAATGACCTTCGGTTGAAGACGACTTTGGTGGTCGAAGATGATGGGCTCGACGACCGTACCCTTGTTCGGACGGTTCCTGAATCGCACGTCTTGATTCACTGTACGCCCGTCGGCATGTCTCCAAAGACAGACACCACTGCCGTGCCGGCCGCGCTCTTTCACCCCGGTCTGGCCGTGATGGATATTGTCTATAACCCGAGGGAAACGCGATTGCTCAAGGAGGCCAAGCGAGCCGGGTGCAAGACAATTCCGGGCCTCGACATGTTTTTGAATCAGGCGGTTACCCAGTTCGAACTCTGGACCAATCGCCCCGCTCCGGTGGACGTCATGCGTGCCGTGTTGGAGTTTCGCTTCCAATGAATGTCGTGCTCATTGGGTATCGCGGGACCGGGAAAAGCACGGTGGGGAAGATCGTGGCCACCCGTCTCGGCCGAATCCTGATCTCCACCGATGCGGAGATCGTCAAACGGGTGGGGCGGAGCATCCCGGAGATCGTGGCTCAGCATGGCTGGGACTATTTTCGTGACCTCGAGTCTCATGTCTGCGGGGATCTGGCGGAGAGAGATGGACTGGTCATCGACACCGGGGGCGGGGCCATTCTGCGATCGGAGAACGTCGAGCGGTTGAAACGAAACGGCACGCTGTTTTGGCTGACGGCGTCGGTCGAAACGATCACGCAGCGGATCGGCCGAGATGCGCAGCGTCCCTCACTCACGGGAACCAAGTCATTTACGGACGAGGTGCAGGATGTCCTGCGCGAGCGAACGCCGAAGTACCAGACTGCCGCCGATCACGTCATTGCGACCGACGGGCGATCGATTCTCCAAATCGCGGACGAGATTCTGGCAAGACTGTAGCTCCTTGTGCGGCATCCAGCCGATCGGCCGTGTCCTTGACAATTCTTCTCCTAACATGATCTTGTACCCTACGTGCGCCCGTAGCTCAGTTGGATAGAGCGCCGGGCTTCGAACCCGTAGGTCGCAGGTTCAATTCCTGCCGGGCGCACCATACAGAGCTTGCTCGACTCGGGAGCTCTTGAGTTCTTGGTGACGGGATAAACGCCTCCAGTGAGTGCATTCTCTTGTAAGCTTGCTCGTCCCGGCGGCTCACCTGGCGAAGCCGCTCTTCTTTGCAACGCCTGATACACACCTCCGGTGAATGAATTCCTGTCTGCTTGCTCGTCCCGCAGGCTATTCAAGCGCAGCCTCTCCGCAACCTGTTCCTCCGTGTACCGTGTCCTGGTCATGGCGCCTCCTGTGGGGTTGATCTCAGCACAGGCGCACTGCCAAGCCAAGGCTCTCCTTTTCTGGGAGAAGGTCACACAGTTCTTCCATGTAGCCTCTCCAGATAGAAGTTGAATATTACAAGTCATTGATTATGCGTACATCTTTATTCTGTTTTCGAGGGGGAAGTTCATGCTAAGATCCCCCTGCTGCTTTCTTTACGCCATGGAGTCTCTCCGGGCGCTAAGGAACGAGGGGAGGTGATGTGGCCATCACCTCCCCTTTCTTTTTCCGCGCCGCTTCTTTGTGGTCGTGACCTCAGCCTGTCAGTCGTTCTGTCTGTTTGTGCCGTATGCTTCATCTAATGAGGCGTGCTTCGCCGGTGTAACCGGTTGCATTCGGACACCTTCGCCGATTCTATCCCGATGGAGGGTCGGTCAGTGAAGGGAAGCTGTCGTCGGTACTATGACTGGTCTCGAGTGGTCGAGTCTTTCGGACACGTAGTCCTGGACGTGTTGGATCGGACAACGACTCGTGTGCTGCGGAGAGGGGATGAGGAAGATTAAGGACGAGAATGGTGAGGAGGCGACGTGGCCGCCGCCTCCTCAAGGTACGGCTACTACTTCTTCTTAGCCGCCGCCTTCTTGGCAGGCTTCTTAGCCGCCGCCTTCTTGGCAGGCTTCTTCGCTGCTTTCTTCGTTGCCATGAGCACTCCACCTCCCTTCGATTTCAAAAATGGTGATTGTATATGTGTGATATAGCAGAGTTTGCGCTGTGAGTAAAATTCTCTTTACGCAACTTAGTCCGGTCGGCTAGCTGAACACCTGTTCTATGCAAACCCGCTTTCCGACGAATCAGGATGTAAGCCTGTATCTGGGGGCTTCTGCTTGCTGCTCAACCGATGTGGTCACGCCGCATGCATGTTCTCGGTGACCGCGCATGAGGATAAGCAGGGGAGACCGGCTGATTGTTTGGCGTGAATTCTGGTGGGTGGAATAGAACGTAGTGGTCAGCCGCATGTATTTCCACTTCATCGGTGACACGGCAACCCGACTTCGCAGGAAGTCACAGCGATGAAGCGGTGGAGGCATGGCGAGTATCATCTGAGGCCTTGGCAAAGCAAGGCACGCTTCCAGCCTTCGTAGCCTATCAGCTACTGCGGCGGAGAAGGCTCGGCGAGGTGTCGCCGAAGAGTCCACGGGGCTATGGCTCTCATGCCTTGGGGCTTCACGTCAATGTCATAATGGTGCAATCACCGGAAGGTTGTGCGCTATCATGCAGCGATGAATACCCTGTCTCTCTTTGCGATCATCTTTGTGCTGAATAGCCTGCCCGCGTTCGCACCGCCGACGTGGATGGTGTTGTCTGCAGTTGGACTGTCCAGCCCGGATGCGAATCCCTGGCTCACCGCGCTTGTTGCCGCAACTGCGGCCACCGCCGGTAGACTTGCCCTTGCGAAGATGGCATGTATTATTGTCAGGCAGCGCTGGTTGAGCGCGCGTACCAAAGAGAATATCGATCTTGTGAAAGACCGCCTGGCAACGCAACGCGCGATGACCTTTGGAGGCGTCCTCGCCTATACCTGTAGCCCCTTTCCCTCGAACTCACTGTTTATTGCCTATGGACTCACGTCTTTGCCCCTGGCACCCGTGGCTGCAGCAGCCTTCCTAGGCCGGTTTCTGACCTATAGTTTTTGGGTGGTCATGGCTATGGAGGTTGCGCATAAGGCCATGGTCGATCAGGGATCGGTCTTTGCCTATTTCGGAGGGTATTTTGTCTTGACGCAAGCCTTCATGCTCGCGTTGGTCTATCTCTTTGCGAAACTGGACTGGAGAGCCTGGTTTACCAGCAAGACACTCCAGCTCATGAACCATGCAGGAACCTCTCATCAAAAATGACTCAGTATCCGGCTCATTGCACCAGTTCGACTCCGAAGAGTGAGGCGTGCTGAGCGTTTTTACCTCACCTCTACAATCCCCCTCTAAAGTTGCATAGATCTCGGCTCAAGCCCCATCTAGAATTGCGACATGGAATTTGTTGGAGAAATCATCCGATGAAGGCGCTCTGCCGAGAGGGGAACCAGGTGTCAAATCGATCTGCCAGGTTTGACGAAACAATCAAGATCCAATGTGCGTGGACCCGCCACTGTCCCTCTTGTGGGAGACCTCTTCAGAAGACAGATCCGATGCACCCATGGATCTGTGAATGCGGATGGCAAAGTGGATGAATCAAGCAAGGGGAGGGAGGTTGTATGATCCCTGTATTGCATGACGTGAAGGCGGGACTCCTTTTAGCCGTCGTCCTGGCAATGGTGGTGTTTATTTGCGTGATCGCCGGATTGGGAGCTCTGCTGCGGCCTGTCCGCTGGTCAGACCGGAAAGCGCATCATTAGCTCCTCAGAAGTCCGTGCCTCGGTGTTTCATGTCAAGACGGAGTTTCTCGTCTTGATCCGCCTGAGTGACCCACATCGTGCTTCTCCAGCGGGTTTGTTTTCATCGTCGTGTCTCGCGCAAACCGATCGGATCAGGCTTCCTATTCTCGCCTCTCCTCAGCCCTACTCATATCATTGTGGCCTAAGGCTTCAATAGATCGTCATCAGCGGTCGCACACGTCATTCCTCATTCGCCAGATTGATGTAACAAATTGAAATCGCACGGGTATTTATCGTCTACCGTAGAGGTCTGGCCCGGACGAGCTTTTTTCAGCATCGGTGCTATATTTGTTGTGCCTTAGGAAAAAATGGTGCGTGAAACACCCATCCCATCGGTTATTGGTGGGTACGACAGATTCACACGACAGATTTAGTTGACGACCACCGCCAGCTTCTTTCACGAGGAGAGAAAGTTATGAAAAACGTGGCCAAGTACGGATTCGTTGTCATCATGGGAATCATCCTTGTAAACAGCCAGGGTTGCGGGACGAAGTCGATTCAATCCGACGGTAAAAACGGCGTCCCCCAAATATCCGGTGGAGGTTCGAGTGGAGAATTGAGCGGCTTTTCTCAAAATCCGTCTGAAGAGCGTCTGACGCAGGGAGGTGTTGCTATCTCGAGAAATCCGTCGAGTGCAAGCGCTCGCCGCCATGCTGCACTGACCAAGGAAGAGCAGGCCGCCGAAAAAGCCGCGGCAGATGCAGGGCTCCAGGACGTTTTCTTCGGGTATGACGAATGGATGGTATCCGGTGCAGGGATTGAGGCACTCAATCAAAATGCCGCCTATCTCAAGGAACATCCAGGTGCGGTCTTGACGATCGAAGGGCATTGTGACGAGCGCGGCACCGGCGAGTACAACATGGTTCTTGGCGACATGCGGGCGAAGGCGGCGCGGAGCTACCTTGTCGAATCAGGTGTGAGAGAGAAACAAATCGCAATTTTGTCCTTCGGTAAAGAACGGCCGTTCTGTTTTGATCGTAATGAGTCGTGCTATCAACAGAACCGCCGTGGCCATATGCTGCTCAATCTGAAGAATTAGCAGCGACGCACGTGTCTATGCGACACCGGTTCCCGAAGGTGTCAAAGTTATCCGACTGCGTGGACCCATAGTCGATTCTGTCGAAATATAGTGGAGGAACAGATGCCTTTTGTTGGATCGATAGAGAAGGGTTCTGACTCAATACAGAATACTGCGGAGCAGGCTTCCGGCGGCTGCTCGCATCAGGATCGGCGTGACCAGCCGAGGTTTACAACCCAGTTTCGCAGTAGCCTGTCAGGCCGCCACCAGGAGGGCCAGGGCCGAACGCTGGACATTTCATCCGGCGGGTGCAAGATCGAGAGTGACCTCAAGGTGGAGCAGGGCGCAACATTTGAATGCCGGCTTCATATTCCCGGACTGGATTGGCCGCTGCGAATAGAAGAAGCGACGGTTCGATGGACCGACGGCAAGACGTTTGGCATTGCGTTTACACGGATGAGTCCTCAGGAGCTTGAGAAACTCAAGACCGTTCTTGCGGACCTTGAGCACGAACAGTAGTCCGTTCCGCTCCTTCTTCCCGAGCGCCTGATGTGTCAGGCACTCTCGCCCGTAATTTTCGTATTTCGTCCCCCTTCGCACTTCAGCGCTGCTGCCAACGAACACCGTTGACATAGCCACCGTAACTGTCAGAAAGTACGATTCTCGTGTGACACGCAGAGATGTGCGGACGGTATTTGAGTAATGAGTGCTTCCTGAAGCGGTTGGAAGTGTCTATGTAGTGACTAATCGGTAGGCCAGAGAAAGGAGTTGGTGGTGGAACAACGGTACATGATCACGGTGAAGTTTGTGGTGGAAGCTGATTCTGCGGAAGATGCCGAAGAAATGGTAGAGACCGCATGTGAAAAGGCCGCGGCGTCTTTTCCGGAACTGAGTTATGAAGGGATCGAAGACATTGAGGAGGAAGAGGAGTAACGAGCAGCCTGGTTAATCCGATAAGAACACTTCCCTGGCCGTTCGGCCGATAATCCAGAATGGAACCCATTCCCCAAACCACTCAATCCAGGCATGAGAACGCTACCCTTGCGGGAGGCTGCTTTTGGTGTCTAGAGGCCGTGTATGACCAGGTTCGAGGGGTTAAATCCGTCGAATCAGGCTATATCGGCGGGACCGTCGAAAATCCAACGTACGAGGCGGTTTGCAACGGCCATACAGGCCATGCCGAAGCGGTCCGAGTCACCTTTGATCCAGAAAAGGTCTCCTATCGAGAGTTACTTGAAATCTTTTTCGTGATCCATGATCCGACAACGCTCAATCGGCAAGGGAACGACATGGGGACGCAGTATCGTTCGGCCATTTTTTATCACAGCCCGGAGCAGCGGCAAGTGGCCAAGGAAGTCATGACAATCCTGACAGAGCAGAGGCTCTATGCCAAGCCGATTGTTACCGAGGTTGTACCTGCCACAGAATGGTACGAGGCGGAACCCTACCACCAAGAATACTTTGTCCGGAACCCCTCCCATGGCTACTGCCAATTTGTCGTGGGTCCAAAAGTCGCCAAGTTCCGGAAGCAATTTGCCGAGCGACTAAAAACGTAAATACCGCTTCGCTCACCGACTGAGCGCGTTCGTCAGCATCTCCCGTACCGCATCGAACACCGCCGGTTTCTGAAACACCTGATGAGTTCCAAGCAACACCTCTGTATGCACGGGACAAAAAGGCCATTCGTCGACAGGATTTCCCTGAACTTGAGCGAGAAATGAGCCGTCAGCGAGACCTTGTGGCGTCTGAAGGATGATCAAGGGGCTGTTGGGATCCAGTAGGCAGCTATCGTCCCGCTGATTCAGGCGACTTGAAACCGGCTTGCTGATTCGTGCGCGTTGTTGGCCATCCGAAAACACCGTATCGCCCTCGCGAAGAGGGCCTGTTGGAGCAAACGAGTAAAGGACAAGCGGGGCGAGTAGAATGATGACCACTGTTATACCGATAGACCAGAGGGGAGGTTCGGTATGGGTGTGATCTGACATCGACGCCGCGTCCTTCCAGCCATCTTTTCAGGCATTGTACCTCACGGCGATGTCTTTTGTTTTTCTCGGCCGCCGAACCCTCCATTCATCAATCACCTCAGTGTTTTGAACAGTACGACGATCTCTCGCCGATTGGGGCGGAACGGATTTTTCAGGACTCCTTGCCGTAGCGGAATGACTGCACGTGCCGGTTGGAAATCCAGCTTCGTTTCCTGAGGCACAATAGGCTGTAAGGGGGTGGACCGACCATCAACGTATCTCATGGTTTCAGCGTCCGGCGGGTAGCGAGCGGGCGAACGGTAGTTGCCGAGTATGAAGTGCAGCTCGTCACCATTAATGAAGACCCCGCCCGACGTCACGTGTTCGTCGGTGCCCGGCTGCTGGACGATCAGATAAAAGGTGACGACCTCCTCGGGCTTTGCCGCTTCCAGGCCCTTTGCCAACAAAGGCGACAAAAACTCGATTTCTGTCGCGCTAAATGCTGGATGTCGTGGTTCTTCATCCTTGCTCAAGAAAGGCAAGGATTGCATGAGGCTGGTCGGTTCTTCGATTATGACACCCGATAGGACTGCTGCCATCTCATCAGGCGTAATGTTGGCAGGATGCGAATGGCTCTCGCCCATTGTAGGGTCTTGTTCGAGCCGGACGAACCGCGTTTGATCTTCGTAGATGGCTATGGCTGGAATAGGTCGAGTCTGACAGGCGGTTATCCCGAGTAGGAGCGCAACTTTCAAGAGAACGATCAGCAAGGTGTTCTTCATGCTGTAGCCTTTAATTATTGAAGCAGCCACTACGCTACCTCTCTAAGATTACAAGAGTAAGACCGCCTGGTTACGGCCGTGTAAAATTCACGCCCTTCTGTGTTGGCTGTGATCAGCCAAACTGGCGAACGTTCAACGGAGGAATTCACGAAGGATTGGCACGATAGAGATAGTCCCGGAATAGTTGAGTCCTGGTTCCGTCACAATGCCCGTAGTTGTCTTAACCCGCGCATGATACGCGAGACGTGTCCTCCTCCCTGCGTAGAGCAGTCCTGCAATTGTACTACTCTACGACAACCGAGTCGCAAGCGATTTAACAGCCTTGTTACATGCCTGTAGCACCACATTAATCCTCGTTCATTATTCTCGCTGCGATTGCAGAACAGCAACAATTAATAGGGAGGTAGTCGGATGAGACGTGTGTGGGGGGCAACGAATCTATGGGTGCTTGGTATCGTGATGCTCTTTTCTGTCAACAGTGCTCAAGCCGGGCACGACCTGGCGGACATTCTGTATGAAAAAGGACAGATCACTAAGGAAGAATGGGTCAGGGCCAAAGCCGACGCCGAACAAGCCGCTGAGGAGGAGCACAAAAAGAGAGACCAAGAGTTTCCCATTTCGCTCCGCTACAAAGATGGGTTCGACTTCCAGAGCCGCGACGGAAAGTTTGAAATGCTGATCCAAAACCGAGTTCAGTTTCGCTATTCCTATGATCAGGAGAGCGATGTGTTTCAAAGCCCTGCACCTAATATTTTCGATGACAAGGACACCAGCTCGTTCCGCATCCGCCGCGCTCGTATCAAAGTCGGCGGGCATGGATTTGTGCCATGGCTGAAGTACTATACGGAGTATGATTGGGTGAGCAATACCCTACTCGATTATCGATTGGATATCGCCAAATTCAAGTGGGCGACCTTGCGGGTGGGGCAATGGAAGGTTGAATACAACCGGGAACGAGTGGATTCGTCGGGTGCCCAACAGTTTGTTGAACGGTCTATCGTCAATGCTCCGTTTACCCTTGACCGACAAATCGGTGTTAGGTTAGGCGGGCATCTGTTCGAAGACACGCCGGGGTACTTGGTCTACAACATCGGGGTGTTTACCGGCGCGGGCATCAACCAAACTCACAATGATGACAAAAACATGCTGTATATGGGGAGAATTCAGTGGAATTTCCTGGGGCGCGATGTGCCCTTCTCCCAATCCGATGTGGAGTACACGCAATTGCCGATCGGCAGCATTGCATTTGCCGGCGCCCACAATATCGCTGACCGGTTCGTTTTTCCTACCTCGACCCGCGCTGCCGCCCTCGCTGGGCTACCTGTCCTGGATGGCCGATTTGAAATCAGTCAGGGAGTCCAAGAGTTTGCCTTCAAGTGGAACGGACTCTCCATCCAGGAGGAGTTTCATGTCAAGAAGGTGATCGATCGGTCGAGGTCGTCACATGGAACCAGTTACGGAGCCTATGCGCAAGTCGGGTATTTCCCCCATGCGCTGATCGATGCCATTCCCCGACCTCTCGAATTTGCCTACCGGTACGCATACGTCGATCCGGGAGAGGGTCTTATGGGCGTTATCCTCGGCAACGGAGTGCGAAGAGAACATACGGTTGCAGCCAACTGGTTCTTTGCCGGACATCGCAATAAGCTCACAGTTGATTACTCCCATCTCACCCAAGAGGGTGGGTTCACCCCGATCGATCGAGTTCGTCTTCAATGGGATGTGTCCTTTTAGCGAGCACAGGAAGAGCGGATTGCACGGCGAAAACAGTGGAACACGTGAATTAACACGTTTGTAACACAGCTGTAACACGGGACGAAGAGCATCATGATAGGTGGTAAGGTCTGAAGCAGCGCAATGAAAGGACTGTCTATGAAAAGCAATCAGAATAAGAACCCCCAATGGAGAGGTGCCGCGTTCTCCTTTGTGTGTCTCGCGATCGGTTCACTTATGGCGACGAACGCCATCGCCGATGAGATGATTCAGGTTGATGCAAATGTGAAACCCTATGTGAAGGTGACCGGGGTTTCCGGCAATCTCAACAGCATCGGCTCGGATACGTTGAACAATCTCATGACCCTGTGGGCTGAAGGATTTCGAAAACAGTATCCAGGGGTAAAAATTCAAATCGAGGGTAAGGGGTCAAGCACCGCGCCTCCTGCTTTGATAGAAGGAACAGCGCAGTTGGGGCCTATGTCGCGCCCCATGAAGTCGACGGAAACGGACAAATTTGAGCAGAAATATAGGTATAAACCGACGGCGTTTCCCGTTGCTATCGATGCGCTCGCCGTTTATGTGAACAAGGACAATCCGATTCAAGGCTTGACCATGCCTCAAGTGGACGCGATCTTCTCAAAAACACGCAGGGGCGGTGTCCGGGAGAACATCGAGCGATGGGGACAATTGGGCGTCACCGGTGAATTGGCTGATATGCCGATCAGCCTCTATGGCCGCAACTCCGCCTCCGGTACGTACGGGTTTTTCAAGGATCATGCGCTGAAGAACGGCGATTACAAGGATGAGGTCAAGGAACAGCCAGGGTCTGCATCGGTTGTGCAAGGTGTGACGGAAGATCCAGCAGGGATCGGTTACAGCGGCATCGGCTATATGAC
>DKBD01000260.1:0-285 GCA_002451055.1 Nitrospira sp. UBA6909 | reverse complement strand
AAAGGAACTCTCAAAACTTGAGTAGACCCGCGTCCCTATACGGAAGAGGCGGCCAGGGGATCCCACGGATGGCCGGCCTCTTCCTGCAAGCTGTACGGCAGGTTAAGAGCAGGGGACATGGTCCACTTGCGGGATCTGTAGTCGCGCAATGAAACCGCCCTCTTTACACACTGCCGAAGGAGGCCGACTCTGGCGACAGCGGCGCCGGCGGGAGTAAAGAGGGCGGTTTCATTGCGCGACTACAGATCCCGCAAGTGGACCATGTCCCCTGCTCTTAACCTGCCG
>DKBD01000012.1:14693-19295 GCA_002451055.1 Nitrospira sp. UBA6909 | reverse complement strand
CTCCTCTGCATGCCTCGGCAATCAACCCTTCCAGAACCCCTTGGGTGGTCTGGACATCGCCGCTCGGAGATGCAACGGCCGCGACCGTAACAAATCGCGCGGTACGCCGCTCGTGAGGGATGCCCTCCAATTCTCGAAGCAGTTTCCGGCAATTGTCCTCATACGTCGCGCCTTCACCGGCATACCGAGCCGCAAACGGGCCTGGTCTTCCATCCAATGCGTCGACTTCCAATCCCGTATCGTCCGCCACCGCCGTGAGACCTGTCGCGCGGGCGATCTCCACCGCTTTCTTGATCGCATTGGCCTCGCACGTCTCGCCGTCTTCCTCGACTTCCGGAGCCGTGGGGAATTCCGCCAGCGTCCTGATTCGGATCCCCGCATCTCCGAGCAATGACGCCAACTCTTCTCCCTTGTGCCGGTTGCGGGTCGCCAACACAATATCCTTCACCTCGACCCCTCAATCAAGTTCGCCGATCAATTCTTTTTGAAGAGCGGTCAATCGCTGGATCGCCTGCCAACCCAGTGACAAAAATTCGTCCATGTCCTGCTTCGCAAAGGGTGTGCGTTCCGCCGTGCCTTGCACCTCGACATAGCGGCCTCGGCCGGTCATCACCAGATTCATGTCCACTTCGGCCATCGAATCTTCGGTATAAGCCAGGTCCACCATCACCTCGCCTCCGACCTTGCCGACGCTTATGGCCGCCAGGTAATCGATCAGCGGCAGCCGTTTGATCAATTCTCTCTTTTTAAGCGCAAGGCAGGCATCGGCCAAGGCGATAAAGGCGCCTGTAATCGACGCCGTTCTGGTCCCCCCATCAGCTTGAATCACATCGCAATCGATCCAGATCGAACGTTCACCCAACTGGGGCAGATCCGTTACAGAGCGCAACGCACGACCCACCAGGCGCTGAATTTCCAGGGTTCGCCCCCCCTGCTTTCCCTTCACCGCCTCCCGAGGGGATCGGTCATGGGTCGCACGCGGCAGCATCGAGTATTCGGCCGTCACCCACCCGGTTCCCTTGCCCTTGAGAAACGGCGGAACTTTTTCTTCCACCGACGCGGTACAAATGACCTTGGTATCCCCCATCTCGATAAGAACCGCCCCCTCGGCATGCTTGATGAAGTTTCTGGTGACTTTGACCGGGCGGACTTGGTCTTTTTGCCGCCCAT
Source organism: Nitrospira sp. UBA6909 (assembly GCA_002451055.1). Classification (GTDB taxonomy): domain Bacteria; phylum Nitrospirota; class Nitrospiria; order Nitrospirales; family Nitrospiraceae; genus Nitrospira_D. Next base: position 18,125 of record DKBD01000012.1, on the reverse strand, counting down.
CGAACCGCACCAAACCCATAATCCCGCTCATCGACAATCCCCTCCCTTGAAGCGAACGGCGATTATAGTGGAGGCCTGGAGAAAGCGCAATCGAAGGGTGGTGTCATCATTGGCCCCACAGATCGTGGTAGCGCCCTCCGGCCGACCTCAAGAATTAGCCAGGTTTGTACAAAAGCCGGACGCTGTAGCGGCAAAATCTGTACAGATACCGCCTTTGCTCGNNTCCAGCAAAGGCGATTCATCGCATAAACTCTCTCTGGATCAAGCGGTTCTTGTCATGCACGCCGCCTCGAGACCGAGTCTCATAATGGCACAAAAGGTGCATTCCTGTTATGAGATTTTCGCATCGAGCAAGACCAAATCGGCCGAGATTACAGGGACTCATTCACTGCCACGATAGCCTCCAACTTCAATCAGCCACCGACTCATATGGAAACAGTTTTGGACCGAAACACACAACAGGCCCTGCTCGACAACCGCAATATCTTGGTGGTCGACGATGAAGAGCCGGTGCGCCGCTTGATCGGCTATCTCCTCAAGACCCACGGCTACCCTGTCTTTCTAGCCGCCGATGCGCGCGAAGCACGCCAGTTGCTCAAAGAACAGCCGATCGCCCTGATGCTGTGCGACGTGAATATGCCGGGCGAGTCCGGCATGGATTTGGTTCGGTCCACCCTCGCCGAACACACAGACACCGCCGCCATCATGGTCACAGGACTCGACAGTTCGGTCCTGGCGAACGCCGCCATTGAAGTCGGCGCCTTCGGATATATCATCAAGCCCTTTGAGTCGAATGAAGTGCTCATCAACGTGGCCAACGCCCTTCGCCGCCGCAGGCTCGAACTGGAAAACCATTTTCATCGCGAGCAGTTGGAAGACATCGTCCGCAGCCGCACCCTCGCCTTACAGCAGGCGCTGGACTGGGTGCAACGCAGCGAGACAGAATTGCGCCTGTCGCGGGAAGAAACCATTCAACGCTTGGCCATGGCCGCTGAGTTTCGAGACAGCTCCACCGCCCAGCACATTCAACGGATGAGTCACTACTGCGAATTGCTCGCGCGGAAGGCCGGGCTACCGCCGGAACGGTGTGACCTGATCCGCACAGCCAGTCCCATGCATGACATCGGAAAGATCGGCACCCCGGACCAAGTGCTCCTCAAACCCGGCAAGTTTTCGCAGGAAGAATTTGACGTGATCGCGCAACATCCGGAGATCGGCTATCGCATCCTGAGCGGATCGGACGCGGAACTGCTCAAAGTCGCGGCCGTGATCGCCTATACGCATCATGAGCGATTCGACGGCACCGGCTACCCCCGCGGCCTCAAGGGAGAATCGATCCCCATCGAGGGACGCATCGCATCCATCGCCGACACATTCGACGCGCTCACCACCCAGCGTGTCTACAAGCCGGCTTTTGAGATCCGCCATGCGATCGATCTCATGCTGAAGCACCGCGGCGAGCACTTCGACCCTGAACTATTGGATGTGTTTATCGCTTCCGCCGACGACCTGGCGCGGATTCACCATCAGTACGCCGACCGCGGGATCCCCGACCAATTCCGCGCCGCCTGACCGTCCGTCGCCAAACGCACAGGCCGTTCACGATGGCTCGTAGTTCAGATTCGGCGAAAGCCAGCGCTCGACGGTGCGGAGGTCCATTCCTTTTCGCCGGGCATAGTCTTCGACTTGATCTTTTCCGATCTTGCCGACGGCAAAGTACTTGGCTTCAGGGTGGGCTAAATAGAACCCGCTGACCGACGCCGCCGGCCACATGGCAAAGCTGTCTGTGAGCGTGATACCGGTGTTCTTTTCCACTGACAAGAGATCAAACAGCAGCCGCTTCTCGGTGTGATCCGGACAAGCGGGGTACCCTGGCGCGGGACGGATTCCGCGGTACCGCTCTCGGATGAGATCCTCATTCGTCAATCGTTCATCCTCGCCGTAGCCCCATTCTTTCCTCACTCGCGCATGGAGACATTCCGTAAACGCCTCGGCCAGTCTGTCCGCGAGGGCCTTCGCCATGATGGAATTGTAGTCGTCATGGTCCCGATCAAACCGCTTGCAGACCTCATCGAGTCCGATGCCGGCCGTGACGGCAAAGGCTCCGATGTGATCCCGACGGTCTGATTCCTTCGGCGCGATATAATCGGCCAGTGAGAGATTGGGTTGTCCTGTCGGCTTTTCCGATTGCTGCCGGAGATGATGGATCGTCATGAGCACGGACTTTCGAGAGCGGTCCCGATAGAGTTCGATATCATCCCCAAGACTGGCGGCAGGGAAAAACCCATAGACGCCCTTGGCCTTCAGCTGCCTCTTCTGGACAATTTCATCCAGCAGTCGCCGCGCATCGTCGAACAGTTCCTTCGCCTTTGGTCCCACCGTCGCGTCGTCCAGGATCGCCGGATATCGTCCCTTCAACTCCCACGTATGAAAGAATGGCGACCAGTCGATGTAGGGAATCAGTTCGACCAGGAACTGATCCGAAATCGTCTGAATGCCCAACGTCGCCGGTGTCGGAATGTCGGTCTTGGTCCAATCCGATTGAAGATGATTCGCACGCGCTTGGGCGATCGGGAGGAGCGGTTTTGCGCCGCGATCCTGATGCGTTTGTCTCATCCGTTCGTAGTCATCTCTCACGTGTTGGACGAAACGTTCCTTCTGAGTTTGACTGACCAGGCTTCCCACGACACCGACTGCCCGCGACGCGTCCAACACATGGACCACACCAGGCTCATACGAGGGGGCAATCTTGACGGCGGTGTGAGCCTTACTGGTCGTCGCGCCCCCGATCAACAGCGGGACAGCGAATCCCTCGCGTGTCATTTCTTTGGCCACATGCACCATCTCATCGAGTGACGGGGTAATGAGCCCGCTCAAGCCGATGATGTCGGCCTTATTCTCTCTCGCAGCGGCGAGGATCTTCTCACAAGGGACCATGACGCCGAGATCGATGACTTCATAGTTATTACAACCGAGCACCACCCCGACGATGTTCTTCCCGATGTCATGCACGTCGCCTTTCACCGTCGCGAGCAAGACCTTCCCCTGTGACTGGAAATTGCCGGTTCGCTTCTTCTCTTCTTCCATGAAGGGCATGAGATAGGCCACAGCCTTCTTCATCACGCGGGCGCTCTTGACGACCTGAGGCAAGAACATCTTGCCGGAACCGAACAGGTCCCCGACGATGTTCATGCCTGCCATCAATGGCCCTTCGATGACATCCAACGGCTTGGGGTATTTCTGGCGCGCCTCTTCCGTATCCTGGTCGATATAGTCCGTCATGCCTTTCACCAGCGCATGGGACAGCCGCTCCTCTACGGTGCCCTTCCGCCATTCATCGTCCTTGACAACCGCTTTCCCTTTGGCCTTGACGGTTTCGGCAAAACTTACGAGGCGCTCAGTCGCATCGGGTCTCCGATTCAACAATACGTC
>DKBD01000012.1:13085-14682 GCA_002451055.1 Nitrospira sp. UBA6909 | reverse complement strand
TTGCCACGGAATGAAAAGGAAATATTACTGATTCCCCCGCTGACCTTCGCGCCAGGCAGGTGCTGCTTGATCCATCGCGCCGCTTCGATAAAGTTCACCGCGTAGGTATTGTGTTCTTCGATTCCTGTCGCCACCGTCAGCACGTTTGGGTCGAAGATGATGTCTTGAGGCGGAAACCCGATCTCTTCCGTCAGGATCTTGTACGACCGTGCGCAGACCTCGATCTTGCGTTCCAGCGTGTCGGCCTGGCCCCGTTCGTCGAACGCCATCACGACGACGGCCGCCCCGTAGCGGCGGATGAGCGTGGCCTGTTCACTGAACTTCCCCTCGCCTTCCTTTAAGCTGATGCTGTTGACGACGGCTTTGCCCTGGATATTCCGCAAGCCCGTCTCCAGCACCTCCCACTTGGAGCTGTCGATCATGATCGGTACTTTGCAGATATCCGGTTCCGAGGCGATAAGGCGCAGAAACTGTTCCATCGCCGCCTTGGAATCGAGCATGCCTTCGTCCATGTTGACGTCGATGATCTGCGCGCCGCCCTCGACTTGCTGCCGGGCCACGGACAGGGCCGATTCGTAGTCGTCCGCCAAGATCAACCTCGCGAAGGCCGGCGAACCGGTCACATTCGTTCGCTCGCCAATATTGACGAAGTTCGAGTCAGGCCGAATGGTGACGGCTTCGAGTCCACTCAATCGCGTGTAGGGTTCGATCTTCGACATTACGTGCGGCTTCACCCCACGCACGGCTTCGGCAATACGCTTGATATGGGCCGGCGTCGTCCCACAACAGCCCCCGACAATGNNGGCGCGATGTGGGACAGTTCTTCAATAAGCGGCCGCATCTCTACTGGACCGAGCGCGCAATTCATCCCTACACTGAGCAACGGGACATGGGAGATGGAATTCCAAAAGGCTTCGACGGTCTGGCCTGTCACGCCGCGGTTACTGCCGGCCTGAATAAACGTGACGGAGGCCATGATCGGCACAGAGCGCATGCCAGAGGCGAACGCCTCCTGAATTGCAAAAAAGGCAGCCTTCGCATTCAGGGTGTCGAAGATGGTTTCGACCAATAAGAGGTCAGCTCCACCGTCGAGCAACCCGCGCACTTGCTCACCGTAGGCGGTAACCAGCTCCTGGTAAGTCGTACCCCGAGCGGCGGGATTGTTGACATCGGTCGAGATCGATGAGGTCTTCGTCGTCGGCCCGATCGCCCCGGCCACGAAGCAGCGCCGCCCCGGCTGGTCGGCCTGCACTCGTTCAACCGCTCGCCTGGCACATTCCGCTCCCGCTCTGGAGAGCTCATATGCCAAGGTCTCCATCTGATAATCAGCCAACGAGATCGCCTGAGAGTTGAACGTATTCGTCTCGACGATGTCGGCGCCGGCCTCGAGGTACTGTCGATGGATCTCCTCGATGATGGCCGGCTGAGTCACGTTCAGCAGGTCGTTGTGGCCCTTCAGATCTTTCTTCCACGCCTTAAACCGCTCACCACGGAAGGCCGCCTCATCCAGCTTCCGCTGCTGAATCATCGTCCCCATGGCCCCATCAAGAATCAGAATACGCTCCTGAAGCAACGCCTCGATCTCAGATTGTATGGC
>DKBD01000012.1:0-13079 GCA_002451055.1 Nitrospira sp. UBA6909 | reverse complement strand
TCACGACACTGCTCACATGGCCGTTTCCGATGGAGCTGCGCGCGGCTCCCTACTTCGAAGATGGGCTGCTCGGATTGACGCAGACCGAACTACATGAAAAGCTCGGCATGCCTCAGGCGGTGCGCGACCGGAAGTCCGCCTTGCGCATCTTTACCTACTACCCCATCACGGATTGGGCGACCTATTTCAGCAAACTGGTGTCGCCGGAAAACGGAGAAGACGTCTATACGTTTACGCGCAACGGCATCGACGTGAGATATTCGTTCAGCTACGCGGTTGACCCGAACGATCAGCGCGAGGATCGCCCGTTGGTCGTCCGTCTGGTGGACATCGAATTCCCCCGGGCCGTGCCGATGTCCGCGCTGCCGTCGTTGATTCCCGAGTTCTGCCCCTCCGCCGATGCGACAAACCCGGCCTTCCGTTCCAACATCTGGATACTGCTGTTCAAAGGATCGCCGTCGGAGGAGGCTCGGTTCATCGTGAAGGACAAGGCGAAAGACCGGCTGGATTGGACGTTGAGCTATCAATTATTTTCGATGCAAGGGATTCCTGATCGCCTGACGCCGGCCGTCTTCATTGACCGAGTCGAAATCGGAACGCAAAGCCTGCAGCTCGTCACGCGCCAGCAGCGTCATACCCATGAACCGATGCTGAATCCCTATTCCCCGGAATTCGCGCGACAATCCACGGCTCCGACCAAGAAAGTCAAACCGGTGCCGGTTCCCCAGTACGCCGAATAGACACACGAGCATTGGCCGGGCTGAATCAGGCCTTGGCGGGAATTCCTACTGTGGAGAGACCTGTTTAAGACGTTTGCTGTTCAGTTGCGAGGCTTCGTCGGCCTTCTTCTTCATGACATTCAGCGCCCCACCCTCGCCCGAATATATAAGCACCGGCGTGCCGATTCCGAGTAGGATCAAGAGCGCCAACGCCAACAGCCGGATCATCGGACTATTTTTGGACAAATACATCATGATGAGCAAGAAAACGGCCGCTCCTCCGGCATAATTGAGCACGGTCGTCTGTTCTTCCGACAGACCGCTCATATTGAATCGGAACGACCGCAACTTCGAGCTGAATTGCTGGTCAGATACCTTTTCGAACCGCTGGACTTTCTCCCGGTACTTCTCGGGCACCTTCTGCAGATCATCGGTATACACCGGATGCCCTCGGTCATCGGTGTACGAATAGATGGTCGTGGCATGAACATCCGTCCGTGTCGCCTCGACAAGCCACACGACGGTCATCACGAGACAGGCCGACACGAAGCCGGCAACTCGCCGGAATCCAACATCTCGTTGCATGGTCGGCCCCCTTTTCATTTCGTGCCAAGCCCTAGTACAAATGAGTATAATGATTGTTCCGCAAGATGGAATTGAATAGTACAAAATCGACACGCCTTGACTCAGCCCAGGCCCGTTGTTAGCATTCGCCAATTTTCTGGAGCACCATGACCAGCGATCCGCACACAACCCAAATTGAATCGTCGCCCGAGGATGCCCCTTTCATTCGTCGCCGCCCCGTCAGAATCATCATCTATGTCGGACTCGGCTTGTTCGCCATGATGGCGGTGATCTGGCCGTTCATCACCCAATTGCTCGACCCGGACTTTCAACAACACATCGAGCAGCATCGGATCATGGTCGGCATGACAAAGGAGCAGGTACTGGAATCTTGGGGGGGGCCGCAGACCATCAATACCTCCTTTACCAAAGACGGCATCCGGCAGGAAGAATGGATCTTTGAAGATTGGGAAGACACGGCGACCGTCCGCCACCGGTATCTCTACTTTGAGGAGGGCGTGCTGGTCGGAGGATGGTACGAAGGATCACGAGAGCGGAACGTGAAGAACTTTCCAGCCCAGAAACCCCACCCGAAGCTTGAGCCCTAGCGCGGGATCAGGCTGAGGCTTCGCGAATTGACAGCCGGAGTTTGCTCAGCAGAATTTCATCGCGGGCCCGATCCGACTTATCGACCATCACCCGGCTGACGAGAAACCGCACCCCCGGATACAAACTGCTCGTGTGCTCACCGTGAATCACGTATGCAATGCGGTTGCCGTCCAGCAGGCCCTTGATGATGGCCAACTCTCCAGCATCTCTTGGGTTGGTGAGATGAATCATCCCCATGCTCGCTCCACTGGCTACCATCCCCCCGTACGAACGGGTGATTGCACTTTCACGCGTACCCCCTTAGACTTTGACCCGATCACGGCGTTTCGGTGATACGCGATCGCCGCTCTTGGCCGGGGCCGCCGGAAATGGTGAGCACACGTTTCCATTCCCGTACCTGATAGACGGCCCAGGCATTTGGCTGGCCCTTATAAAAGGCGTTAGGATCTTCACCATTGGCGTTGAGAAAAATCGGTTCGGTAAACCCTTCTTCCAGAACATAATCGAGAAGGGATTCCGTCGTAAAGCCGGGGCCGCGGAGAGTCACGTCGGCCAGCAGATTCAGAATCTCATCGGGATTTTGGATCGTAATCGGATTCATCGGTTCGCTCCTCGGGTTGGGAAATTGTAACGACACAAGGATCAACAAGGCAAGATACGATGGCCGCCCGTTTGACATCCCCCAGATTTCTCGACGCGCTCCTCCGCATCATGGACGGCAAGCATCACTGGGCCTGGGATCATTTCGCCTCCGGTAAGCTCACCAAGGACCAGCTCAAGATCCATTTCCAACAGGAATATTTCGTCTATGTCCGCGACTTTCCCGTCATGCTCGCGCGTATTCACGGGCATAATCCTCCGCCCTCCGTGCGCCGCATGCTGGCCGAAAACATCTATGAGGAAGACACCGGAGGCCTCTCGCTGGGAACATCCCACCCAGCACTGTTTCTCTCCATGATGGAGGGACTGGGATTCAGTCCTAAAGACTTCGAGCAGATCCGTCCCTTGCCGGCCAGCCGCGCGTATCGAGCGTGGCTCGACAAGATGTCGAACCACCGCCATTGGGTGATCGGCGCCGCCGTTCTGACAATCTTTGTCGAAGGCAGCGTAAAAGACCGCAACGAGATACTTGAGCCGTCCAAACGGAAAGACGCGGAAGATATCGAATCATTCATCCAGGATCACCCGCTCGTTCGATACCATGGCCTTTCACCTGACCACATGGATCTCATCCGCGCACACCAACTCGTCGAGGCCGGCCACCGGCACGACGCCTATACGATGGTCATGGAACACACACCCACGGCTGCCCTGCAGCAGGCCGTCCTGAGCGGCCTCAAAAACAGCATGCGCCTCTGGCTCACCTACCGCGACGCGATCGCCAAAACCTGCGGGATCAAGAGACCGTGATCCCCCGGGTCGGTCCGGTATCTGCACGCCTCGTGATTCTCCCACTCCTGCTGTCGGCTCTCGGTCATCAGCCATCAGCCATCGGCTTTGACGTTCCAGACGACATGGTCATGATCCCTGCCGGCGAATTCTTCATGGGGACTCCCGACGACGGCGTCAGCTTCGACGACGAACGACCACAACGCAAAGTGTACGTCAGCTCCTTCGCCATCGACCGCCACGAAGTCACCAACGCCCGTTACCAACAGTTCGTGGACGCCACCGGCCATCCGGCGCCGAGCCATCTCAAACCGGAATTCTCGCTATGGGTTCATGGCGCGCCGTTTCCCGGCAGCGAACGACATCCGGTCATCAACGTAAGCTGGGAAGACGCCGTCGCCTACTGCCGCTGGCAGGGCAAGCGGCTGCCAACCGAAGCGGAATGGGAAAAGGCCGCGCGAGGCACCGATGGCCGCCGCTATCCCTGGGGGAACGACTGGGACATTGTCAAATCGAACAGCGCCAGTTATTGGGCAGGTCGCACGATCGAATTCAAAGACGGAGAGGAATGGAAGGCCTTTTGGATCACCGGCGAGGGCGCGCGCATCTCCCATGAGAGAGGACTCAAGGGCGAAGTGCTCACCCTGCCCGTCGGCAGCTTTCCAGACGGTGCCGGTCCCTATGGCCTCGTCGACATGGCGGGGAATGTTTCCGAATGGGTGCAGGACTGGTATGAACCCTATTCCTATCTCAACGCCCCGCTGTCCGACCCGCAAGGACCCAATGGCCAGCTGCTCAAAGTGGTCCGTGGCGGGTCCTGGCTCAAACCGGCGAGAAACCTGCGTACCTCCGACCGCGACTACGGCTACCCCACTGACCGTGCCAGCGGTATCGGCTTCCGCTGCGCGAAAGATGGGTGGTGATAGAAGGTACCCGTGATAAATTGCACTCATAAGTTATTGCCACACTTGGCACAGCCTTTCGTAAAAAGACTGGGGATCTTTTCTCCCAAAAGACGCAGGTTAGAAACCATCGCCTACCCATACGGCTTCGTACCACCTGCACCAACGGCCTGTTAGACTTTCCCTTCAAGCCATGTTACACACGAGCAGCAGAACGTACCGTGGAGGGTTTAAGAATGGCTTCGACGAAGGAAGTCCTTGACCATCACATGCAGTGTTTCGACGCGGGAGACCTGGCAGGCATCTTATCCGACTATGCGACGGATGCCGTCTTGTTCACGCCGAACGGACCGCTTAAGGGAACCGACGCCATTCGACCGTTGTTCCAACTGATATTTGCAGAATTTGGGAACTCCGGGACCACGTTCAGCATGATACAGCAGACCGTCGATGGCGAATTCGCCTATATTCTCTGGACCGCGGAGACCGCCAACAGCATATACGACATGGGAACAGACACCTTTGTCATACGCGACGGCAAGATCGTGGCCCAATCGTTCGCCTGCAAAATCACGCCCAAGGGCTAACAACACGTCTTTTCTGAGGAGAATACAACCGACACCCGGCATCGGGTGTCCTGATCATGGCTGTGGTTACGAGCCCACATCGCGATTATAGAAGGAGTGCGCTTCGTGGCAACACATGGCACCTATACCGTCACCATCCTGTTGGATGTGAACGACGCGCAGGACATTGACGATCGCGCGGAAAGCCGCACCTACCTTGTAGCCGACCGCGAATCCAATCAGGCAGTCATCATCGATCCGGTCATTGAAAACGTCGATCGCGACCTCCGCCTCGTNNGCGCAGATCGTCTATGGAGGAGGCGCCAAGGGGGTCGTGACGGGTGCGGATGTGTTTCTTCAGGATGGAGAAGAACTCCGTTTCGGGCGCACTGTGACCAAAGCACTCGCCACTCCCGGACACACGGACGGCTGCACCAGCTATGTCCTGCCAGGCGCGGTCTTCACGGGCGATGCGCTATTTATTCGCGGCAATGGCCGGACGGACTTTCAGGGGGGGTCGGCGGAGAAACTATTCGACTCCGTCCGCCACAAACTGTTCGCCTTGCCGGACGACACCATCGTGTATCCCGGACACGATTACAACGGTCGTGTCTGTTCGACCATCGGCGAGGAAAAACGATTCAACGAACGTCTCAACTTGTCGATCGACAAAGACACCTTCGTCGAACTGATGCGACGCAGAGTNNCCAAGCCCTTCTTCGTCGTGAGAAAAATCGTAGACCAGAGACTCATCGGGAATGAGACGTCCCGTCATCAGCACCTCGATGTCTACCGGCTGCCCCTTTGCCATGATGGCTTGGATGCGTTTCCGCTGATCTGCATCAGGCACCGCCACCAGATTTCCCGGTGCTTCGTCCGGTTTGAACCGCACCAGCCCCCAGCCCGTCCTGATAAAATGTGGTCCCAGCGCAACGGCATATCCACCGGACTCGGCATTGTACGGAGACAGCGTTCCCGACCACATGAACGCGATCGGCCAAGACAGCGCCGAACGTCCCTCGCGCCGGGCGTCGCGTGCGCGGTTCAATGCGAACAGCCGGTCGTCATAACCGGGATCGTGATGGCCATGGCCATAGACGGTTGACCAATCGGGGGGCTGATCATCCAGCAAGATTAAAAACTGCTCGACATCAGGACGGTCGAGCATGAGGTGAACGGCAGGAGGAAGTTGGACCTGCCGCTCGGTCAATGACCAGGAGCGGAGCGGGCCTTTGCCGCCAAGTTCATCCGCCCAGGAAAGCGGAGCCAGCCAGAGCGTGAAGACCACGGCCCACCGGATCCCGCGCATGCCTGACCTATTCGGGCGCAGAAGCCAGCGCCTTCGCAAACGCAGACCGAAGACCGTTGACGGCCTGATCATCGTGAGCCAGCACACCGCTCTCGATCAACAGAGCCAAGCGTGGCGCTGGATCGAGCCGCCGGAGGCCTGAACGAGTTAGGCCGTCTGTAGCCAACGCCTTTTCGTAGGTCCCCAGCCAAGACCCCGTCACCGCACGCAATCCCGCATCCGTGGGTTTCATCCGGCCCAACCGAACTTGTTGCAACAACTTGATCAATGGATCGGCCTGCAAGATGGCCGAGATCGCACGTTGCAGAGCCTGTTCGCCGGGAGAGTCCATGATGCATTCAATTCATGGAGCAGGCGCCGGGCCCGCGAGGATCGCCGCAACTGCCGCAAGGGCCTGGGCCTCCGGAGGACGCCCAACCAGCCGTGGCGCCGACTCCAAAAGCGGAAAACTGCTTGTCGAGCTTGGTCGTCTTGCACTGAGGACAGGCCGCTTCCGTCGAACCTTGGACCAGCAGCTCGAAACGATGATTGCATTCCCGACAGACATATTCGAAGATAGGCATGCGATAACTCCTTTTTGTGATTCTCATTATAAAGTTGCGCCCACCGGATCGCAACGAGAGGTCTGTATGTATCAGGAGGACAAGAATTTCACCCTTCGATTCAGCCTGGAAGCCAGATTTCCGGACGACTATGAGGGCGACGACGATGACCTCGCCTGGACGCGGGACTGGGAAGCGCATATCAAGCGGGACATGATCAAGGCGGTCTTTGAATCGCTACGGCGCACGCCAGGCTGGACTGTCCACACCAGGAACCGCGGCAAATCGCCGGACGATGAAATCGAAATCGTGCTGGAACGGGATTTCTCGAAACCTCCATCCTTTTCCCTGTGAGCATGCGGCCACAGCGCGACATCGGCATCTATCTTCACATTCCCTTCTGCAGACAGCGTTGCCACTTTTGCGCCTTCTATCTCGAAGTTGCCAGGACCGAACGGATGGATGTGTTCCGTTCCGCTCTTGAGCAGGAAATCGACCTCTACAACCGGCAGGGATTGACCAGCAATCGACCGCTGCGGAGCTTATACTTTGGCGGCGGGACACCGACTGCGCTGCCTGCGACCCAATTGGTCTCCCTTCTTGACCGGGCTCGGACCGCGTGGCCGACGGATGCGTCAACAGAAATCACGGTGGAAGCCCATCCCTCTACCGTCACAGCCGTAGACCTGAAGATCCTGGCCGACGCCGGCTTCAACCGCATCAGCTTCGGCGCCGAATCCATGGACGAGAACGACTTTGTTCCGATCGGCCGACCCGGTCGAGTACGAGACACCGACGTCGCCGTCGAAGCGGCACGCGCGGCCGGTTTTGTAAATATCAACCTCGACCTGATGTACGGGCTCCCAAGCCAATCGCTCACATCGTGGACCGAGACTTTGCAGTCGCTGCTTGCCCTTGAGCCTTCACATGTATCCTGTTACGCCTTGACCATCGAAGAGGGAACGAGGCTCGCCCATGACATTGCCAGGAATGTGGTTCCAAAACCGGACGATGCGCTCCAAGTAGACATGGAATCGGCGGCGGAAACTATCTTACAGGCCGCCGGACTCGTTCACTACGAGATCTCCAATTACGCCAAGCCTGGCTTCGCCTCCCGCCACAATTTGCTCTACTGGACGGACGGCGACTACCTGGGACTCGGACCAAGCGCGCAGTCCTACGTCAACGGAGTTCGGTTCGGCAATGTCGCCGATTTGACGGCCTATGTGGACCTGCTGAACGAGCATCATCTGCCTCTAGCAGAACGCGCGGGTCTTTCGGAGGACGACCAGCAGCGAGATGCGCTGGTGTTCGGTCTCAGACTGGTGGAGGGAATTCCTCGTCGTCTCGTTCACCCCGATATGCCGCAACACAGAACCCTGGCCTCACTCAGCAGTCAGGGGTTGATCGAATGGAATGAGGAACGCATTCGCTTGACCGCGCTCGGCAGGCGTTACGCAGACTCGGTGGCCCAAGAGCTGTATTAGCCGTAGTCATTCAGGTGTCTGGCGGATTGACAAGCGCCCCGAGCCGATAGGACACTATCAGCACCCCACGAGGAACTGCCATGCCGGTGAATATGGATCCTTTGAAAAAGCGCCGCCGCGAGAGGCAAGGGACTGGACCGGCTCAGGAAAGTGCCCATGCAAACGACGTGTCTCCCACCCCGCCAGCATCGTTTGGAGAAGAAACCGCTGCGGATCGTGAAAGAGACTTGGCGGAGGCGGAATTACAGAACCTGTGGGACGCGACCGAAGTCATCGATATGGACAAGGCCTGACAATGTTCACTGTGAAATAAGACACAGGGTTACGCCGGCAGGAAATAAAAGGCGATCGCCAACATTGCATAGACTCCCACCAACATCACACCTTCCATCCAGTGCGACTCTCCATCCATCGACACAAAGCCGAGGATCAACACCGACATGGCGACCGCCGCCACTTCAAAGGGCGTAAAAATCAAATCCAGAGGGGCACCGAATAGATAGCTGGTGAACACCAACAGCGGAGCGACCAGTAACGCGATCTGCAGGCTCGACCCAACAGCGATACCAAGCGCCAGATCCATCTTGTTCTTCATCGCCATCAGCACGGCCGTGGAATGTTCCGCCGCGTTGCCGACCAACGCCACCAGGATCACCCCCACAAACACTTGCGTGAGCCCGAGCCGGTGGGCCGCCGGCTCAATGGCTCCCACCAGTGTTTCACTCATGACTCCGATGAGAACCGCGACGACCGTCAGCACGACGAGAGACAGCCGGTAGCTCCACGGCTCTTCTCCGATATCGTGCGCATCATGTTCCTCGCCGGCAAAGAGATGTCGATGTGTCTTCAGGGAAAACATGAGGCTCAGTCCATAGATCAGAAACAGCACGATCGCAATGTCCAGGCTCAGTTCATGCTCGACCAGCACGCCCTGACTCGAGGCGGTGAAATGAAACAGCGCCGGAATGATGAGACCGACGGCCGCCAACAGAAGGAGACTCGCCCCCATCCCTGCCGCTGTCTGGTTGAATTTCTGCCGCTCGTATTTCATGCCGCCGGCGATCATCGAAGCCCCCAGCACCAGCAAGATGTTGCCGAGAATCGACCCAGTCAGAGACGCCCTCACCACATCGTGCAGCCCTTCGCGCAACGCGGCCAGGGCGATGATGAGTTCGGCGGCATTTCCCAACGAGGCATTCAGCAAGCTGCCGATCCCAGCGCCGACGTGAGCAGTCAAGTGTTCGGTCGCTCGGCCCAATAGGCCTGCAAGAGGAATGATCGCGAGCGCGGATGAAGCAAACACGAAGAGCGGGTCGGCCTTCAGGATCGAGAGGGCCGCCGCGACAGGTATGAATAACAGGAGAACGTCAAGCCAAGAGCTAAAAATTCGGCGCACGAAAAACCCTAGACTGTATTATTCATGACGGTTTATCGCATACACGCCTGAGTGCATTTCTCGTGAAGCCCACATCGACGAAGCGCGGTATATCGCCGATTGCAGGAGAGGCGTCCGTGAACGATGGAGGCTAGCACGAGCATGGTTTTTTGTCGATGACTCTCATGCCGCGGGAGATGGACGCATTCGTACGCTGCCCCGACGTTCTACGCCTGGAATGCACGGATGAGGACGCCGGGGCAAAAGAGGTATTAACTCGCCCGTACAGGTCTGCTAGAATTTCCTTGCCATGCCCATGCCCCCGACACCTCAAGCCATCCCGGAGACGACTGAAGACGTACAGACCGGCAGCGGCACCGGACTCGAATCCCGTGTGGTCGTCTTTAATTGCGACTGTCACACCTATCAGCAAGTCATCGACCTTTTCTGCCGATTTATTCCAAGCATGACTCCGGCAAGGGCTTTCGAACTGGCCTATCGCATTGACCATGAGGGGCAAGCAGTCGTCTATAATGGACCGCTGGAGCATGCAGAGAACATTGCGGCCAAACTAGCCGGAGGGGGATTGCGGGTGGTAGTGCAGTAGCGTAGGAGAAAACCCGTTATTTGTGCTTAACCGTGCGCTTCCCGGCTGCGCTGGATTTGGGGGGGGTTCCAGTTGACGGCTTCGCAGTCTCCTTCGCTCGCTGCTTTGGCTCAGGTTTGACAGGTCTCGCCGTCTCCTGCTTGGCCCCTTTCGTAGGTTTTGGAGTCGCAGACCTCCCGCGCTTCGCCGGCGTTGCAGGAACCATGTAGGCAGAAGTTCTATTGACTTTTGCAAGCTGTTCCCCGCTAAGGACACGGACCTGGTAGAGCTCGAACAACTTGCTGATAGCTTTCGTATCTCCCCGTCTGGCCGCATTCAACAGTTTGCGGCGTTGATTCATTTCCTCTTCTTCGGTATGAGAAGCCGCGCGCCGTTCCATCCCCATCCTTTCTGAAACCCAAATCGAGCGCCGATCATGCAGACCACGATCAGCGAAATTTCCGTGAGAAAAATGGCGAGATTATACCAGAGTTGTGTTGGATTTTGGAATAATCCTGTTTCAGGAAGATTTCCGATGGTTATTCCACGTAAGCCGACGCAGAGCCTCCGTGCGACCAACAAGGATTGATGCATCTCCGCGGACCATATCCGCCGTTGAGCGCCCTGGTCACGGCATGTATAATCGTCGACCGATTATCATTTTTTCATAGGAGACCAACCATGAACCAGCACGCCCAACAGCAGCCGACCGTGGCCGATGACCCCAACGCGCGCGAGCTGCTCCGTCGAGCTTTTGAGGCCACCGCGCGGTGGCAGAAGGATTTCACCGGCTTTTCCGCCGACCTCACCGTGAACGTCAANNTCCAACTCGGCGATGCCGATACCCAAAAGTGGGCGCAGGAGCAACTCGGCATGATCGCCGTCCATCGTGGGCCTCGCAGCTTCGAGGAATCGGACGGCAAATATGTCCTCACCATGGAAGAAGACGGCCACCCAATGGGGACTAAGCTCGTCATCCACGGCTCGAATTCCTTTTACCGCATCAAGGACAATCGCATCACCCAAATCAACCGCAGCATGGCGCACCCCGGCATGACGCCTTTCGCCTTTACGATCAATGTCGAAGACAGCGCCGTCACGAAGGAGGGGAAAAACCTGACGACCAAATACACGGTCTATTACTTCTCGCCGACCGACAAGAAATTAAACAACGTCGAGAGTTTCACGGACGCGCACGTGCGCGTGGGGGCCTCGGATCTTCCGGCAACCCGCCGGATCATATCGTTCGAAAACGGCGAGGTGATCGTAAAAAGCCTCACGTTCAAGAACCACAAACTGCTCTAACGTCGTCCGTTCGCCCTGAGCCTGTCGAAGGGCTCACCATGAACGAACTTGTGGGACGCAACAGGAGTAGGCTGCCGATGGATTTGAGGACGAAATTTCCCCGGAGTATGCGAGTAAAACTCGCGGGCTACGTCCATGTGGCAAGGATGATCGATAAGTGCCGAGCCGTGCTCGCCGGAACCGAGGGTGAGTACATTTATCCCTGCCCCATGGATGAGCGGCTACTGGAATTCGCCGGTCTCACCAGCGAACAGTTCACGGCCGCCGTCAAGGCCAATCCTCCTGATGACGGAGTCACGGCATGGTTTGCGCAGGCAGTCAAACCGCACCAGCCTGCCGAATTGGAAGAATGGAATCAGAAACTGCTGGCACGCGGACCAAGCTCTCCTGAGAGCGCGGCTCGGTTCAAGACCTATCTTGACGCGGTTGATCCCTCACGCACCGACATCACGGCCTGGTCGGATTTGCAAGACCTGGAAGAAGGGCGGGTCGTGCCGAGGCGCCAGCCGGCATCTTAGTCCACCGCAGGCAGGTAGGTCTTCCACTTGGGGGGGTTCACGAACCCACCTAAGACGCAGCAGTCAATCTGGTCAACCATGGTGCCCTGTACACCTGGCCGATCTGGTGAGCTGATGGCAATCCCGGCACGAAGCAGGAGCACGCGATGGGCGAGCTCCTGCTTCCACAGCCTCACGCCTGATACCTACGGCGTCTTCGCAATCACCACGTTTTCGATATCGTCATACTGCACCAGAAACCGACTGGTGTTATACGCAAGATCCACCAGTCCGGACGTGGGATTCTGGGTGGCATTGCCTTGATGGATGATCTGCGGCTTCGGCATCGTGTAGTAGACGTAGAGCTTATCGGTGGACTTCTTCTTGCCGGTTGGTTGGCCGCCATCGATCTGCACATTTCGACTGACTCCCGTATCATCGGTGTAAACCTTAAAGGTATCAGTGCCATCGAGCCCGTTGACCCGTAGGGTCTCGAAGTTCGTATAGTTGCGCAAGGTGAGTAGCTCAGTCGACGGCGAGCTCTTGAGCTTCAGAACGGGATCTACCACAGTCCCCGCTGCCGCAAGTTTGATTTCGAAGATATCCGCCGCGTTGGTGCCGGAGAACGCCAGCGTGTCCGTCTCGCTTGGAGTCGGCGCATTGCCGTTGACAGCAATCGACTGCACATGACTGAAATCGACCAGCGTCACACCGGGCACGCTGATCTGGCCACCACCGGACGTACCCGAAGAGCTGACGGTAATGTTTTCGGTCACGCCTGCGACGCCGTTGTACACAATTTCATTGTTACCGCCCAGTGCGTCAATCCTAATGTTCTCGACGCCGCTGCCGTTGACGGTATGGCCGCCAAGCGACACGCTCTGCCCGCTGATCGAAATCACGTCATTGTCCGGCGTGCCAACAAGCCACACGCGATCGCCGGTAGCCGAGGCCTGCGCGCCGCCGTTGAAGTTCATCGTTGTGTACACGCTGTCCGAGATGGCTGGCACGAGTGTGAACGAGTCGTCTCCGGCCAGGCCTTCCAGAGTTAGAGTTTCGATACCGGTGCTGTTGAGAACTAGGCGCGTGTTCAGATTGACTTGTCCGGCCGCACCAATCGTAAACACATCATTGATTGCCGTGCCGTGATACATCAGCCGGTCGTTACTCTCTCCTTCTCCATCGGCCGTCAGACTGTCGCCGCTGCCGAGATTCTGATAGCCGATGGC
>DKBD01000070.1 GCA_002451055.1 Nitrospira sp. UBA6909 | reverse complement strand
ATTACGGAAGCGATCGTCTCTGCGCTCTGTCTCACGCAAGGCCTGATCCCTGGCACGCTCAATTGCCGCCGTGTGGACCCGTCATTGAAAAGCCGGATCCTTCGCGAGAATCAGATCGGCTCGTTGTCCTGTGTGGTGAGCAATATCTTCGGATTCGGCGGGAACAATTGCAGCTTGGTTTTGGGGAAACTGTGATGAATGTCGCGATTCACGGCATCGGGTTGCTTGCCTCGGGCCTCTTAGGATGGGAGGCAAGCCGCGAGATACTGTCAGGCGTCAGGCCCTATCAACAGGGAGCCCTTCCGGATCCTGAAGCGGCGATCCTCCCTCCGAACGAACGGCGCCGCAGCAGCGACTGTGTCCGATGGGCCCTGCAGGTCGCTCAGGAAGCGATCGAGCAAGCCGGACTCGATCCACGCGAGGTGCCCACGGTGTTTGCCTCCTCCGGAGGAGAGATGGGCGTCTTCGATCAACTGTGCCGGGTCCTGGCGACGGAGGATCGGCGGGTGTCACCTACCTTGTTCCATCAGTCGGTGCATAATACGGCCGCCGGGTATTGGGGGATCGCCACGGCAGGCCAACAGTCATCGACGGCTCTGTCCTGCTACGACGATTCATTTGCCGCTGGATGGCTGGAAGCGGTCGCCATGGTGGGAGCGGAGCAGCGCCCCGTCTTGCTGGTCGCTTACGACATGGCTGTGCCGGCACCTCTCTACGAGGCACGTCCGATCACGGAAGGATTTGCCGTGGCGTTTGTGTTGGCTCCCGCGTCGGACGGCTCAACCGTGAGAGTTCTGATGCGCCTCGAACAGACAATCGGCGGCGAATCCGTCTTCCTCCAAGATCAGGCGTTGCAACGACTGCGGCTGGAAAATCCGGCGGCTCGATCGTTGCCTCTGTTGTGCGCGATCGCCGGCGCCGCCCTACAAACAGTGCGGCTTGATCTGCTCGATTCTCAACAGCTCATTCTGACCATCGAATCATGTCGACCCTCAACAAGGACGAACTGAGCGAACTGCTGCCGCACGCAGGCGCGATGCGCCTGATCGATAGCGTGGAGTCGTGGGATGGGACGACGATATGCTGCCGCGCACGCTCGCATCACGACCCGGCGAATCCCCTGCGGCATCACGGCCGACTTGAATCGGTCGCAGGACTGGAATATGCGGCTCAGGCCATGGGAGTGCACGTCGGGCTTCTTGCCGGAGAGCCTTCAATAGGTGCGCCGATTGGTTTTGTCGGAGGGTTGCGCGATGTGGTCTTTGGTACGGACCGTCTCGATGACTGTCGCGGGGATCTCATGATTGATGCCACTCGATTGTTCGCTGACGATCGCAGCTTTCTCTACCGATTCACGATTTCATCCGAAGGACGGCTTATGGTAAGCGGACGAGCGTCGATTTTTCTCCAACAGGCGTCTGTATGACGCGGAGACGAGCGCTGGTCACGGGGGCAAGCGGTGTTATCGGCTCGGCCATCGCCGAACGGTTGGCTGCGGACGGTCATGCCGTCATCCTACATGGGCATCGGCATCGTGAGTCGGCTGAGTCGGTGGCCGACAAGATTCGAACAGCGGGCAAGTGCGCGTCGAGCGTGTCCTTCGACATAACCGATGCGATAGCCACTCGCCACACGCTTGAAATGCTGTTAAAAGACGGGCCGATCCAAATTGTCCTCAACAACGCGGGCCTACACGACGATGCGCCTATGGCTGGAATGACCAGCGAACAATGGACAAGGGTCATCGATCTCTCGCTCAATGGATTTTTTAACGTGACGCAGCCCCTCTTGTTGCCGATGATCGGGACGCGCTGGGGACGGATTGTCTCCATGTCATCCCTGGCTGGCGTGATGGGGAATCGCGGCCAGACAAACTATGCCGCAGCCAAGGCCGGTTTGCATGGCGCGAGCAAATCGCTCGCGATCGAATTGGCATCACGGGGCATCACCGTCAATGTGGTGGCGCCTGGCTTGATCGACTCACCCTCTGTCAGAGAGACGTTCAAGCCGGAGCAGATTGCAGCTATGGTGCCTATGAAACGAGTCGGCACTCCGGAAGAAGTCGCCGCGCTGGTCTCCTTTCTTGTGTCGGACGAGGCCGGCTATGTCACCGGTCAGGTTATCGGTATCAACGGAGGCATCGCATAACGAATAGTGCTGAGTTGTGAGTGCTGAGTGCTGAGATTGAACTCAGGACTCGAAACTCAGCACTCGGGTCTCAGCACTTAGTGTTTAGAGAGGATCGAGTGACGAGTCCATACTGGGTAGTTATCCCAGCCTACAATGAGGCGGCGACCGTTCGCGATGTGGCGGTGCGCGCGCGGCGCCAATGCCAGAACGTCCTCATTGTGGACGACGGGTCGTCCGATGGAAGCGACCAAGTCTTGGCTGACCTGGACGTGACAATCTTGCGGAATGAGCAGAATTGCGGCAAGGCGGACAGCCTCGTGCGAGGGTTCGAGCATGCACTGTCCAAGGGGGCGGTCGGAGTTGTGACGTTGGACGCGGACGGTCAACATGCGCCGGAAGAAATCCCCCTGTTTATTGAGCGGGCCCATAACGATCCGAACGCTTTTCTCATCGGCGCTCGCCGACGTGATCAACGAAAGGTCTCATTTGTCCGGTATGCCGCCAATCGAGTCGCCGATTTCTGGATTGGCTGGGCGGCTGGGAGACCGATAGAGGATAGCCAGTCAGGGTTTCGTCTGTATCCGGCACGGTTGCTTCGTGAGGTGACGATCCCGCACGGCCGGAATGAGAGTTTCGTCTATGAGAGCGAAATCTTGATCGAAGGTGCCAGGCAAGGTTTCCCCGTTGAAAATGTGGTCGTCAGCGTCAGTCCACGGTCAGGACCGAGCCTGAGTCACTTCCGGCCTTTGCTGGATGTCCTGCGAATAACCAGGATGGTGGCGTGGAAGCTCATTCGTCGCGGGATGTATCCCGCCGGTCTGTATCGAATGTTTTGCAGGCGGACAGAGTTCGCAATCCCTCGATCGGCTTGCTATAGAGATGAGATAACAATACAGAAATAGTGCGATGCAGTTGCAGGTAGAACATGATGCGCAGGAAAGTTCTCCCCTGCCGCCAGGGGCGGCAGGGGAGAGAGGACAGTTATGATCCTGTGGCGGTCAGCCGCGAGCGGATGGCACCATCGAGTCGTTGAATCCAGCCGGAATAGTTTCCGTGAATGGTCTGTTTCTCAGCATCGTACTTCAAATTCGTACTGCCTTTATAGAGGATGCTGTAATTCTTTGTCGTGAAGGGGATTGACACAATAGCCTGGTGGCTTCGGACGTTCAACGTTCCGAGGATTTCACCGGGCTTGACGACTGCCATCTGCCAGCCTAATCCGGAGCCGGCGGCAATAATGGCTTTTTGCACCTCTTCCAGACTCGGTTGCTTTCCGGTCGCGGTCTGAACGGCAGAGTCTTTCACTTGATAGACCTGTCCCCCTCCGCGGCATCCCGTCACAGCAATGAGCATGGCACAGAGTACGAGGGCCGTTGATGACATCCGTTTCATATGCTGCCTCTCCTTTTCTTCAACTATGGGTTTAAGGGTAAACTAAGTCTCTCACCGCTTGACCGCCAAAGATCGTTGAATAGAAGCGAGTTTAGCCTGGCTCCTCAGCTCCGCCAAATTCTTTTTGAATGGCCACGTGGAGATTGCGGACCCAACTGCTGTAATTGGCATGGATGGTCTTCCGAGTCGCATCGTACTTGAGATTGGTACTGTCTTTATACAGGATGCTGTAGGAGCTGGCGGAATAGAAGACGTCCACGACTGCTGTATGGCTCCTGAGGACGAGCGTGCCCACAATGTGTCCTTGGGTCTGGATTGCCATGGTCCAGCCATGTTTTGCACCAGCAGCCAGGATTCCTTTTGCCACATCATCCATGGTCAGATTCTGCCCGACGGCTGCTGGAATTCCCGCATCTCGAATATCCAAGATCGAGCCCGTTCTGCATCCAAGAAGCATGATGAGGACAAGTCCGGCGAGGAAAACGGACTGTGCTGTGTGTTTCATCATTCCTCCCGATAGGCGCGGTTTGTCAGAAATCCGTCGGTTGATAATTCGACCGGATATCGTGCATCGAGGCGACGAGGCGTGATGTGCATCATCTGCGTCAGAGCGTATCCGCTCTCCAATATGTGATCGATCAGCGATTCCATGAGGGCGAGATTGGCCGGACTCATCCCCCATCTGTTCCATGTGGACATGGTTCGGGGGAACCTCTGGTCTTTGGCGTGGAGAAATTCGAACGGGTGGCAGTAAAAGACGAGATGTTGGGACCGTTGTCCGATCCAATTGATCATATATTTCAAGGTTGGGAGCCCTAGTACACGCAGTGCGGCGAGGTTCACGGGAAAGAGGACTGCCGAGGGGGGAATCTCGATAATGCCGCTTCGGCCGTGGCGATGCGGCCCTTGGCAAGACGGGATATAGGGTTCCAGGGGAGCCCAGAAATATTCCGTATAATGGACACGACCGAACCCCATGTCGAAACGTCTGGCAGGGATGGATGAGTCGTACCGGTAGCCTTCATCCTCGAGTACCCGGAAGGTCGTTTCTCCAATGTGGAGGTTGGGCGCTCTGAAGATGATTGGACGTATGCCGGAGGCCGTTTCGACGGCGTCCGTGGCGAGTCGGATCCATTCGCGTTGCTGCTCGTAGCTGGCGATGCGGAAGTCTTCGTCCTCCTCCAATCCTCCATGTGCCCATCCATGAGTCCCAAGCTCATGCCCGCGCCGATGGCATTCCCGAACCAGGTCCGGGTACGCTTCAGCAAATCGGCCGGCAAAGAAGATGGTGCCTTTGAGGCGATAGCGGTCGCATACATCCAGCAGGTGTTCGAGCCCGAATTGCGAGCCGGGCACCCAATCACAGTCGATCGTAAAGTAAAACTGTGGCGCGACCGTTTCGTGCCGAATCCTTCCAGCTTGAAGAATAGAGTCTGGTTTCATGCTGTGGAGCTAGTCCGAAATGATCAGACCCTCGATTTCCACCAGCAGTTCCTTGCGGCACAGATCTCCCTGAAGGAACAGCAGGTGGCGATAAGACAGGGGCGACTGTTCGATGGCACTGCGAATCGTAAAGAGCGAGCCGAGATCTCGCACGTACACCTTATACATTGCACGGTCTGGCATGTCGAGAAGGTCGGGCCTGGCCATTGAACCGGCGTGTTCGAGAACGGCCAGTAAATTGAGAATGGACTCGCCTGTTTGCATGTCAGGTTGGCCGGCATGCCGGGTCCTGTGTCCGACAATGCTTGCCGTACCAGCGATGAACAATAGACTCTCCTGCTCCGATCGTAACCATGTCGCCCGTGCAAACGAGGGGCTGCGGGGTCCGTACTCCGATGGGTATTCGTAGGCGTTCAGTTGGCGCGGATTACCGAGATGTTCAGCCGGTCTGGTGCCCGCGAGAAACATGATCTGGAGCGGGCCGGATTTCGTGCCGACGGCCGTTGCGGCAGGCAGAGAGAAGGGAAAACCGGCCAGCGCCTCCGCTAAGGCTTGATGGCGCCCGACGCAAAACCGGCGATATCGTTCAAGGCCGTCTTGGTCTTCATTGATATGGGGGAAATAGTTCCAGATACGCCATAAATAGGGATAGCCAGAATCCTGGAGGTGGTGCAGGATTTCGCGATACCCTCTATAGGTCAGGGCCTCCAAAGAGATGTCCGGTTGTTCGTCGAGACTGATTGAGCCGATGAGACAATCACCGTTCATGGCCATGGAGAGCCGGGCATCTGTTTTCATGTGAACTGGTTGATCGGATGTCCAGACCTCGGCCAGGTGGGGACCGGCGATCTGAGGGAGGTCAGGGGTGATGACGGGACAGGAGAAGTGATGAGGTAGAGTCTGCCCAAAGGATACGATCGCCATTGGTTGTGCCGAAGAGGCCGAGAGCCGTGATTGCAGTTCGCGGTTCTCGACATAGTCGACGCGCAAATGCGCGGACGTTTCCGAGACTTCGCGATTCGCAAAGAGCGATTGCGGAATTCTTGCCGATTTCATGTTCGTCCTGCCCCGGCTGTGCTACGAACGGTGTGGAACGGCATAGTCCTTCAGTGATGTGACGGTTTCCGGCACGCCACGGACACGGCGCCGGTGTGCCGCCCGATTTTCCCTGAAGTTGAACAGATAGACGAGATAATATGCAATTTTGAACAGAAACAGCGGGAGCCTGGTCGGTGATTTTCCGAAAGCGTCGCCGGCCAAGACCGAAAGGATGGCCTCTTCCATCTTGAGGATGGAGCCGTCCGACATGAACAGGTTACGGAAGGCCGGCTGAGTAAAGTGATAAATAAACCAGGAGTATGTTTTGACGCCGAGACGAACGGTCCGTTGAAACTCCCGCATGCAATGTGAATACTGAGGTGCGTTCCTCAGCCGAGCATCGACCACATCGGCCCCCAGTATCGCGCTGTTGAGGGCCAGATGGACTCCGCTGGAGAACACGGGATCGATAAAGGCAAAAGCATCGCCCACCATGAGATAGTCGTCACCGCTCATGGTCTGTCTGCGATAGGAGTAATTGGCGGCTGCGTAAGCTTGGCCGAGCAACGTCGCATTCGCCATACGTTCCGCCACCGGCGGACAGAGGGCGATCGTATCCTTGAGGAACTGCTCAAGCGGAACCTTCCTCGTGCTGATGTAGGAAGGCCAGCACACCGCTCCGACGCTGGTCGTGCCGTCCTTAAATGGAATGATCCACCACCAGCCATGGTCGAACCACACAATACTGATGTTGCCCTCATCCCGTCCCGGCAGCCGTTTGACCCCTTCAAAGTGGCCGAACACCGCGGCGCTATTGTGGTCGGGGTTACGATGTTTGCCCCCGAGCTGACTTGAGAGAAAGGTGTCGCGCCCACTGGCATCGACCACGAATTTGGCTTCGTAGGTCAGAGGCTGTCCAGACTGATCTTCCGTCTGAATCAGATGTGTCGAACCCTTCCGAAACTCGACCTGTTTGGCCCGGACGCCCTCATGGAGATGCACACCCTTCGCCACGGCATTGTCGATGAGAATCTTGTCGAAGTCTGATCGCTTGACTTGATACGCAAACGGCTGTGAGCCGTCCAACGCTTTGGAAAAATACAGGATGCGGGAACGGCCATGGTAAGGAGAGACTATTTCCGCCCCGTATTTGGTGATGCCGATCTTCTCGACAGAGGACAGCACCCCCAACCGCTCTAACATTGGCAGCGAGTGCGGCAGCAGCGATTCGCCGATATGGAAACGCGGGTGGCGGTCTTTTTCCAGTACATGGACGTTCCACCCCTTTTCCGCGAGCAGCGCGGAAATGGCGGAGCCGGCAGGACCGCCTCCGACGACGAGGACGTCGCACGTAACTGAGGTGGTGGTTGCCTTTGGAAACCTGTCGGCCATAGAATTGCACCTCGGTGGAGAAATACTGTGGATTGCAGGGGCGTAGTATACCTGAGACACATTATGATGGCCAGCGCGAGATCGCATGCGTAGGCGCAGTCGTCATAAGTACCGTAATGTGACTTAGGCCCGTTTTGCTTGACATCTCGGCGTGATCGTCCTAGCTTTCTCCTGTCCGTGATGTTGGAGAGACCATCCGTCACTGGTACGGTGCACACAGTCAACCTTTATGGGACCAGTCAAGGGCTTTCTGCTCGTTCTCATCAAACCGTCTCATTACGACGATGACGGCTACGTCATCCAGTGGATCCGTTCCGCTATTCCCTCGAACACGCTTGCCGTCCTGAACGGCCTCGCGCTGGATTGCGCGGAGCGCAAAGTGCTCGGCGGAGACGTCCCCATCACGATCGATCTTTACGACGAAACGAACACCGTCCTTCCCATCACGTCCATTATTCGAAAAATGAAGGGCTATGCATCCGGCATGGTCGGCCTCGTCGGCGTGCAGACCAATCAATTCCCGCGCGCGGTGGATTTGGCCGAGCAGTTTCGTCTGGCAAACATCCCTGTCGTGATCGGGGGATTTCACGTCAGCGGCTGTGTCGCGATGCTTCCCAAGCTTCCCCGTGATATTCAGGCCGCCAGTGAGAAGGGCATCAGTCTCTTTGCCGGAGAAGCAGAGGGCCATTTGGACGAGGTCATCTGTGACGCGTACCAGGGAAATCTCAAGCCGTTGTATAACTTTCTGAGCGAGGGCCCGAACCTTGCCGGCGCGCCGCCGCCATTTTTGCCCGTCGACATCGTGAAGAACACCTTCCGCCGCCTTTCCAGCTTCGATGGAGGAAGGGGATGTCCGTTCCAATGCAGCTTCTGCACCATTATCAATGTGCAGGGACGAACGTCGCGCTACCGCTCGGCAGATGATGTCGAGCAGATCATCCGAGCCAATTTGCAGCAGGGAGTCGGGCGATTTTTCATCACGGACGACGATTTTGCCCGGAACAGCAACTGGGAGGCGATTCTTGACCGATGCATTCAATTACGGGAAAAGGAAGGGTTGGTGATTTCGTTTACCGCCCAGGTCGACGTCGGTGCCTATAAAATCCCGAGGTTTGTTGAAAAATGCGCGCGAGCCGGCTGCAACAACATTTTTATCGGCCTCGAAAGTCTCAACCCGGACTCTCTGGCAGGGGCGAAAAAGCGGCAAAACAAGATCTGGCAATACAGAAAGATGCTGCAAGTCTGGAAAGATCATGGTTGCACGACGGTGGCCGGATATATCTTGGGGTTTCCCACGGACACGCCGGAATCAATCGCGCGTGATATTGAGATCATTAAGAAGGAGCTTCCCCTGGATGGTCTTGAATTCTTCTGCCTCACTCCATTGCCGGGGTCGGAGGATCATCGGAAGCACGTCGAGCGTGGCGCCTGGATCGAACCGGACATGAACAAATACGATTTGGAACATGTCACCATGGACCATCCCCGCATGTCCAAGGAACAATGGAAGCGCGTGTATCGTGACGCGTGGAGGCAATACTACACGGATGAACATGTGGAGCGGGTGTTGAGCCGGGCGGCGATGAAAAATCAGGACATTTATAAGGTNNGGTATGCCCCGTGAGAATCCACTGATCTTCTACCCGCGCAGGGCATGGGAGATCGCTTTGCTCAGTGTGCGGTGGCCCCTTTTGGTCTGGAAATTCTTCCGGATTCTTCGACGAGTCCAGGCCCAGCCCCAGCAGCCTGGTGAAGTCGATCTGGCCATGATTCCGGTGGACGAACAAAGGGATGAAGATCTCACCTTGCTGCAAATCTATCGTGACGCGCTTCCCACAAGTCATATCCCTATACAGACACTCACCTCCAGCCGTCGCTGAGACTTACAGGGGAGATTTTCCTCCGCTGATCAGCAGACCTGTTCACATCCGATCGAACCGCTGGTGCCGAATCCGGTAGCCAGAGCATCACTGGCGATAGGTAAGGGGGGGCAAGAGCGAGAATCGATTCTGAATGTGTCCGTGAACCGGAGGCAGTATACCTGAGTGTGAAATGGTGGCTGGCTCAATGATGCCCTCACGAGCCTCTTCCTCTTCACGCGATCGAGGTATCAGAGGGGAGGAAACAAATGTCCTTGCTCGCTTCTTTCTGAAATGATACCCTTTGCCTCGCTAATCAGTATCCTCGATATGAGATATGAGAAAGGGACCGTCCGCGTTTCTCTCACCGTCAAGGAGGTCAGCATGAGAATCATGAGTGTGTTTCTCGGCGCGGTGTTGATCGTCGCGACTGCGGCGTGCCATTCGACGCAGGTGAAAATCCCAACCGCACCGATCGGAGCCAATGAAAAATCGCTAGGTCCGACGGAGGGAAACAGTGTCGGAATGTTGCTGTTCGGACTTATCCCGATCAACCAGAACGAGCGATTTGAAAAGGCCTACACTCAAGCCGTCCAAAAGGCGGGGGCTGCTCGCTTGACGGATGTCACGATTTCAGAGCGATGGTGGTGGGGATACGTACTCAATGGTTATGTGTTCAAAGTGCAGGGGACTGCCGTCACCAACAAGTAACCTCTCTTCCAGCTTAGGAGGAACACATGAGATCTATCAGCTTACTTCTCGGGGCTCTCCTCTTGCTTACGACGGTAGCCTGTCAATCGACGAGTTTGCGTTTCCCGTCGGCACCGATTGGGCCGGATGAAAAATCATTGGGACCAGTTGAAGCAACTAGCACGGGTCTGATGCTGTTCGGAGTGATCCCCATCAACCAGAATACGCGTTTTGAAAATGCCATGGCGGAGGCCGCCCGAAAGGCAGGGGGAACAAGGCTTACTGACGTGACCATCTCAGAGCAATGGTTCTGGGCTTTTGTTCTGGACGGCTTCATCTTCAAGGTACAAGGCACAGCGGTTGGAAACAAGTAACCGGTTTTGACGCCATCTTCATAGCAAACGGCGGGTGAGTCTGAAATCGGGCTCTGGCATGTGAGGGTGCTCTCATGTCAGAGCCCTTTGTCTGTCACGCTGATAAAATATGTGCTGGAGCGAGGCCGGTTTGCAAGCAGTTGAGCGAGCCAAGTCGATCCGTGGTAATCTTTATTCGGATGGATTGAGGTAAGCCATGCGATCGTACCGGAATCTTGGACGGTTTTTCTGGCTCCTGCTGCCGCTTTGGTTCGTCTCAATTCCTATGGCGATGGCTGAGGATGAACCGGCGAAGAGTCCGGGCTTGTTCGAGCGCATCGGGAACACCGCGAAGAAAGCCGGCAATAAGATCGAACAGGGATTCACCAAGGCGGGAAGAAAGCTGGAAGAGAAAAAAGTCGGAGAAAAAGTCGAGCGCAAGTTGAAAAAAGCCGCCACCAAGACCGCGGAAGGGTTTAAGAAAGCCGGCGACAAGATCGACAAAAAGCTGAATAACTAGTCTCGTAGACCCTCGCAAGAATCGTTCATTCCTGTCATAGTCTGCCCCATCCCTTCCGGATCTCATCACGCATGCCTGGAACATTATGAGCCTGTTGGACCAGTTCTTCGTCTATTTTCCGCAGCCCTGGCAAGATCGCGATTGGGCCAGGCTTACTCGGTTGCCCCTCGAAGATGTGTGGTTTCAGTCCGCTGACGGCGTGCGGCTGTTCGGATGGTATGTCGAGGCTCAGGCGGATCGTCCGGTCATCCTCTGGTGCCACGGCAATGCAGGCAATATTATCCATCGCTTGGAGAATCTGAAATATCTCTATGAAATGGGGCTGTCCGTGTTCTTGTTCGACTATCGAAGTTACGGGAAAAGCCAGAAATACGATCCCAGCGAGAACGGCCTCTATCAAGACGCCGTCGGGGCCTATGATTATCTCACGCGAATCAGGAAGATTCGCGCCGAGCGGATCGTGCTGTTTGGCCGGTCGATCGGCGCTTCAGTGGCGGGAGATCTCGCGACCAGAAGACCTGCCGCCGCCTTGATCCTCGAATCGCCGTTNNCCTTCTATCGAAGCAGTCGCCCGGTTTCACTACGGTGGGTTGCCGGTGCACTGGCTGCTCGGGGCGGAGTATCGGCTGATCGATCGCCTGCCGCAGCTCTCGTTGCCGAAGTTGATCATTCACGGCGACAGGGACGACATCGTCCCCATCGAATTGGGGCGCCAGGTTTTTGATGCGGCGAAACCGCCGAAGGAATGGTATGTGATCCCAGGCGCCGACCATAACGACACCTACGAGGTCGGAGGCGTCTCCTACTTCCGCCGCCTCGGGGAGTTCATCAAGAGAGCCCTTGCGGCGTAGCCTCGCGGAAATGGCTGAAGCCCCTGGGGGCGTAGGCAAGCAATAGTAGCCTGTCATCCGTTTTGAAAATGTCATGGTGGAAGCTGTGAAGAAGGTCTGGGCGCACGCTTCACCGACGTGAGGGGGCTAGAGCAGAGATACTGGGACGGGTGCTGGACGGATTTATCTTGAAGGTTGAGGGAACGACGGTGGGGAAGAAGTAGAGGAGGAGGCATTGGCCGGAGTCTAGAACACCTTCGATCTACGATGTGTTTGATCGGGCCCTGGCTGTGATTCACAATGATATCCCAGGGCCCGACTGTTTCGGGTCTAAGCCTTTGACGCACTACTGTGCTTGTGGAGGGGGTTCCTGAGGCGGAGCATACGTTTGTGCGTTCGGGTCATTGTTTAAGTCATATACCATGTGGGATGATTGAAATCCGATTGGCCAATAAATAAGTGCAAATGGCGGCCAAAATATGGATGCGATCCGAAAACTAGAGGAAAGCTTGCCTGACTGAATCATTACCCCGCCTTTCTCGATGCGATATGGTATTCCGCCAGCTGCGTGCCAGAAAAACGGCCGAGTCACGACTCGCCCACCATTAGGTCCAAGTACAAACGGCCGATTATTGATGTAAAGCACGGTCTTGTCTGGAGTTAAAAATTGGGCGGATGTGTGACAGCCCATGACAAATGTGATGCTGCATGCAGCGAGGAACAGCAGCCCACTCTTTAGTCTTCCGGCTTTGGTCATAATTTCTCCTTCTTTTTTATTAAAAGGAACGTTGATGGCAAGTTCCAACAGAGCTTGTGGCGGGCGAGCAACATAGCACGGCGTGGTATTCCTGTAAAGATAGTATTAGGTACGAATATGGTTATGGTTCTATATTGCCACAATGATGGCCTTCTGGCTTAGGGAGCCTCTACTTGCGTGGGAGGTCCCCGCTCGGAAGGGCGGGGGAATCTAGTGTGCCATGTGTAGGAATAATAGGGTCGGTTCTTGACTTTGCACCGCTGTGCACATGGTGCGGTGATTCTTCCGCGCTTGCGGCCAGACACAGGGTTGGGTTCTTATAATCGAACGCTCCTGAGTTGCTGCGATCGCGAGTTCTCAGGGCGGCGCCATTTCCGTGTTTCTACCTTGGCTGATGCTTCAGCGCTGGGTCGTCGTCGTGCCCAATGACCGCATCGCTTTCCCAGTCCTGGCGGGATCTGCTTTGCGGAAGTTATACGCAGGTTCCGCCTCTGCTGCGTAGAACGCAGAAGCAGCTCAGCATTTCGCTTCCGGTGGAGCCAGTTCATCAGAGGGATGCTGTCTGTTTCTCGCCGGTGATCCGATTCTCCCTATGGAAACGTTCACCCGCCTACGCAGGAAGCCACGGTTGTGAAACCGTGGAGGAATGCGAGCGGGTGTCCTCCGAAGCCTTGGCGAAGGAGGACCCGCTTCGGCGAGGTGTCGCCGAAGTCAACAAAGGAACCACGGCTGTCAAGCCGTGGGGCTCCACACTCGGAATGCTTTCCGGCCGTCTATGTGGTCCACGGTGTCCGTTGCGACCCATGGATGACAGCGATAATGTCCACTTGATCGGGCTTGATGTGATAGATGATTCGGTAAGGACCTTCCAGAACTTCCCGTATCTGAGGGAGATCGACTTCAGGGATGATGCGGCCAGATTGGGGGGAAATTGCCGATTTGCCAGGAGCGCCTGGTGAGGCGGTCAACGATTCTCAGGGCGTACTTTGGTGAACTTTGCCCGATGTAGGCATGAATGCTTCGCAGATGACTTATGGCAGTATCGGTCCAATGAACTCTCACGCCGGCAGTCCGAACGAGGCGCGCACTTGTTCGGCATCGGTTGTTCGCCCTGCTTGGCTGTCGGCTAAGCCTGCCTCAATGGCCTGACGGATGTAAATTTCGTGTACAAGGTCCTCCCATGTGGAGTTTTCAGGGAGCTTCTCCACTAACTTTCGGGCTTCTTCCTTAATGCTCGGAGTCGCCATCTGTTTCCCCCCCCTCGTGTGAGCAATGAGCATAACTATATGACAGGCATGGGATCGAATCAATACGACGGACATCTATGAGTCTGGTGTCCTTTATTTCCCTCTGATCACGTCGGTCTGGACCGCCGGAATCACGACGATCTTCCCGTCTTTTAGCTCCACATGAGCCGTATTCCCATCCCGTAGTTGACCTTGCACCAGAGCATACGCGATAGGGATTTCGAGATCCTGCTGGATCAATCGTTTGAGCGGACGCGCACCATACACTGGATCATAGCCGCGTTGAGCAAGGTCTCCTTTTGCCTGAGCCGTGACATCAAGTGTAATCCTTCGTTCGTCAAGACGCGATTGGAGATGGGTCAACTGAATGTCTACGATCGTGACCAACTGTTCGATCGAGAGCGGGTGGAACACCACGGTTTCATCCACGCGGTTCAAGAACTCCGGCCGGAAATGCCGGCGGAGATCCGTGATGGCCACCTTTTTCATGTCTTCATACGACAACCCCTGCTGCTGGGCCGCCAGGATGTCCTGGCTTCCGACATTCGAGGTCATGATCAGCACCGTATTCTTGAAATCCACGGT
>DKBD01000043.1 GCA_002451055.1 Nitrospira sp. UBA6909 | reverse complement strand
GGAGCCGGCAACCCGGAACCGATGTTCGCAGGGAGGCGTCTTGAGATCATGAATGCTCGTGTCGTGGGTGAGAAGCATCTCAAAGTGACGCTGCGCCAGGGGCGGTCACTGGCCTTCGACGGGATCGGGTTTGGCATGAAATCTCTTGAAACGCAGGGACTCTCGCTGAGAACTCCTGTGGATGTGGCTTTTACTCCAGAATTAAATCACTGGAACGGGTACGATCGGATTCAATTGCGGATCCGGGACATGCGCCCCACGTCCGGTGAGTAGTCGAGTCATGGTGTACGAAACCGTTACCGATATCGATCAAGTGATGGCGCGTCTCCGCACGTATCAACCGGATGCGGATCTCGGCGTGATCCGAAAAGCATATGAGTTTTCCGTCAACGCCCATAAGGGCCAAACGAGGCGATCCGGCGAGCCCTATGTGCAACATCCGGTAGCGGTCGCAGGCGTGTTGAGCCTGCTGAAAACCGATGTGACGGCGGTGGTGGCCGGATTGCTTCACGATACGTTGGAAGATACGGTGGCGACGGCCGAGGAGCTCGAGCGTGAATTCGGCAAAGAGGTCGTCCATTTGGTCGACGGTGTCACCAAGATCGGGAAGATTACGTTCAAGAGTTCGGAGGAAAAACAGGCGGAAAACTTCCGCAAGATGGTGCTCTCGATGGCGGACGATATCCGCGTCGTCATCATCAAACTGGCCGATCGGCTGCACAATATGCGCACGCTCGAGCATCTCGGAGAGAAAAAGCGCCAGGAAATCGCACAGGAGACGCTGGAGATTTACGCCCCATTGGCCAATCGCATCGGGATCGGTTGGGTGAAGAACGAACTCGAAGATCTATGCCTCAAGCATCTGAAGCCAGACGTCTACGAAACGCTGCGTGTCAGCGTGGCGAAACGGGATGAAGATCGGCAGACGTATATTCAAGAGGTCAGAGAACTCGTGCAGCAGGCGATAGCCGAAAACGGCTTGATCGGAACGGTCTATGGCCGCCCCAAACATCTCTACGGCATCTACCAGAAGATGAAGAAGCAGTCGATCTCGTTTGGAGAGGTCTATGACCTGACTGCGTTGCGGATCATCACCGACTCGAAGATGAACTGCTATGCGCTACTCGGCGTGATCCATTCTTTGTGGCGCCCGCTCCCAGGCCGTTTCAAAGACTACATCGCAATTCCCAAGTCCAATCTCTACCAATCGCTCCATACGACCGTTGTGGGACCGAAGGGCGAGCACGTAGAGTTTCAAATTCGGACGGACGAAATGCATCGGGTGGCCGAATATGGGATCGCAGCCCATTGGAAGTATAAGGAACAGGGGCGGATCCATGACAAAGACAGCAAGGCATTCGGGTGGTTGAGGCAGTTCGTCGAATGGCAGAAGGATTTACCCGATAATCGCCAATTCATGGATTCGGTAAAACTTGAGCTGTTCCACGATGTGGTTTACGTCTTTACACCCAGAGGATCGGTGAAGGAGTTGCCCAAGGGATCGACGCCGGTCGATTTTGCCTATGCCATCCATACGGAAGTAGGTGACCACTGTGTGGGCGCCAAGATCAATGGCAAGATCGTGCCGCTGAAGCACGAGGTGGAGAGTGGGGATACCATCGAGATTCTGACATCGCCCAACCAAACCCCGCACAAGGATTGGCTCAAGTTCGTGCGGACGTCGCGTGCCAAGACCAAGATCAAACATTGGATCAAGACTGAGGAGCAGAAGCGGAGCTTGGAAATCGGTCGGCGGCTGTTGGAGGCTGAGTTCCGCCGCCATGGATTGGCTCCGGCGCAGGCATTGAAGTCAGACCAGTTGCTGGAGGTGGCGCGGCACGAAGGGTATGAGACAGTCGACGAACTCGCGGCGGCCGTGGGATTCGGACGGGTCCCGACGGCCCAGGTGGTCAGCCGATTGGTGGCTCCGGCCTCAACCGGTGTGGCGGAGGCGGAGCCGCCGAGCCATGCGAAACCGCCGGCGATCAAAGACGGGGATAAGGGCATTCAGGTGAAGGGTGCACGGGATCTCCTGATGCAGTTGTCCCGTTGCTGCAGTCCTGTCCCCGGCGATAGAATTCTAGGCTATGTGACACGTGGTCGCGGCCTGACGATCCATGCCGTCGATTGTCCGAACTTGGAAGCGCTGGATTACGATCGGGAACGGCTCGTTGAGGTGGAGTGGGATGCCACGACACCCGAACAGCATCCCATCAAGGTGGCCGTGATCGCCGAGGACAAAACCGGCGTGTTGGCCAATGTCTCTTCAGCCATTGCGGAATGCCGTGCCAATATCAGTCGTGCTGAAATTATGACGCGCGAAGATCGCAAAGCGGAACTGGATTTTGTGGTGGAGATTGCCGACACAGCCCACTTGAATCGTGTGCTGAAAGCTATTGAACGGGTGGATGGCGTCATTACGGCGCGGCGCGTCAGGTCCTGGCAGGTGAGGTCATAGTAATAGGGTAACGTTTAGGTTGAGGCCGAGAGGGGGGATTCTGGAAGTATGATGGTTTTACTTCCCCTCCCATATTGACCGCAACCTCAGCCTGAGTTTCGGCTTTCCTCTCAAGGCGTTTTGAACTCCAGCTTCGAGCCCTTCTTGATTTTGTAGTCCTCCACCGTGCCGCCGGCGATTTCCAATACATACATCGCATCCTCGCTGTTCGGCTTGTAGAGCGGGCAGGAGTCGTCGGTTTTGGTGCAGATAGAGACGTTTCGCTCGATGTGAACGACGCGTTTCTTGCCGTCCAGCCACAACAGGTCGAGCGGGATCTTCGTATTCTTCATCCAAAAGCCCCAGGCCTGTGGTTGGCCGAACAAGAACAACATACCGCGGTTCTTGTCCAGATGGTCGCGATACATCAGGCCTGTTGCGCGTTTGAGGGGAGTGTCGGCGATCTCGGCCTGTATTGTGATGCCGGAAGGTGTGAGGATCGGAAGCAACCGGCCATCCGCCGCCAGAGCGGGAGTAGGCCTGTCCACAACAACGATTCCCATGAGCACAGCAGACATGAGGCCGGCCAAGAGGCATGCGAGGCGCATGGACGCATCCTAGCGGCCAGGTTTGGCCGAGTCAAGAAATGGTTCTTCAGCAGGATGCTGAAAAAGTCCGCCAGCGGCGTTCTCGCATCGCTCAGAGGCTCAACGTACCGCCGCGTACGCCTCGCCTCTTCGCTCGCTGCGGCCTTGCTGGACGGCCATTTTGAGCATCCTGCAACCCTGACACTTTCCAAGCCATTCGACAAGATTCCCGCGATGGTGCATGTCTACACCGAGTTTTTCCACAGCCGTTAGGAGGCGGGTTGAGGCATGTGGGGCTTGCCGGTCTTGCAATTCCGCCGATTGATATGCCATCCTTCTTTCATATTGTTCATAAGAGGAACCAATGCAGGAAAAGCGCCGAGTGCTGTACAAAAAAGGGGTGTTTGTGTGCCCCACGTGCCGCCAGTCGTATGTCCAGGAAAAATGGATGGAAGAGTGGCGGATTCGGTGTCATCGCTGTACNNTACCGGGGCTCCTTGACGGAAGTGTCCGTAGAAGAGCATATGGAAGAAGAAACGTTTCGTCGGTAACGGTCGAGAGACCCTTCCGCTTGTCTTGATTCATGGCGTCTGTCATGAATTCCAATAGAATCATCACGACATCCGTTCTTGCCTTTGTGATCAGTGGGAGTCTCTGTTCTTGGTCATGGGCAGAAGAGACTTCGCGGTTGGTAAAGGTTCTGGTGACGTATCACTCGCTCTCCGGGAATACGGAGCGTATGGCGGACGCGGTCGTCGAAGGGGTCAAATCCGTTCCCGGCACGGTGGTGGTGCTCAAGCCTGTCGGGAAGGTGACGGCGGAGGATCTATTTTCTTCCGATGCCGTGATTGTCGGCTCGCCGGTCTATTGGTCTAACATGTCTGGGGAAGTGAAGACCTTCTTCGACAACTGGCAATTCAAATTCGGTGTCTTTCCCGAGTTTAAGATGAAGAACAAGGTCGGGGCGGCCTTTGCGACCGGCGGACAGGTCTCCAGCGGCAAGGAGGTTACAATGTTGACCATTCTTGCCGCCATGCTCGGCAATCAGATGATTGTAGTCAGCGGCGGCGGGGCGTTCGGGGCGTCGGCGACAACAGAAGGTGACAGCCAAGGGATCGACAAGAAGGAGTTGGCCGATGCCAAGGCGCTGGGCCAACGTGTCGCGGACGTGGCGAAACTCATCGGTAAAGCATCTTCCCACTGATTTCTTCCCACCCGCCTGCACAGGAATTCACTGCGGTCAAGCCGTGTGGCTCCATATCCATCAGAGGCGCATCGGAGCAAGTCGGTAATATTTCCCCTGAGCGGCGAGCATCATACTGGTCGGGGACTGAATCGTTGTCTGTGCCGATGCCTATCCCGGTTTGAAATGGGGGGGGAAGCAAAAAGCGAAGACGCGGGGAAGAGAGTCAGTCTTCGATCTTGGTCACTTGGTTTGAAGAGATGATCGATCGGTTACTGGCTATGAGCGATTGACGGAAGTCTGGCAGAAGGCGGACGCTCCCTCAATGGCGAGCTCGACAAATTCATGGATGTGCTTGGCGCAGCGGCCGCAGGAGCCGTCTTGCTTGAGTCCGAACTTGCACTTGAGCTGGCTGGGCATCACAAAACCTGCTCGCCCGGCCTCACGGACATCCGACTCAGTAATGCCTTTGCATAAGCACATGTACATGGATTTCTCCTTTGACGATTATGAGATGCATTCTCAGTATGCCACCGTCCTCGAATTCTGTCAAGCCATGTAAAACCTGCTCGGGTGGCCGCGAGCAACAGCATGGAGTCTTTCGAGGGCATGTGTGGAGGTCGGTCCCTCCTGTTTGCCAAATTCAAAAGTCAGGAATGAAAGGTGTAAACAGGGGAAAAGCGGACTGTCCGGCGATTGCGCATGATGTTTCACGAATGACGAGGCAGCTCAAATATGGGACACTATGGCGCATCACGGTTTGACAGTTGAGGCTTTTGTGCCGGCAGCTGAAACCGTGACTCAACGGCAGCGGTACTTCCAGCGATCATGCTCACACGCACCATTGTGTTCAATAAGCCCTACGGAGTACTCCCGTGTTTTACTGATCCGGAAGGCAGAGCGACGCTTGCGGATTACATTAGAGTACCTGGTGTCTATGCGGCGGGGCGTCTTGATCAGGACAGCGAAGGGCTGATGATTCTGACCTCAGATGGCTCGCTGGCCCATCGGATTACCGATCCCCACCACAAAATGCCGAAAGTCTATCTCGCGCAAGTCGAACGCATTCCGGATAAGCAGGCATTGGAGCAGTTGCGTAAGGGGGTGCAGCTTGGGGGAAAACAAACCAGGCCGGCGGAGGTTCGACTATTGGCCGAAGCGCCGGCGTTGCCTGAGCGGCCTGTGCCTATCCGTTTTCGCAAGAATGTGCCGACCGCTTGGCTGGAAATCACGGTCCATGAAGGGATGAACCGGCAAGTTCGCCGCATGACGGCAACGGTCGGTCATCCTACGTTGCGGCTGGTGCGGATTGCCATCGGGCCGGTTCGCCTCGGCGACCTCACGCTGGGCGAATGGCGGGAGTTGAGAAAAGATGAAATCGAGGAAATCGTTCGGGCAAGGGATCAACGGGTCATGTCCTGATACGCCATTGCTGTAAAACTGACGTTCGAGGGTGAACCAGTCAGTCACACCGAGACTGTCACGCATGCCCGAGGGGACCGAGGTTCAATGGAGTTTATATAAGTCAAGCATTCCGTCGCGTGATGTGATTGTTCACATCGTCCCCTCCAGCTGTTCCACCATCTCCCGGATCGTATCAAATCCCGATTGCCAGAAGGCTTCGGAGGTTATGTCGACGCCGACTGTGGCAAGGATCTCTTGCGGTGATTGTGAGCCGCCGGTGGCCAGAAGGTCCAGATACTTCGGCACGAATGAGGCGCCCTGTTCTTTGTACATGCGGTAGAGCGCCAGCACGAGAAGATTGCCGAAACTGTAGGCGTAACAGTAGAACGGGCTGGCATAAAGGTGCGGAATCGTCAGCCACTCCCACTGAAACTCTTCCGGAACCTTCACGGCCTTACCGAATTGCTGCTTGAGTTCATCGAGATAGGTTTTCGCCAGTTGATCACCCGTGGCGCCGTCCGCGATCATCTGATGGGCCAGTTTCTCGAACCGGACGAAATAGGCCTGCCGCAACACCGTGGCATAGGCATCGTCGAGTTGGCTGAGTAGCAAGCCCTGCCGGACTTTCTTGTTCTTTTCTTGCGCCATCAAGGAGTCGGAAAGAATGCGTTCGCCGAACACCGACGCGGTTTCCGCCAGCGGCAGCGTCGAATGAAAGGTAAAGACGGAATGGTCCGCCGCCATCATGCCGTGCACGGCATGGCCCAGTTCGTGAGCCATGGTCGCGATGTCGCGCGCGTCTCCGGTGTAATTGAGCATCACGTAGGGCGTCATGCTTGGCACGATGCTGTAACAGTAGGCTCCGCCGAGCTTGCCAGGTCTGGTGGGGCTGTCGATGTGGCGTTCGTGAAAGACCCGTCCGGCCAAGTCAGCGAGGCGGGGAGAGAAGCCGCGATAGGCGTCAAGCACCATCGTGACCGCGTCCGCATACTTGTACTTTTTCGTCTCTGTGCGATGCGGTGCGTAGAGATGATACCGGGTCATCGGCTTGATCTTGCAGATCTTCGCTTTCAAGGTGAAATACCGCTGGAAGATGTCGGCGTTCTTTGCACATGAGGCCAGCAGCACATCGACGGCTTGGTCCGGCACGTCGTTGCCCAGGTTGCGGGTGGCGATGGCCGATGAAAAACGGCGGAGCCCCAAATTCTCCGCTTTCCAATCGTTGACCAGCGCCTTATACATTTCACCCAATACGTCCCGTTGGGCGGTAAATACGCGGTACAGTTCCTGATAGGCCGCTTGACGCACGGATGATTTGAGGCTGCGGGCATAC
Organism: Nitrospira sp. UBA6909; assembly: GCA_002451055.1. Taxonomy (GTDB): domain Bacteria; phylum Nitrospirota; class Nitrospiria; order Nitrospirales; family Nitrospiraceae; genus Nitrospira_D. The sequence continues at coordinate 2,132 of DKBD01000043.1, read as the reverse complement.
GCCATCAAACCTTCACGGTTGACGGTTTTCTTTTTCCCTCCCTCTCGTATGGTGAACGTCAAGCCGTTCGTAACGACGTCGTAGAGTTGGTGCACTGCGCTTCGGCCGGTGACGTTCTTGAGGTGGACGATCTTTTCTTCTGGTTCGGACAAGGTGTGCGGTTTGTAGCGCCTGATCGTTTCCAGGTGGTAGCGAAAATCACCGCTTGTGTCCATGAGCCTGGCGGCGTTGGCATCATCCACGCTTTGCCACCAGAGGTCAAAGAACAACAGGCGGTTGTTGAGTGCAGTCAGTCGTTCCTCGACCCGCATCTTGAACGAGCGGGCCTCGGCATCTTTCGTGTTTTCCGAAAACCAGAGATAGGCGAACGCGCTGAGGCGCGATGATCCCTGCGCAGCGGCTTCGCTGAGTCTCAGCAGCGCGAGCAGGTCGTCGCTGGAAAGGGAAGGCGCCAGCTTTGGCCGGGCCGCTTCGATCTCGGCGACAGTCGCCTCCAACGTAGCCAGATGTGTTTCGAGTTGTTGGACCGGATGGTCCACCAGATGGGTCAGATCCCATCGATCAGGTATGGAGGAGCGGGTGGTCTTGCGCCAAGTTGATTTTGTGACGGCCATGCGGATCTCCTTCTTTGATTCTGAACGGACAGGCCGATCTTACCATTGCGCCGGACTGGACGAGGAGAAAATAGTGCAAGCATGGAACCCAACAGAGCGGCGCGCCGGGGACGGAGCGTTGACTGTCCGGTGTCAGGATGTGAGAATTCCCTGCGAAAGGTCTTGCCATGACGGAACAGGAACTCAATCGCGCCGTGCAGTACGTGACGGCCAGTACATCCTACGCCCGGGAGACGGTGGCTGAGATTCTAAGAACGGGTCTTGGCGAATTATCGGCGATGGCGACCCAATCTGCCCGGCAATTCGATCGTGACACACTGCTGGAATATGTCTCTCAATGGACGATCAAACGCACGGGGCAGCCGGAACCGCTGGTCAGAGAGGTGCTTGGTTGCGCCGGACGCTGGTTGGATGAAGTGTACGATCAGATTGCCAAGCGCCAGCCGGATTTATCGGGGGAGTCGGCGAATGATGACGAAGGCGCGGCACCGGTGTAGGATGCGTGGCGTGCCCGAATGCCAAGAGCGAATGGCGTATGGCTTAAGGATGGAGCTGACCACGTGCTGAGTCCCGTGCTATAGGCCGTACGGCAACAGCTCTTTTCCCCATCGATCGCGCTCCCGCTATAGGCCACGCGCGATACGCTCTTTTCCGCCAAGAGACGCTCGCCTCGTTGAGTCGGTGAAGCAGGCTTCACGAGATGCGAACCACGGAGTTTCTGATGGGACGATGGCGGCCAAGGCGAACGATGAAATTAGTTGCTCATCTGCGGGACAGCGGTGGGCTTCCTCGGCCTGTGCGGAGACAGGAGCCGCAAGAGCGGCTCTCGCGGACGTTGGAAGAGCGATGGGGGATGCTGCATCGGCACTGCCTCGATGAGTCGAGCCATCTTCGGCTTGGACGGCTCATTCACCGCCTCACCCACTACGATCCCGGCGTGCAGGAGTCGGCGCTGGCTGAGCTGGAGTTGGCCACCCGGTTGATTCGCGCCGGAGTCCGCATCATCTTTCTTCCGGAATCACAGGCACGCACCGCTGATCTGGAATGCCGTCTGGGCCGCGAGCGATTCTTCGTCGAGGTGACAGCGATGGTTGGCTCGTCGGTGCGTCGGAGAGTGCCCCTCCGGGGCATTGCGAGAGATGAGGAACAGAGTGAAGAGGAAGATCGCGGCGTGATCCTCATCCATCGGATTCTCGCCCGCGTTCAGCAGAAAGCGAAGCAACTGGCCGACTATTGCGATCCGGTGGTCTTGCATATCTCCATTCCTCGCGCCGACCTGCAGAGTGGAGCGAACAGTCGGCGGGAAGAAATCTGGCTGGACTTGAAGGCGCTGTCCGGCGCCGTCACCGTGCTGCTGACGAAGCTGCCGCATCTGAGTGCCGTCTTGATTTCCTTGTGGGATGTAGAGCCTCTGCCGTCGAAGGCCGGAACGAGATTGGCGAACGTCGACTTGGTCGAGCGACCCAAGCATCTGAGCCCACAGCCTCGGGTCCGGATGCTGATTCAGAATCCTTGCGC
>DKBD01000193.1 GCA_002451055.1 Nitrospira sp. UBA6909 | reverse complement strand
GTCCGCACGATGGCGGCCAAGTATCAGACCGGCCTGGCCCAGATCGTGTTTCGCTTTTCGCAGCAGGTCGGCATGCTGCCTTTGACCGGTACGACGAATCCTCAACATATGAAGGAAGATCTGGAGTGCAAGCGATTCACCTTGCTGCCGGAAGAAATTGCTCAGATTGAAACCATTGGCCTCTAGCGACCATGGGGAAGATTCTGGTCAAACGTGTCTATGAACCGGTGGCCAAGTCCGATGGTTTTCGGGTACTGGTTGATCGACTCTGGCCACGTGGAATTTCTAAATCTGATGCCCAGCTTGATCTCTGGCTGCCCGATCTCGGGCCCTCGACAACCCTTCGGCAATGGTTTAACCATGACCCTTTGCGTTGGGCTGAATTTCTTCGCCGCTACCATGCCGAGCTGAAAGAGAAGTCGACATTTATCGCTACGATCAAGAAGCAAGCAAAGACTCGTGCTGTGACGCTGCTCTATTCCGCCAAAGATGAACAGCACAATCAGGCCATCGCGCTCCGGAACTTTCTTCTCAGGCGAAGCGATTCTCGCAAGCTCAACAGGCAAACCAAGAAGGCCACCTCCGCCGTTATACACAGGAAGAAGGCGAAGGGTGGGGTGTCATGAGGCCCGTTGTTCAATTGGAACAGACTGGTTGCGGTATTGCTGCGGTCGCAGCTATGGCCGGCGTGTCCTACCGGCATGCCCAACGCACGGCGAATCGCCTTGGCATTTTCGCACACGATCATCGATTGTGGTCAGAAACGGCTCATGTGCGCTGCCTTCTTCAGAACTATCGACTTCGTCCAGCTTCTATCGAGCGACCATTTCGTTCGTGGGACAGTCTGCCTGATTTGGCCTTGCTCGCGATCAAGTGGCATCGTGAACATGGCGTGCCATGCTGGCATTGGGTGGTCTTCGTGCGGGATGGTGAGGGAGAGCGCGTGCTCGATTCAAATCGATCACTCATACATCATNNGTCGGTTGTGTCCTTTTCCAACCCTCTCCGTCTTATGGAGATGAGTCGTGGAATTACCTGCGGCTTGAGAGACCAGAAAGGGAGGGTTCGATCATGGACGAAGGGTCTGTTTTAACATTGCCGATGTGATCTGTTGTGATCGGTCACGTGAAGACTTGGACCTGCAGCCATGCGGTGTATCTTTGGCCTAGTCCGGTTTCCATCCTGAACCATGACGTGAAATGTCATGTGCGAAGAAGAGGGAGGTGATGGGCAACACCTCCCTCGCTTCTTCGATCCCTGTATGCGATGAACGTGCTGTATCAGTAGAAAAGGGCAGGCTTGCCCCAGGAGGCAGCGCCGGCTATTGTGTCTCGATGGACGATACGGTTTGGATGATTCTCATCGGGATTGGTGGGGTGGTGCTCTGGTTGCTGATTCACCAACGGTACCGCCGTTGGAAGGCCGGTAAGTTGACCGACAAGCTGTTGAGTGAGGTGGTGCAGGGCAAAGACGCGTTTCGGCGGTAGAGCGAGGACAGACGAGTGGGAGTTCGAGAAGACCACCTCTCAAGTAGATCGGTCCGTTACGAGGCTGGGTGATGGCAATCAGAAAGAAGCCGAACATACGCTGCCCCTGGGCTGGAGATAAGCCCCATATGATTCGTTACCATGATCAGGAGTGGGGTAAACCGGTGCATGACGACCGCCGACTTTTTGAAATGCTCTTGCTTGAGGGGGCACAGGCCGGTCTGAGCTGGGACACAATCTTGAAGCGTCGTGACCACTATCGAAAGGCGTTTGCTCGCTTTGACCCCACGAAAGTGGCGACGTTCACGGCCAACGATAAGAAACGACTATTGAAGGATTCCGGTATCATCAGAAATCGGTTAAAGATTGATGCGGCAGTGACGAATGCACAGGCCTTTCTCGCTGTGCAGAAAGAATGTGGGTCCTTCGATCGATATGTTTGGCAATTTATCGGTGGGAAGCCAAGGGTAAATAGCCGCCGGACGATGGCGGATGTTCCGGCCACAAGCCCGGAGAGCGACACACTCTCAAGAGACCTCAAGAAACGAGGTTTCCGCTTCGTCGGAAGCACCATCGTCTACGCCTTCATGCAGGCGGTGGGTATGGTGGACGACCATCTCAACAGCTGTTCCGCCAAGACGCGAGTGTGAGACAGGCTTCCTGCCTGCAGTGTTGCGTCTTCTTCGAACCTCCTCCGTCTATAGAGATGAGAGCGGAATCACCTGCCGCTCTCTCTCAAGGAGGTGCCCCATGCGTCCCCATATTTCGCTCGATGTACGAGTTGTCGCCAAGTCGGTCACGTTTTACGAGAAGGTCTTCGGTCTGAGGCCGCAGATGGTACATGAAGGCCTTCGATCCTTCATCGCCAAGCGGATCGATGATCATGGTCATGTTGACGACATTCTGCAAGAGGCGGCGGGGTGATGGGGAGCATCAATGTCGTTGAGACCTCAGTCTGAGCCCTGTATGGTACAGGCCTCCACGGGAGAGGCTCTGATGACGTGTACAGCCTATCAATCGAATCTCCATTCCTTCTTTCATGCACGGCACGGCTTGGAAGAAAGAGCGACGACAGGATTGTCGGGGCACCTGGCCAATAGCAACAATCCCGGAGGCGGCAACATCACACAGGGGAGACTGATTGCCGCCACCCGGGTGGTATTCTATAAGAGCGAAACCCTGCCCCCTGGTCACACGGATCAGAGACAAACCCCATGGCGTGGGTACCTCGGACCATCATCAGCCTATCGCTGTTCATTCTGACAGGATCCTGGATCGGTAAGAGTACGTGAACACTCGTTGAGTGCAGTGCCAAGTGAGACAGCACTCCTCCTCCCTCGCCTCGGGTTTGTTCCATTCGGTCGACCGACTGAACTATCAGACTCGTTCGGCTGCCTTCCTCTTAACCAGCAGCTGGAACCGAGCTGCGTACCATTGGGAGGATTACGCTGAGGGCTACGAGCAGCCCAACCAAAATACCTCCTATATACAACCAGACCTTGTTCATGATGTCCTCCTTTGGCAGTAGAGATGCATCATCGCGTCATGCTGATTGCCTATTACTATCTTGAACCAATGTCATTCATGCATGAACTAGGAAAATGCCCTGTCCGGACAAACGAATTTACCGGTGGTAGAAATCCTCATCAGCGTAGGAGAATGAGCATCAGTAGGGCTTAGTAGAGCTTGCGCCCATCAAAGTAAGCCATCAACCAGCCACTAGGCCTACCAGCTCTCCAACCTCGTACCCCCTAGTCGGATCGCCCATGACTGGCCCCACATGGTGTCCTTTTGAGGGACGATCGATTGGCAAAGCACAAGCGGGTAGCCACGGTTGTTATTAGGTCACCGAGAATAGTAGGTAGCACAGCTGAATACTGTGCGAGCGTGTAGGGGGGTCGGTCGGGCTGCGATGCGATGAATCACGTGGGGGGAATGGCCAAGTTACCAGGAGTGGCCTGGCCGCTCGTCGTCGCGCACCGTCAGGTGCCGCACGCACGCTACTCTGAATCGCGCAGAAAAATCCCACGGTTCTCGTCGATATCGCATGATCAGAACGGATCTCAAGTTCTCTGGCGACAGGAATAGATCCCTGATAAATGCCTTGGTATCGTAGGTTGGCATGATGAGCCCGGATGAATGGCCGGCTGCTGGCTCCTTTCTTGACCTTCCTCTCGGGCAGCCCCTATAATCCCTCAATATCATTATTGCAACACACTGATTCACTGAACAAAATGGCTGAATTCACGCACTTCAATGAGTCGGGACGCGCCCGG
>DKBD01000060.1 GCA_002451055.1 Nitrospira sp. UBA6909 | reverse complement strand
GCAGTTGCCGATCTTTGGAATCGACGAATTCGTCGGTGTCCGGAACTATCTCCAATTGTGGGGGGACGACCGGTTCTGGGCCGCCTGCCGAACGACGCTGTACTTCACGGCCCTGTCTGTGTCTGCCGAACTGCTGTTGGGTTTCTGGTTCGCCCTGCTCTTGAACCGTCTGTCGAACGGAGCGGGCAGGGGACTGCGGTGGGCGCATGTCATGATCATCCTCCCCTGGGCGATTCCGACTGTCGTGTCCGCCCAGATCTGGGCCTGGCTCTACCAACCGGACTACGGCTTACTTAATTATCTGCTCTCTGCGGCTGGCATCAGTGGAGGGCGCATCGATTGGCTGGCGGATCCCGATTGGGCGATCCATGCGGCCGTCGTGATGGATGTCTGGAAAACCACGCCCTTCGCGGCGCTGCTGTTGCTGGCCGGATTGAAGACCGTGCCGCAGGAACTGTACGCCGCTGCACGGGTGGATGGGGCTGGAGCGTGGGAGCAATTTCGCCGGATTACGCTGCCGCTCTTGATGCCCGTCGTCCTCATCGTGCTCGTATTCCGCACGATGGATGCGGTTCGGGTTTTTGACGCAGTCTTTGTGCTAACCGGTGGTGGCCCTGGCAACAGCACCGAGACGCTTTCGATCTATGCGTACAAGACTCTCTTTCAAACCTTGCAGTTTGGATATGGATCCGCACTGGCAACGGCGATGTTTGGGCTCGCGTCGATGCTTTCGCTGCTGTATCTGTTGCTGTTGCGTCGGCACGTGCAGGAGGGTGCGTGATGGCTCGCTATGGCGATCACACCGGGTCGGGCATGATGCAGTGGCTCCGCACTCGTGGCCTCACGGTGTTCGTTCTCTTTTTCGTCGGGTTGTTCTGCCTCGGACCTGTAATTTGGCAGGCCGTCACGTCCCTGAAGCCCGATCAGGATCTTGTGCGCCTGCCTCCTCTCGTTCCGGAGCGTGTGACCACCGTGCACTACGACCGGGTCCTATTGACGTCCTCCCTGCCACGGTCGCTCGTGAATAGTGTGGTCGTGGCCGCAGGCGCGACGACGACCGCCATTGTGGTCGGTGCATTCTGCGCGTTCGCCCTCGCACGGCTACCGATTGCCGGCAAGTCGGTGATACTGGGGGTGGCGCTGGTGACGTCGATGTTCCCGCCTATCGCGGTCATCAGTCCACTCTATCTCCTGATGCGGGAGTTTGGGTTGAGGGACACTCTCGTCGCGGTCGGACTGACCCATGCGGTCTACTCCCTGCCGCTCGCTGTGTGGCTGTTGACGAGTTTCTTTCAGCAGCTTCCTAAGGAGCTCTACCAGGCGGCGCGTATCGACGGCTGCACACCGTTTCAGGCTTTGGTGACCATTATGTTCCCTCTTGCGCGTCCCGGGCTTGCCGTTGCAGCGCTCTTGGTCTTTATCTATTCGTGGAACGAATTCATGTTTGCCCTGACCCTGACGGCCAGCGATACCACTCGTACCGCGCCGGTCGCGGTCGCCTTGTTCCCAGGATTGTATGAAATTCCTTGGGGCGACTTGGCCGCCGCGTCTCTGGTGGTGACCCTGCCGGTCGCCGGCCTGGCGCTGGCATTTCAACGCCACATCATTGCCGGGCTGACGGCCGGTAGTGTGAAAGGATAAGGCAATGGCCGAAGTCCGGATAGAGCTGATCGAGAAACGTATCGGGCAAAAAACCATTCTTCCTCCGCTCACATTGACGGTGCATGACGGCGAGTTCTTCGTCCTCGTGGGCCCTTCGGGCTGCGGCAAATCTACACTGCTGAGCCTTCTTGCCGGTCTCGATCAGCCAACTGCCGGCCGTATCTTCTTCGACGACAACGATGTGACCGACTTGGAGCCACGCGAGCGAGACGTAGCGTTGGTGTTTCAAAGCTACGCGCTGTATCCACACATGACAGTGCGAGACAATATAGCCTTCCCACTGAGTGTTGTTCCCCGAGCCAAGCGCCTTGAGCGGCGGCGTATCGAGGAAGAAGTGCAACGTGTGGCAGCATTCCTGGGGCTGTCGGCATTGCTCGATCGGCGTCCACGGGAACTCTCCGGCGGTCAACGGCAACGGGTCGCCTTGGGGCGGGCTCTCATCAGGAAGCCGAGACTGTTCCTGTTGGACGAACCGTTGTCGAATCTCGATGCGCAATTGCGGGCCTCGATGCGTGCGGAGTTGCTCCGGCTCCACAAGGAGCTGAAGGTCACGACCATCTATGTGACTCACGATCAAACGGAAGCCATGACTCTGGGCGACCGGCTTGCGGCGCTTAACCAGGGGCGGATTCAGCAGATCGGCCGGCCTCAGGACATCTATGCCGCTCCTGCCAATCTTTTTGTTGCAGGCTTCATGGGGTATCCCCCGATGAACTTGCTTTCAGCACGGCTAGGAAGAGACGGCATCCAAGCTGGACCGTTACATCTCACAAGGCCTCCCGATGGGCCGCCGGTTGACCAAGAGCAGACTGTGACCGTGGGCCTCAGACCGGAGGACATCATCGTGAGGCCGGCACATGATTCAAGAGGCGAGGGCGTAGGTTTCGGCGTCGTTCGCCTCACCGAACCTTCAGGCCCGACCTTGTGGGTCACAGTCGAGCTCAATACCCACAACGAGGTCGTGACCATAATTGGGTCTGCGCAGGCCGGGTTTGCTCCAAAGATCGGGGACCATGTCTTGGTCTCGGCGCCACAAGCCACCCTTCACCAGTTTGACACCGAGACGGGGNNGAGCGGTATGACGGGCAATGTCTTGACCTGGGTCGGGATCGTGGCCTGTCTCAGTCAATCGGCCTTAATGTCCGGTTTGAACCTGGCGGTGTTCAGCGTTGGTCGGCTGCGTCTGGAAACGGAAGCGGCAAGTGGGAACTACGATGCTCAAAAAGTATTGCGGCTCCGCGACCACCCGAACGATATTCTGGCCACGATTCTCTGGAGTAACGTCGGGATCAACGTCCTCCTCACGCTGCTTTCGAATTCAGTGATGGCCGGCGTGACGGCATTCGTGTTTTCGACCTTCTTTATCACGATTTTCGGCGAAATCGTGCCGCAGGCATATTTTTCCCGTCGAGCGATCACGATGGCCGCGTTCTTCTCGGAATGGTTGCGGGTCTACCGTGCGATCTTGTTCCCGGTAGTCAGACCCTCGGCTATGTTGCTGGATGCGTGGCTGGGAAAGGAAGCGATCGCCTACTTCCGGGAGGCGGAGATCAAAGAGCTGCTTCGCCTTCATATGGAGAACGACAAGTCGGAAGTGGGCCGCATCGAAGCCATCGGGGCGCTCAATTTTCTGACCATCGACGACATCCCTGTCGACCAGGAAGGCGTGCCTATTGATCCGACCAGCCTCATACGGATTCCTGTTCATGACGGACTGCCGCGTTTCCCGTCTTTTCGGAAGTCGCCGGACGACCCTTTTCTTCGGCAGGTCAATGCGTCGGACAAAGCGTGGGTCGTCATCGTGGACGAACACAACGAGCCCTACGGCATCATGGATGCCGACGGATTCTTACGCCACGCGCTCTTTACGGACCAAGATACAGACCCGCAGGTCTATTGCCACCGGCCTGTGATTGTTCGGAATCGACGCGAACCGCTCGGTAAAGTCCTGGCACAGCTCAGATTCGATTCGGCGTCTCCCGGCGACCATATCATCAGCGATGACACGGTGCTTCTTTGGACCGAACAGCCGCGCCTGATCACTGGTGCGGATTTGCTCGGGAGGTTGCTGCGTGGAATTGTACAGCGGTCCCGCAAGGCGTGAGACAGAGCCTGGCGATCGATCGACTCGTTCATGCAGATGGCGTGCAGGCCGTGATTGCGTGAATTGTTACCTCGATGGCAGGTCAAGAATCGAGAGTGCGAAGACGCCGAGGACTACAGACAACCGTCATGCGAGGAGGTGAGCGAAGACGGTTGCCAGCCCGAGAAGACTGAAAAATCCCACAACGTCGGTCACGGTCGTCAAGATGATAGAAGAGGATTGGGCCGGGTCTTGATTCAGCGATTTAAGAATGATGGGAATGAGGGCGTCAGCCAATTGTCCATGGTGATACTTTCTTTTACAGTGCTCGGAACGATGAGAAGTCTCCGTGAGAAATCAGCCTGCGCTAGTCTTTCCCGTCAAGCCGTAATATGGCGATAGAGCGGGCATCCATCTTATAGCGCTCTCCCCCTTTGAAGCTGGTGACTGCCTTCTCTGTCTCTTCTGAGGCGGCTGTATCCAGCAGTGGAGACCAGCGGATGCCGCGTTTGTGAGCCGGCAATGTGAAGGCTAACGGGGCATGGTGGGCGTTGAGCAGAATCAACAGAGTGTCGCCGACGATCGGCCGGCCCTTTTCATCCTTCTCGATGATCGCATCGCCGGCGAGCCTGAGTGAGAGCGATCGCGCGTAGCCGGCATTCCAGTCCTCATCGGTCATTTCTTTGCCGTCTGGGCGAAACCAGGAGAGGTCTTTGACTTCGGATCCTCTGATGTGTCGACCCTGAAAGAAACGGCGTCGCCGCAGGACGGGATGACTATTTCGAAGTCTGATCAGGGATCGAACAAACTTCAGCAGATCGCGTTGCGCGTGATCGAAGTTCCAATCGAACCAACTGATCTCGTTGTCCTGGCAGTAGGCATTGTTGTTGCCCTTCTGTGTCCGCCCGATCTCGTCGCCGCCGCAGAGCATGGGGACACCCTGGGACAGGAACAGGAGCGTCAGAAAATTCCGTTTTTGGCGTTCGCGCAACTCCACGATTACAGAGTCGTTCGTGGGACCTTCCACGCCGCAATTCCAACTGGCATTGTCGTTGGTTCCGTCTTGATTGTTTTCGCCGTTGAGTTCGTTATGTTTGTCGTTGTAGGACACGAGGTCGTGGAGGGTGAATCCATCGTGCGCGGTGATGAAATTCACGCTGGCGAAGGGTCTGCGTCCGCTCACTCCATAGAGATCGCTGCTGCCGGTCAGTCGGTAGGCAAGTTCTGCCACCTGGCCGCCGTCGCTTTTCATGTACCGGCGGATGGTGTCTCGATATTTGCCGTTCCACTCGGCCCAACCCACGGGAAAATTTCCCACCTGATAGCCGCCTTCACCGACGTCCCACGGCTCTGCGATCAGTTTGACCTGCGAGAGAATGGGATCTTGGTGAAGGATGTCGAAAAAGGCGCTTAATCGGTCGACGGCGTGCAATTCCCTGGCAAGCGCGGAGGCGAGGTCAAACCGAAACCCGTCTACGTGCATTTCCGTGACCCAGTAGCGGAGACTGTCCATGATGAGCTGGAGCGTCCGTGGGTGCGAGACGTTGAGCGTATTGCCGCAACCTGTGTAATCCATGTAATAGCGTTTGTCGTTGTCGACCAAACGGTAATAGGCTGCGTTGTCGATCCCTCTGAACGAGAGGGTCGGGCCCAGATGATTCCCCTCCGCAGTGTGGTTGTACACGACGTCCAGAATGACTTCGATGCCGGCGCTGTGCAGCGTCTTCACCATGGTCTTGAATTCGCGCACATGCCGTCCGCGCACGGGGGAGACGGCGTACCGAATGTCTGGAGCAAAAAATCCGATGCTGTTGTAGCCCCAGTAGTTGGTCAAACCGCGATCGGCGAGATGTTTGTCACGAATGAAATGGTGGACCGGCAGCAGCTCGATCGCGGTGACCCCCACCTCGATCAGGTGATCAATCACCGCCGGAGTGGTCAGGGCGGAATAGGTTCCGCGCATGTGGTCGGGTATGTCCGGATGTTGCGCCGTCAGCCCTTTGACATGCACCTCGTAAATGACGGTTCGGTCCCAAGGAATCTTGAGTTGGCGATCTCCGCCCCAGGTGAAGGCTTGGTCGACGACGACACATTTGGGGATGTTGGCTGCGTTGTCTCGGTCATCGAGCGACAAATCGGCGTTAGGGTCACCGATCTGATAGCCGAACATGGCGTCGGACCACTCGACCGTGCCGGCGATGGATTTAGCGTAGGGGTCGATCAACAGTTTTGCCGGGTTGAACCGGTGCCCTTCTTGCGGCACATAAGGTCCGTGAACCCTGTATCCATAATGCTGCCCTGGCCAGAGGCCGGGAATATACACGTGCCAGACCTGATCTGTTTGCTCTTCCACACGAATCCGACAGGACTCCCGGCTTGCCTCCGGGCCGTCGAATAGGCACAATTCTACTGCGGTGGCATGCTCGGAAAAGAGGGCAAAGTTCACACCCTCGCCGTCCCATGTTGCGCCAAGCGGATAGGGCTTTCCTGGCCAGACTCGCATAGTCATCTCCGGTGGGTGAATGTCTTGTTGCGTGCGGTATGTATAAACCGGCCTCAGGTTTTACGCAAGTCGTTGTGCCGGACGTGAGAGGGGTTGGTTAAGGCCGGGTACTGCTTCACAATAGGCCAATGAAAAGAGGATGAGGCAAGAAAGAGAGAAATGAGGTATGAAGAAAGGATGGATGTGATGAAGAAACCGGGATGGTCTCTCGATATCGGCGCGAATCCTGTCGGCATGGATGCGGCACGGTTCCGTGTGTGGGCGCCCTATGCCAAGTCTGTGGCGGTCCGTCTGGTTGACCAGAATCTGGAAACAGTGCCGATGCACCCGGAAGGGCAGGGGTATTTTCAGGCCACCGTCAAGGACATCGGTCCGCGCGCCCGTTACCGGTACGTGTTGGATGGAGCGAAGGAACGTCCCGATCCTGCCTCTCGTTTTCAGGCTGAAGGGGTTCACGGCCCGTCGGTGGTGGTGGACCCCGACGCCTTTCAATGGACGGATCAGGCATGGCGTGGGTTGCCGGTGGAAGACTTCATCATCTATGAGTTACACGTCGGGACTTTTACCGAAGAAGGGACCTTCGAGTCGATCATCCGTCACCTGTCCTACCTGAGAGATACGGTCGGGATCACGGCTGTTGAGCTCATGCCGGTGGCCCAGTTTCCAGGCCGGCGCAACTGGGGCTATGACGGAACGTACCCCTTTGCCGTTCATGCAAGTTATGGGGGGCCGCAAGGGTTGAAGCAGCTTGTGAACGCCTGTCATGCGGTGGGACTCGCCGTGATTCTCGACGTGGTGTACAACCATCTTGGTCCGGAAGGAAACTACCTGGGGGACTTCGGCCCCTATTTCACGGATCGGTATCGAACGCCCTGGGGGTCGGCCATCAACTTTGACGGACCCGACAGCGATGAGGTCCGGCACTATTTCATCAGCAATGCGTTGTACTGGGTCACGGAATATCATATCGACGCCTTGCGGCTCGACGCCATTCACGGCATGTTTGATTTTAGCGCCAGTCACCTTCTCAAGGACATGGCTGCCGCCGTTCATGCGCAAGCCGATCGGCTGAACCGGCGGATCGTCGTGATCGCTGAAAGCGATCTGAACGATTCCCGGGTGATCGACCAGCCCTCGATCGGAGGGTACGGGCTGGACGGACAATGGAATGACGATTTTCACCATGCGCTGCGTGTGGTACTGACCAGCGAGCAGAATGGATANNGTCGTGTTCTCACAGAACCATGACCAAATCGGGAACCGCGCGGTTGGAGATCGATTGAGCGCGCAACTTCCGATGGAGGCGCTGAAAGTCGCCCGGGCTTTGGTGGTGCTGTCGCCGAACATCCCGTTGCTGTTCATGGGGGAAGAATACGGCGAAACGGCGCCGTTTCAATATTTTATCGAGCACGGCGATCCCGCCTTGATCGAAGCGGTGCGGCAAGGGCGCCGACAGGAATTTGCTCACTTCGGCTGGAGAGCGGAGGACATACCAGACCCGCAAGCCATGACCACCTTCGAGCGATCAAGATTGAACTGGGAGCGACGCACTGAGGGGCAGGAGCGGTTGCTTCATTGGACCACCGTTCTGATTCGCCTGAGAAAAACCGTTCCGTCGTTAGGGGCCGGCGACGACGGGATGTTGCACCATGCAGTCTGGGCATTTGAGAAGGAGCAGATATTGGTTCTGCACCGCTGGTCCGACCAGGGAGATGGATCGTTGATCGTGCTTGGATTCAACCGGGTGCCCGCCGAGCTTGTCCTCACCGTGCCGGTGGGGAAATGGCGGCGGCGACTGGATGCGAGTTCTGCCGAGTTTGGAGGAAACGAAGAGGGGGCGTTGCCGGCAGAACTTGTGATCGATTCCCAAGGTCTCTCGCTGACGGTCCCGCCCTACGGCGCAGCTGTCTTTGCCGCAGGGGAGCAGGGCCGGTCTGTGTGACGCCGGCGCCTGTTTCAGCGGCCGGTCTTCATTACACACATATGTGAAAGCAGGGGAGGTATGGTATGCCGATATCGTATTTTGCGCAGTTCATTGATCGATCTGTCGAATGGGTGTCCACCTCGGGGCTGCGGGTCGTCGTCATCGGGATTGCCATGGTCGTCTTGCTCGCGGTTCTCAAGCGGGCGATGGCCCGCTTCCGCCAATTGTACGAAGGGACGCTTCCCAGCCCCGCACAGGTCAAGCGGGCCGACACGCTGACCCATGTCGTCGGCGATGTCGCTCGGGTAGTCATACTGGCTGTGGGAGGCATGATGCTCCTGTCGGAGGTGGGTGTGAATCTGGGGCCGTTACTGGCCGCCGCAGGCCTCGGAGGTTTGGCCATCGGCTTCGGGGGACAAAGCCTGGTGAAGGATGTGATCTCGGGTTTTTTCATTCTTTTGGAAGACTCCATTCGAGTCGGTGATGTCGTTGAAGTGGCCGGGGTGGGCGGAGTGGTCGAGGAGGTGAAGCTTCGCACGATCACGTTGCGCGATCTATCGGGCAATGTGCACATCGTGCCGAACGGTGTCATCGACAAGGTCAAGAACATGACGAAACTCTATTCCTATTATCTTTTTGACGTCGGCGTGGCATATCGGGAGGATGTCGATGAGGTGATGGCCCTTCTGAAATCGATCGCCGAGGAGCTGCGGACCGATCCGGCTTTCAAAGAGGATATTCTAGAACCACTGGAGATGCTCGGTGTGGATCAATTCGCCGATTCTGCGGTGATCATCAAATGCCGGATCAAGACAGAACCCATCAAACAATGGCGGATCGGGCGTGAGATGAACCGGCGCATTAAGAAGACGTTTGACGCCAAGGGGATCGAAATTCCGTTCCCGCACCAGACGATCTATTGGGGCGAGCCGAAACAGGGAACGCCGCCGCCCGTATATGTCGCCGGATTGCAATCTTCTCAGCCGGTTTCCCGCTAGCGGGCGTTGAGGAATATGGTTGGAGGGGGGGCATGAAGCAAGTGGGGTCGGCTGAGGCGGCATCCGGTCGTTCCGTTCCGCAGCAACTGGAATGGGCCGAGTGGCGGGACGAGAAGCTGCTGGACTTGCGGCTGTGCGATCTCCGCCTCACGCTGGAGGGTAGCCAGATTACGGACCAGATCCGCCAGCTCTACGATGAACTCGCTGCGCGAGGCCTCCTCTTCCGCCCGCATTGTTGGCTCTCCGACGAGTGGTTTTCCCCGGATGGAGTTCCCGGCATCGCCGTGCCGTTCTATCTCGCCCATCCGAGGTTGGCTCAACTCGAACTGGCCCAGATGCTGGAGGTCGAAGGCGGTACGCCGGACTGGTGCATGCGCATTCTCAGGCACGAGGCCGGCCATGCGCTGGAAAATGCCTATCGTGTACGGCGCCGACGGGACCGGCAAGCCGTCTTCGGTAAGTCGACGCAGCCCTATCCAAAGTTCTATAGCCCAAAGCCCTACAGTAAGAGCTATGTGCTCCACCTCGACATGTGGTATGCGCAGAGTCATCCCGACGAAGACTTTGCGGAAACCTTCGCCGTATGGCTGAATCCGCAATCGTTGTGGAGAGAGCGGTACGCCGATTGGCCGGCCCTCAAGAAACTCGAATACATGGACGGCCTCATGTCCACGCTCGCCGGAGCGCGGCCATCGGTGGCGACGAAACAACGTGTCGATTCGCTTTCCCGTCTCCGTAAAACGTTGCGAGAGCATTACGAACTGAAACACAAGCATTACGGCACGCCTCATCCGACCTTTTACGATCGCGACCTCAGAAAGATTTTCTCCGACGCGCCCGAGTATCGAACCAAGACAACGGCCGCAGAGTTTCTGGCGCGCGTCAGGCAGGATGTGCGCAGAGAAGTCGCAAGCTGGACCGGCGAGTATCAGTATACGATCGATCGCGTCTTCGACGACATCATGGCACGCTGCCGAGAGCAGAATTTACGACTGGCCATACCGGAGGAGAAAGCCAAGCTCAATGTCACGATCCTCATGACGGTGCAGACGATGAACTATCTGCACGGCGGCCATCACCGGGTGGCGTTATGAAGCCGTTGCGCGTCCTTGTGCTGATGCATGAAGAACTCGTTCCGCCGGAGACGGTCGAGGGGATTGACCTCAGTGCAGCCGAATGGAAGACCGAGTACGATGTCGTCAGCACGCTTCGGGAGATCGGGCACGAGGTGCGCCCGGTCGGCGTGCAACAGGAACTGTCCGTCATCCGCAAAGCCGTGGAGGAATGGAAGCCGCACATTGCGTTCAATTTACTGGAGGAGTTCAGCGGGGTGGCCGTGTATGACCAGAACGTCGTGTCGTATCTCGAACTGCTCAAGGTCCCCTACACGGGGTGCAATCCAAGGGGATTGATGCTGGCTCGCGACAAGGGGCTGGCCAAGAAGATTCTCTATTATCACCGCATTCCGATCCCGGAGTTCATCACGGTGCCTCTGGGCCGGTCGGTCAGACGGCCCAAGGATCTGGCGTTTCCATTGATCGTGAAGTCCGTTTCGGAAGAATCGTCGATGGGTATTTCGCAAGCCTCCATCGTGGACGACGACGAAAAACTTCAAGAACGGGTCAAGTTCATTCATCAGAGCCTCGGAACCGGGGCGTTGGTGGAACGCTATATAGAAGGTCGTGAACTCTACATCGGTGTGATGGGGAATCAGCGTCTACAAGTATTTCCTGTGTGGGAGCTGAACATGAGTCAGTTGCCGGACGAAGCCAGGAAGATCGCAACGGCACGGGTGAAATGGTGTCGGTCGTATCAGAAGAAGTATGGCGTCAGATCCGGAGCGGCAAGCGATCTGACCGAAGGCGAGCAACAGACCTTACGCCATCTCGCCAAACGGGTGTACCGCAGCTTGGGGCTCAGCGGGTATGCGCGGATCGATTGTCGGCTCGATTCCGCCGGCCAGGTGTATGTGCTGGAGGCAAACCCGAATCCGCAAATCGCCAAAGCCGAGGATTTTGCCGATTCCGCCCTGCCGGCGGGGTTCTCCTATGCCGCGTTACTGCAACGCATCCTCGATCTGGGGTTGCGATGGCATCCGCGCGTCACACCGTCAGACCGCACGTTGCCGGTGCCGAGCCGGGTCGGCGAATGAGGAGCCGCTCCCTTACTCCGCCTTGAAGTACAGCACCGAGAGCGGAGGCACGGTCAAAGCGATCGAGTTCGGAAATCCATGCACGGAAACCGGCTCGGCCATCACACTTCCCCCGTTCCCCATGTTGCTGCCCCCATAAATCTGCGAATCGCTGTTCAATACCTCGCGATACCGGCTGAGAAACGGGACGCCGATTCGATATCCATGGCGCGGAATCGGGGTGAAGTTGCACACGCACACGATCTGATTGTTCGGATCCGTGGCTTTGCGGAGAAATGAAATGATGGAATTCTCCGTGTCAT
>DKBD01000082.1 GCA_002451055.1 Nitrospira sp. UBA6909 | reverse complement strand
AATCATCTTTTGCGCGGTTGTTGCGTTTGCCGGATGCGGCCACGAAGTGAAGGTGACTCGTGTGGATGCCGGCGTCGTGACGGATTTGAGCGGGAGATGGAACGATACCGACTCGCGGATGGTTGCCGAAGCCATGGTGAAGGATGCGTTGCAGTACCCTTGGCTCGGTAATTTCTCGCAGGCGAATCGACGCCAGCCGGTGGTGGTGGTGGGAACCGTGCTGAACAACAGCCACGAACACATCAATGTGCAGACCTTCATCACGGATTTGGAGCGTGAATTGACCAACTCGCAAAAAGTCACGTTTGTCGCCGGGAAGAGCGAGCGAGATGAGATTCGGGCGGAACGAAAAGAGCAGGCAATGCATGCGCGTGAAGAGACCCAGAAGGCCCCGGGAAAAGAAACAGGGGCCGACTACATGATGAAAGGCACCATTGCCACGATTCTCGACGAAGCCGACGGGACGAAGGCGGTATTTTACCAGGTCGATCTCCACATGATCGATCTGGAAAACAATGCGAAGGTCTGGTACGGGCAGAAGAAGATCAAGAAAGTGGTCGAAAAGAAACGGACGGTTTTTTAAAGCTCCGCGAATTCAGTTGAGCCCTTCTCTCTCACGCTTTGCCCACGGTGGTTGTGTGCGGTGGAGCGCTATCACTCCGATTCCCTGTGCGTTCTTACTTGCCGCGTCGATTCTTTTGGCCGGCTGCGGCCCTGCAGTCAGCCGATATTCCCTCATCGAACGGAGTTTGCTCGCGGGCGATCCGGCGCAGGCCGCTGTGATCGTCGAACGGTCGGAGGAAGAGTATGGCCCAAAAAACCGGGTGCTTTACGGGATGGACCGTGGCATGACCTTGCACCTGGCTCGAGACTACCGGCAAAGCACCATAGCGCTGGAACAGGCGGAAGATGTCGTCGAGCGGCTGTACACCAGAACCATCCGTTCCGAAACCGCCGCGTTTTTGACCAGCGACAATACGTTGCCGTATGAGGGCGACGCCTATGAGCACGTCATGATCAACGTGGTCAAGGCGTTGAACTATGCGGCGCGGGGTGATGTGACCGAAGCCCTCGTGGAAGCCCGGCGTCTCGACCATCGTCTGAATGTGCTTAGCGATAGAGTCAAAGAATCGAGCGGATACCGGAATGATGGATTCGCCCGTTACCTGAGCGGGATCTTGTACGAGGCGGCCGGCGATCTCAACAACGCCTTTATCGCCTATCGCAATGCGTTCGAGGCGTATGAGGCCATGCGGAAGTGGTCACGAATTTCGTATCCTCCGTCATTGCGCGGTGACTTATTGTGCATGACTGAGGCACTTGGACTGACGACGGAATTCGAAGAATATCGGACGGCCTTTACCGACGTGGAGTGGAACCCCGCCTCAGTTCGTCGAAAACTCGCTCAAGTCGTCATGATCAGCTATAATGGGCGCGCTCCACGGAAAGAGGATCGCTATCTTGATCTCCCGATCAGTCTGGACGCATTGCAATTGGTCTTGCTCAACCGAGGATTGTCCCAATCAGTTGGCCGCCAGGATCGAGCTCTGGACAGCGTGCTTTACGGCCTCAGCGGGCGGGTGGTACGGGTCGCGCTCCCACGCCTGGTTCCGCAAAAAACGCAGGTTCCCTTCGAGACCATGACGCTTATGGATGCGCAAAGCCGTTCGTATACCGTCCGTTCTGAGCCGGCGCATAATCTGACGGCGCTGGCGGAGAAGAGCCTTGCGGATCGTATGCCGGCTATTACCGCAAAAGCGCTGGCGCGAGCCGCTACGAAGTTTTCCATGGCGGAAGGGGCGGTTATCGGCGCGCAGCTGGCCGCAGGGAAAGATGCCGCTCCCTGGGTCGGGCTTCTCGTGGGGCTGGCGGCCAAGGGGTTGGCCGTGGCGTCGGAAGAAGCCGATAATCGGAGTTGGCAGACATTGCCGGATGAGATTCATGTGGCGCGAGCCTGGGTTCCTCCGGGCCGGTATCAGGTCGCCATTCGGCCGTCGGGCCAAGCACGTGCCGTGCGGAAGGAGGAGGAATCGGTTGACGTGGCCCCAGGGCAAACGGTCTTTCTCATTCGGCGTGTGATGCAATGACAGCCGGTCGCCGAATGGTATTCCACCGATCTATCCTGGTGTTGGGCTGTTTGGGACTTGTCGGGATGTCATCGGCCGGCTGCGCGTGGTTTGGTGGACATGCCAGGCCGGGCTGGATCGACGATGCGGATAGGGAATATCCTCCGGCGCACTACTTGATCGGAGTCGGGCAGTCGGACAACAGAAACAGCGCGGCAGATGAGGCCTATGCGGCTGTCTCGCGGATATTCAAAACGGAAGTGGACGCTCGCGCCAAGGATTGGGAGTCGTATCTCGTGATCGAACGCCGGGGTTCGACGAATGAGGAACGGCGGCTCACGCTTGACAGGGTAACACAGGTCTCGACAGGCAAAGTGCTTGAGAATGTCAGGATTATGGAAACCTGGCATGACCCGAACAAGGGGCTGCACTATGCTTTGGCCGCCATGAGCCGTTCCCAGGTCGAAGCATCGTTGCTGGATCGGGTGTCCATGTTGGATCGGGCGATCGAGTTGGATGTCGTCGAATCACGGCGGACGACCGACAAACTGGCCAAGATTCGCGCTCTGCGGCGGGCCGCCAGAAATCTGGTCTTGCGCGAAGCCTACAATTCCGATCTGCGTGTCATTCGTCTGAGTGGACGTGGCATCGCGCCGCCCTATGGGGTGCATGAATTGTCTGATGAGCTTGAGCGGTTTCTTGCGACGAACCTTGTGCTGGCCGTGCAGGTGTCGGGCGATCATGCCGAGCCTGTTCAACGAGCCTTGACGGAAGGGCTGATCCGCGAAGGGCTTACAGTAACAGCTGGTACTGCACATGACGACGGAACGGTGCCTGAATTGCTCGTTCGAGGTACGGCACGTCTCTTTCCCATCCAGGTTCAGGACCAACATTTCAGGTACGTCCGCTGGTGCAGTGATTTTGATGTGAGGGAAGCGACCACTCAGCGTGTCCTTGGAGCGGTTTCACGCGGCGGCAAGGAAGGTCACTTGACGGAGCGTGAAGCGATGGCCAAGACATTGCGTGTGATGCAGCATGAACTGTCGTCGGAGGTTGCGACAATGATTGCCGCGCATATTTTCGGAGAGGCCGCGTTACCGATGCCAATGGGGATGCCGGCTGGTTGTCTACGAGGAGAGCCCTTGAGTGACTCGGAGCCGTAAACGAACGATCCGTGTTCTTTGTTCCTTAACCAGGAGGTGTGATGACCGTGAGTACGAATGCAAAACAAGCGACGAATCGCGCTCCACGCAGCCGCGGGCGCGGGTTGACGAAGTCCGGGCGAAAGGTGTCGAGCCGCATGGCAAAACGGCGATTGAACGAACGACTGAAGGAAGATACGGATGGATTCAACCAGGGCAATCTCGCCGATATGTTGCGGAAAGAAGGTTATGAGGAGTTGCCGCTCGATGAATTGCAGGACCGTCTTTCCAAGCTCCCAGGGCCATTGGCGGAAATCATTCTGAAGGGGAGGATATAAGGGGATGCCATACTATTATTTCGACTCCACCGCGCTCGTCAAACGGTACAGCATGGAGCGGGGCACGCGCATCGTCAATAAACTGCTTGTGAAGCGCGGGAAAGTCGCCATTCTGCCGACATGGTCTGTGACGGAGTTCTATGCCATCATGTCGACACGCGCTCAAGATGGAAAAATCACCCGGGACGACTGCTATTCGGTGTTCTATAAGTTCGAAGTCGAATCGAAACAAGGGCTGTTCCAATTCATCGTACCGACGATTGAGACCTACCTGTCGACCAAGGAACTGGTCTTGGAATATCCTTTTCTGCGGTCACCGCAAGTGATGCATCTGGCGTTGGCTTTGGAATTGAAGCCGATGCGGTTGACCATCGTCAGCGCCGACACGCACTTGCTGGCCGCGTCCAAAACGGCGGGACTGCATATCATCAATCCGGAAGAGGATTGAGAAAGCGAGTTGGTTTGGTCCGTGGGCGAAGAAGACCGGCTACGGTTTATCCGTCGAAAGTTTTTTGCCGAGTCGGCGGGCAAGCCGTACCATGCCGGGCGATCGGTCGCTCGGGCTGAGCAGCACGTTGATGAGGTGCGGCCGGCTCCGGTCCGCAAGAGCGGCGGCGAGACGTTCTTCGAACTCCCGCTGAGTGCTCACGCGCGATCCGATACCGCCGCCGATGAGATCGACCATTTTCTCATACTGCCATTCGTGCAGGTCGTTGAACGGCCCCTCCATGATTTCTCGCTCCGTCGAATACCCGCGGTTGTTCAGCAGTACGACGATAGGAGCCTGTCCGTAGCGGACGCAGCTGGATAATTCGGTTCCGGTCATTTGAAAGGCCCCGTCACCCACCAGGACGATGGGCCGCAGGCTGGGATCGGCAAACGAGGCGCCAAGGGCCGCCGGCACGGCGAATCCCATCGACGTGTAGTAAGCCGGCGACAGGAACTCGAAGCGATGGCGCACGTGCAGATCGGCGGCGGCGAACAGCGATTCGCCGACGTCGGCGATCACTACGGTTTTGTCGGTCAAGACGGTGTCGAGATGCCGGAACAGTCCGTCCAAGGTTACGGGCGAGTCTGGGGCAGGCGGTGAAAGGGCGGTCACGGTTCGAGTAGGCGCTTCTCGAAGGGGAAAGGCGGGGAGCGGGGCTTGGCCGAGGGCCCGGACGAAATCCTGAAACTTGATGGAGTCGAATCGGTGGTGTTTGATGGCGACGCGGTCGGCCGTCGCATGGATCGTCCGTCCTTCAGCGAGCAATGGCGAACGGGCATCCAAATCTTCCACGTCCGAGAGGATCGAGCCCAGGATCAAGAGACAGTCGGAGTCGTTGATAAACTGCTGGACTTCATCCCGCCCGATGAGTCCACCGTAGACGCCGACATAGAGCGGATGGTCTTCCCGAATGATGGATTTCCCAAGCAGCGTGGAGGCAATAGGGATGTTCATCCGCTCTACCAGTCGTGCGAGATCATCTTGCAGGCCGAATCGGCCTACCTCTGCTCCGACCAACATGGCCGGCCGCTCGGCCGAGGCCAGCATGGTGCGGACTTCCCCAATCGCTTCTTCCAAAGCCGCCGGATCGCTTGGCGCATCTTCAATGCAGATCGGTTTTATGGCTCCGGCCAGGGGCGTGTAGACCATGTCGCGCGGGATTTCCACATAGATTGGACGCCGATAGCGCAGCAGCGCGGCGAAGGCCCGGTCCAGTTCCCGTTCGGCGGTCAGCGGGTCATCGAGTGTCACGGCGGCGACCGTCATGCGTTCGAACACCTCGCGCTGTGTCGAGAAGTCCCTGACCATATGATGCAGATATGGTGTGCGTATGCGTTCCGAAAGGCCAGGCGAGCCGGTCAACAGGACGACGGGTGAGCGCTCGGCATAGGCGCAGGCAATGGCATTGACAGTGTTTAACCCTCCCACGCAATAGGTCACGCAGACGGCGCCAATGCCGTTGATGCGCGCATAGGCGTCCGCGGCGAATCCGGCGCAGTCTTCGCGGGTCGTGGCGACGTGCTTGATGGGAGATGCTTCGATC
>DKBD01000245.1 GCA_002451055.1 Nitrospira sp. UBA6909 | reverse complement strand
ATGACGATCATTTCTGCATGAGCCGTCGGGTCTTGGGAGGCCTCCCGGAGGTTGTGTGCGGCCGCAAGAACCTGGCCGTCTTGCACAAGGACTGCGGCGATCGGAACTTCTCCGGCTGCCGGCGCAAGCGCGGCGTGCTGAAGGGCCAGCCGCATGAAATGGTGGTCGTCATCGTTCAGATGCATGGAGGCGAGTCCCTGAATTTTGCTCCGATAGCCATGCGACATGCTAACACAGGGGGCAGCGTTGGAGCAGCACCGCTGACGGAGTTAGGAATGGCTGAGGAGGTAGACAGGCCCTGTGGGTTGAGGACGTCCACCGTCTGGTTCGAGGCTGACGGAGAAAGTCTTTGCGCTCATGAAGTCGCGGAAGGGTTTGACGAACACGTGCGAGGTTTCTGCGGCGCCGACGTGGAAGGTGCCGATGCTGACGGGTTTCTCACTCATGGCCCAGAGTTGATAGGTCATGCCGTTCGGGCATTCGGGGAGATTCAGGGTATAGAGCCAGGCTTTTTGGGTGCGGCTATCGTAGAGGAGCATGCCGGATGCTTGCTTGGTCATCTCCGTTCCGGACAGTGCTATGGCTTTGGCATTTGGCGTGCGCAGGAGGGCAGCCAGTTCATCCTGCGGTACGCGTACCGGTTTTTTCCCTTGCTCTGTGAGTTGAGCAATGGCGACCTCCAGCTCAGCTTCTCGCTGAATCAATTGATCTTTGAGTTCCACGATGTCCATGGCCCGACGCTCTAGTTCTTCCCGCGACTGGGCCAACGATTCGTCGCGCTCGTCAATCTGCCGCTGCAACGTGGCGAGCTCGGAGCGGGCGGCGGCGGCCTGATCTTGCACTTGTGCCAATCTCGCGCTGTCCGCGGCAACTTGTGTATTGTAAGCAGTCCAGGTCGTGTATCCGCCGCCGGCGATCACGATGGCCACGGCCAGTCCGAGGACCCATCTGAACGAGGGGGTATGTTTCGAGGGAATCTCCGGCGGGAAGAGATGATTCATCCATTCCCCCGGTTCGAGACTCGGTTTTTCGGATTGTTGCGCTTCCGTTTCCTGGAGTGCAGCGGATGTCCGCGCGGCCATGATTGTGGCCTTCAACCCATGGGGAGGCGCGGTCATGTTCAAACCAAAAGGAAGGACGAACGCCACGGATTGATAGTCCTTGAGGGCGCTGTGGCAGGGGACGCAACCGGACAGCAGATGGGCTTCGATGGCTTGCCGCTCTCCCCGCTCCAATGCCCCGACGGCGTATAACGGAATCGTGTCTTCCAAATCCTCATGGGTCATGAATGGTCGCGTTGCTCCCAGTACGGCCGCAGCGACTCGCGCAGTTTGGACATGCCGAGTGTGATACGGGGCTTCACCGTTCCCAACGGTTGGTTGAGCTTGATCGCGATCTCCGCATGAGACAGACCATCGTAGTAGGCCAGTTCAATGGCCTGTTGTTGCACCGGCGGTAAGCCTGCCAGCGCGTCGTAGACCAGTTGCCGCAATTCCTGATCGGCCTGTGCGTCCAAGGGCGTGGGGTGCTGATCCGCCACTCGCCCCGCCGCTGGGAGGTCGAGCGGCTGACCAGTTTGCCGCAAGGCGCGAGTGCCCCGTGTTCGCAACCGGTCGATGGCGCGGCTGCGGGTGAGCGTGATCAGCCACGCGATCGGTGTGCCGCGGCTCACGTCGTAACGTGCCGCTTTTCTCCACACTTCGAGATAGACTTCTTGCAGGAGTTCAGCGGCTTCTTCGCGGTTGCCTAAGATACGTACCGCCAGGCTGTAGAGGAGCGTGCTTGAGAGGTCGTAGAGCCGGCTAAAGGCCTGCTGCTCTCCCTTGACCACGCGGGTCAAGAGCGTGGGATCAATCGTCGATGCGGCTTGTTGTGAGGCAGGGTTCATAATCAAGGTGCGCCCGTTTGTTGTTAACGGGACCCAAACACGCCACAACTATAGCACCCCCTTTTTCATTCTACGAATGAAACGGGGAAATGCAGGCGAGTCTTGCAAACGATCGCCCCGTGCAACATCCTTGTGAAAATGCCGGCTAGAAGAATGACGTCAGCAATACGGCGGCGTCTGATGCCCCTGTCGTCGGCGGCGGAGGCGATGGAGACATCGGAAGAGCAATGGCGGCTTCGAGCGCAGCGTGCCACCGGCCCTCGGCAAACTCGTCTTGTGTCAGTTCCACGCCGCGACCATGCCGATGGAGAAAATCTACCAAGGGCTGTTCATCGACGAAGTTATATCGGCGGACATACACGAGAGGTACGCGCAATGTCACGGCTTCGACCAGGGTGCTGTACCCTGGTTTCGTCATGATGATATCGACGGATGCCAGCAGCTCCTTAAAGGAAAAGGGCAGCGATTTCGTCGAGATAAATCTCGTGTTGTTCGGAGGAATCGGGCCATCGAAGAGGAATCGATAGCCGGTAAGCGGTGTTAGTGCCTCAAATGGAAGCGAAGCCAAGGGAATTCCCCCGAATCCGATAAGCACGGTCCGCTCTCCGGGAGTGAGCCTGAACAGTCTGGCGAGCTGTTCACGGACGGAGGATGCCGGTTCGGAGATCGGTCCGATGTCGATCAGGTGCGTGAAGATGTCCATCTTGGGAGCAGGTGTGATGCGTAGTGCGAGATCGGCGTGAGCATAGGCTTGGCGGATCGATCCGATGAGAGCCTGAGCGTCAATATCCGGCGGAGCCGGAAACTCCGAGAGTACGAGGTCCCAGGTGAGGCTGACCAGGGCGACGCTGGGAATCGCGGCCTTCGCGCCGGCCGCTAAGGCCAGGTATGGCGTGTCGGCCAGGATCATATCGGGCCGGGCGGCGCGTAGTGCCTGGACCTCGGCCTGCATCCGGTCGTCCCACGTGAGGTGAAACCGATGGTGCTCACGCCAAGTGGCTTCTATGTCGATCGCCAACGGCCCTTTCTGAATACATCCGATGTCTTGTGGTGCCGCGCTCAATTCCCAGGGAATTGTGAGGCGGCTCTGGAAGAACGAGGCGGGCACCGTGGTTCGGAGCACCACACGGAGATCGTGAACGAGACGGCCCAACGCGTTGAGCACCGGCACGACTTGCGCGGCGTGACCGAATCCATGAGCGGAGATTGCGGCCCAGATCAGGGGCATACGAAACGGAGTGAACGCGTGAACGGTGAAACGTTGAACGTGAAATGATGGTGGGGGAGCATCAGCAAGGAAGACGCGTGTCTCTTTTGCCTTGGCAAGGCGCTATTTGATTCAGCTGTTGGTGTGGTCCGATTCCATCGGCGCGATGTTGTACAGCAGTTCAAGATCGAAATCTTCGACCAGCTCGTTGAATGCGCCGGCGCCCATGTCGGAGCGGACTTCGGCCATGACCAAATCTATTGCGGGCGCGGCATGCTGGCCATACTGGGTGACGGCTGTTTCGATGCGTTTCCTGGCTTCGTCAAGGGTCATGGAGCTCTCCTATCCCACAAGATAGGGCACTATAACATTCAAGGAGTCGGATCGACCAGAGGGAAAGTGTGTGTAAATGGGCCTGACATATTTAGGGCGTGGGGGAGCCCGATGTGGGAAT
>DKBD01000125.1 GCA_002451055.1 Nitrospira sp. UBA6909 | reverse complement strand
GGCATGCGAAGATAACGCTTGAAGCCGGTTTCACCACCGTGCGCGACGTCGGCTCACGTGATCACTCAATCTTCGCGCTCAAGCGCGCCATCGAGGCCGGGGTCATGCCCGGACCGCGTATCGTGGGCGCCGGCCTTGCCGTGTGTATGATCGGCGGCCATGCGCGCTTCATCGGGCAGGAAGTCGAGGGTGTGGATCAGGTCAGGCAGGCGGTCGCAGCCCAAGTTGCCGCGGGAGCAGAGCTGATCAAAGTCATCGCGTCGGGAGGCGTCTTGACGCCCGGCACCGCTCCCGATCAGGCACAGATGACGCTCGAAGAACTTCGTGCTGCGGTGGTGGAAGCAAACAAGACGGGGAAAAAAGTCGCCGCCCATGCGCATGGGGCCTCCGGCATGACCAATGCCATTCGTGCCGGTGTCCACTCGATTGAACACGCGACGTTGATGGACAACGAAAGCGCGGGCCTATTTGAACGACACGGCGTGTATGTGGTTCCGACTCTATCTGCATTGGCTACGACCGCCGCCTGCCGACGAGGATGCGGCATTCCCGACAGCGCGCTCGACAAGGCCAAGGCGATGACCAAACGCCATCAAGCCAGCTTCAAACTCGCCCACCGCCGAGGTCTGTTGATTGCCATGGGCACCGACGCCGGGACCCCGTTCAATTTCCACGGGGACAATGCCCAGGAGCTCGAGCGCATGGTGGCGCTGGGTATGTCGCCGATGGAAGCCGTAATAGCCTCGACATCAGAAGCCGCTCGGCTGATCGGCATTCAGAATACCGTCGGGAGGATCGAGCGGGGGAAAGCCGCGGACCTGCTGGTGATTGACGGTAATCCGTTGAAGAACATCGAACTTCTGCGTGACCGCGGCAGGATCATGGGAGTCATGCAGGCGGGCAAATTTGTTGCCGGCCCTCTCGCCGAAAAACAGTAAACGGTAAGGGGTGAAGGGGCAGGGGGCGAATAACTGTAAAGGCTGCTCGATGCCCTCGTTACCTTATCCCTCACGGCTCACTATTTAACGTCTTTCATAGAACAGCTCCAGCGCCGAGGCGATGCCGTGCAGGCGGCCTTTGATAAACGAGGCTTCAAGCCGGGCGCGGAGCCGGCGAATTCCACTCTCGTCGCCGCGTGTAGTCACGCCTTGGGACACCATCATATCTGTCGCCACATCGACCAGGCGTTGTTTGCGCTGTTGCATGTCCTCCGTCAAGAAGTCCTCCGCGATTTCCGCCGCGCGCGCTTCCACAACCTGTTCGAGAAATGAATCGTAGCCTTGGTCTGCCACCGTTCGTTTACGGATGAGTTGTAGCTCATCCTTAATCCGTTTCACATCCTGCATCAGGAGAGCAAAAAGTTCTTTTCGCCCTTCGTCGAAGAGTTTCTGTTCCATTTCTTCGAGGATGACCCTAGGATCGACGGATTCGGCACGCGGTTCGCCTGCCCAGTAAAGCCGGTCGTAACTCCGGCGCTTTTCGGCGTCCCCGATGATTTCGTAGGCGCGGTTGATCTCGCGAATCTTCTCTTCAGCGTGAAGGCTGTCGGGGTTTCGATCCGGATGGTGTTCGAACACGAGCTTGCGGTAGGCTCTCTTGATGTCTTCATCGGAGGCCTCACGGGATACGCCCAGTATCTTGTAGTAATCCATTCCTGCCACAGGAGCGACTATAGCATGCGGCTACGGGAGCTTCACCTTGACACCTATCGCAAACAACTCTAGCCTGTGCCGACGGATGCATACCCTCGGCCCTCAGCCCTCAGCCCTTAGCCCGACAACAACACGACATCTTAGGGGTGAGGTCCACCGGTGAGGACGGAGTCATGGTTGCGAGGGGTTACCCCCTATCAGTGGCTCGTTCTCTTCGTCGCGTGGCTCGGATGGGTCTTCGATGCCATGGACGCGACGATTTATGCCATTGTGCTCCATCCGGCCTTACACGATCTGCTGCACACCGCCGACGGCCCTCCTACAACCGAACAGGTCGGCTGGTACGGCGGCATGATCTTTTCCATCTTTCTCATTGGATGGGCGATCGGCGGGATCACATTCGGTATTCTCGCTGATCGTTTCGGACGAACCAAAGTCTTGATCGCCACCATCATTATCTATGCCGTTTTTACCGGGGCGGCTGCGTTGGCGGAGACGTGGTGGCAACTCGCGGCATTCCGTTTTTTGACGGCTCTTGGCATCGGTGGTGAATGGGCGGCAGGCGCGGCGATTGTGGCGGAGACATGGCCGGATGATAAACGGGCCAAGGCGGCAGGCATGTTACAATCAGCTTGGGCCGTGGGGTTCTTCCTGGCCGCCGGTTTTAATCTTCTTTTGAAGGGCTACGGATGGCGGATGCTATTTCTCATCGGCGTGCTTCCAGCCTTCGTGGCGCTGCTTGTACGTTGGTGGGTCAAGGAACCGGTGCGGTGGTCGCACGCCCATGATCGACAGGCGATTCCCCTCTCCGCTATTTTTGAAGGTGACCTTCGACGTGCGACCTTGGTCGGATCAGCCCTGGCGTTCGTCGCTGTTTTCGGTCTCTGGGGTTCGACCAATTGGGCGCCGACGTTGGTCCGTGAGATGCCGGAAGTGAAGGGGCTGGATAGTGCCATATCATCCACCTATGTCAGCTATGCCATTATGGCTCTGAACGCGGGCGCCCTGTTCGGCTATCTTGGATTTGGCCCGCTGGCGGATCGTTTCGGTCGGCGGCCGGTCTTTGCCTTCATGTGCCTCGGCAGTTTCGTGATGCTTCCGCTCACCTATCTTACGCCGACCAGCTATAACGGATTGCTGGTCTTGTTGCCCATCCTCGGTTTTTTCAGCAACGGCATCTTCAGCGGGTTTCCCATTTATCTGCCGGAACTCTACCCGACCGCTCTCCGAGCAACCGGTTCCGGTTTTTGTTTCAATGCCGGCCGTGTGCTGGCATCCGCCTCACCTTTCCTGACCGGCTGGCTCGTGATGACCTTGGGATCTTTTGGGCGCGCGGCCAGCACCGTGGCCCTTATCTATCTGCTCGGGCTTGTGGTGCTTGTTTTTGCGCCAGAAACCAAGGGGCGGCGCCTACCAGATTAGCTCTTGCAGCTCTTGACTTAGGATTTCTCCGGCTTATCTACAACCCATGGATACGACACGCAATCCACGATCACTCTCTCACGATGAACGAAGGGCTGC
>DKBD01000145.1 GCA_002451055.1 Nitrospira sp. UBA6909 | reverse complement strand
CGTCAGCGAGGTGCGGATAATGGTGAGCGATCACATAGTCAGCCAGGACTTTCAGGTGCTCATGCTGCTTGCCGTAGTAGACGATCTCGAAGGTGCCGAAGCGGACATGCGATGGTGCCATCCGAACCAGCATGGCGCCGGTTTCGACCTGTTCGCGGTAGACCTTGTCGTCGTTGCCGACGATACAGAGAGCCCGCGTCGTCGGGATGCCCAACCCCTCCATCGCCGCACAGCAGAGATACTCTCGGATCGTCGAGCGTAAAACCGCTCGGCCGTCCCCGTCACGCGAGAAGGGAGTCGTGCCCGCGCCCTTGAGATGCAAATCCCACCGCTCGCCCCGTTCGTTCGTCGCTTCGCCCAATAGGATTGCCCGCCCATCGCCGAGCTGGGGAACATAGACGCCGAATTGATGGCCGGAGTAGAGCATCGCGATCGGTTTCATGCCCGGCACGAGCATGCTCCCCCCGAAGACTCCGGCAAACTCCGGCCGCGTGGATTCTTCCGGATTGAGATCAATGAGCCCCGCCGCCGCATGGTTGGCATGGACCAGATAGGGTGGAGACCCGAATGGCGTGGGCTTCAACTCGGCGTAGAACACCTCGGGCAGGTTGGCATACGTGTTGTCGAAGACCAGCTGTTCGAGAGACCTTGGGAGCATGGATGGAGCATGACAGGGAAC
This sequence comes from Nitrospira sp. UBA6909, assembly GCA_002451055.1. Classification (GTDB taxonomy): domain Bacteria; phylum Nitrospirota; class Nitrospiria; order Nitrospirales; family Nitrospiraceae; genus Nitrospira_D. Next base: position 20,974 of record DKBD01000145.1, on the reverse strand, counting down.
ACACGCCGCTTGCAAGACGGATCGATCAGCGGATGATCGGCTGGACTTCCCGATCCATCGTGAAGACAAAAACCTTTTCGCCGATGTGTACATCAATGTCGGTAAAGAGAGTCAATATTGTGGCTCCGGTGATGTCGCTCACCTGCTCGCAGAGCTTATCGCGCCCCTGCGCGATGAGCGTTTGCCTCATCCGTTTGACCATGTCGACGCCATCGGGCGTTTTGGCTAACTGGCGTTCGGCCGGCGTGAGCACTCCCTTGAGCCGAACGACGACGAGGTCCCGAATAATAAACGCTTTGACCTCTTCGGGGCCACGGCCCATGAATTCTTGCTCGAACTTGATGATGGCATTGCGAATCGCGTTTTCCATGGATATTCCTTTGGGAGTGATTATAGAGGCTCTCCAGCAGCTCGGACAAGTAGGACGCACAGGAGCGAATCCGCGATTGCAGCAGAAACGTTCATGAATAATGCGGAAAAGGCAGGATTTACAAAAGAGGTGCACAGCCGGGAATCGCCGATGCACCACAGGGTGCATCGGCAACATGCTTGGCAGACCGGAGGGACCTATTGTTGCGACAGAGATGGTACTGACCGGATATCTTACGTATCAACGCACGACAAGGACGGATCGGTCGGCCCGATGCACAATATCCTCTGAGACACTGCCCATTAAGAAACGACGAACTCCTTTTCGGCCATGCGAGCTGACCACAATGAGGTCGTACCCCTTTCCGACTTCGCAAATAATCTCAGCAGGATCGCCCCCACGCACATCCGCGGAAGCCGTGAACTGTGTGCCATTCAAAGCCTTGGCGGCATCCTCCACGACCTGCCTGGCCTTGAGTGTACGTTCATCCTGCGCAACATCGGGTTCGACCATCCCGTGCTCGTCGGCGATCGGAAGAGAAACAACAGAGAGGACCGTGAGGGAAACGGGATTCTTGAAGGGATGCGCCGTCAGCCACGCCTGTAAGCGGGCAGCGTCCTCCTGACCTTCTACGGCCATGAGGACCTTGGAGATCGCACGAGCTGCCCCTTTCACGATTAACGTCGGCACCGTTGAATGGACGAGAACACGGTGCGACACACTGCCGATAAAGGCCTCGGCCAGCTTGGCTAAGTCGCGGGTACCCATCACAATGAGGTCGGCTTTCACCGTCGTCGCAGCGTCGAGAACAAACGAGGATGGATCCTGAACGTCGCACAGCGTACGGATAGAAGGAATGTCAGCCGACAACAGGGCGCGGCATTCTTCGATGTGCCTGCGGCCGGACTCCATGGCAAGGTCACGGAGTCTGCCATATTCTTGCATGGCTTCCATCTTGGCCCCATGGGCAAGCACAACTTCGTCCAACCGATACAGGTGTTCGATTTGGCTCACTGCGGGAAGGGTTTCCCTCGCTGACCCCACGCCAATTACGACACGCATCATGGCCTCCCCCTTATCCTGAAGAACCGGAGTGATGTCCTTTCACGTGAAACATGACTCTCAACCTTGATAGGCAGACGTGATTCTCCGGTATCGTTCTTCGTTACCCTCGTACCAAAGCTGACACGTCACTATGCGAGGTGGGTTTGAGACCCTCCTTGCCGACATCGGTCACGCTGCCGCCCGTCAGAGCATACTCCCCGTTAAAGAGGTGGAACCGCTCATTCACGGTGTGGTCAATGTAATTCACACCGCTATAGTCGATCGTCAGCTTCTTGCCAGTGGGTATCTTATCCATCTGGCCTCGCATCGAGACGAAGTTGATGAAGCCATGGGCTCCCTTGAGTTTCAGCGTCACCTGATCGCCTTGCTCTTCCACGATCGCCTCTGCCTTGATCGAGCGAACGCCCCGTACCGCATTGGTCACGACGGCAAGGACGAATCCGATGATCACACCCCACAAGAGGTCGACGGACACGACAATCACGGCTGTCACGACCATATAGATGACTTCTTCTTTACCAATGTGGGCGGCATGGATAAATTCTTTCGGATGTGCCAACCGAAACCCGATGAACACCAGCATGCCGGCCAGCGCCGCCACCGGAATCATGTTGAGAACCCCTGGGATAAGCGCCACCGCCAAGAATAGAAACAAACCATGGAAGAAGTTGGACCAACGGGTCCGGGCTCCGTTCATAATATTGGCCGAGCTGCGCACCACTTCCGCGATCATCGGCAGCCCGCCGATAAACGAGGACAGCGCGTTGGTTGCGCCTTTGCTCACCAATTCCCGGTTCATGTCGGAACGGCGCTTCCAGGGATCCATCTGGTCCATGGCTGCGGCTGTCAACAGTGATTCGAGACTGGCAACCAGCGTATAGGTCACCACAAATTTCCAGAAGACACCGGTTCCGATCATCCCCCAATCAGGACCCTGGAAGGAGGCCGAAAAATCAAGCGGCACCTGAACGAGAAATTTAGAGTCAATATTGAGCATTTGCCCCAACGGCACCGTGACCAGGATGACCGCCATGGGGGCAGGCATCAGCTTGCCGATTTTCCCCAAATACGGCCAGACGATCATCATTCCCAGACTGATTGCCCCGATCATGGCCACAGGAGTCACCATGTTCGCAAAACTCGATGGGATGGCCGCGATGGTGGGAATCATTTTTCCGGAGAAACTCACGCCGAGCAGCGGATGGATTTGCTTCGCCATGATGATGATACCGATCCCGGCCAACATCCCGTGCACCACGTTCAACGGGAACATATTGGTGAGCTTGCCAAGTTTAGCCAAACCCATAACAATCTGGAGACCACCGCAGACGACTCCCACAGCCAACGCGTACTTAAACCCGACGGCAATGTCGACCGTACCGTCAGGCATAACGCCCATCGCTTGCACCGCGCCAAAGACGATGGCGATAAGGCCGGCCGCCGCACCGTTGATGGTGATATAGGAACCACCCAACAACGATCCGAGAATGCCTCCCACAAAACCCGCGATGACTCCGGCGATCGGCGGTGCACCGGACGCAATGGCGATACCAAGACTCAACGGTAGTGCAATAAGGAAGAGAACAAATCCGGAAACGACGTCGGTTTTGGCGTTTTGTTTTAATCCTGGCAGAAAGTCGAGAGGAATCGGACCGGCATCTTGGACTTTGGCTGCACCTTTTTCTGATGACATAAGGGCTCCTTCTCAATGATTTCGCGTTCCACGTACATTGACAATACCGTCCGCTCTCATCCTGATATGATCTGTTATCCGATGACCAGGACAGGGACGGGAGCGCGGTGGAGGACTTTCTGCGTCACACTCCCGTACATAAACCGGGCCACGCTCTGAAAACCGTGGGATCCCACCATCACAAGATCCTGTTGTGCCGATTCCTCGATGATGACCTCGGCCGGATTACCACTGGAAACTCGGCCATGTGCCTTGTAGCAGCCATCTGCAGGGGCAGATGCCTCGCTCAGCTTTACCGCAATGTTATCCACAAGGTTTTGCCCCCAGCTCACCGAATCCTCATACAAATTCTCATGAAATCGATCATGATGGGCCAGTGAACCATCCTGGCGATAGGCCTCGAGCGTCGGTACCACATGCAGTACGGTCATCTCGACCGGATCGCGAAAGGGGTGGGCCAGGAGCCAGCGCTGTATTTCCGCCGCATCGTCAATCCCATTAATGGGGACCAGCACGCGACGGATCTGTTCCGGCACGTGTTTGACGACCAACGTCGAGCAGGGGGCATAGCTTGCAATTCGGTGGGAGACGCTGCCGACCCCGAACTCGATCTCTTCGCTGCTGAGCGCTCGCGCGCCGGTGACGATCAAGTCAGCCGCCTCCATCTGCGCGGTGTTAATGATCACACGCGCCGCGTTCCCCAATTCGCACACTTGCTTGACCGTGAGGTTTAATTCGGACGGAACGGATTGTGCCGCTTGCTCCAGAAACTGGCGGCCGGAATCCAGGAAAGGACGCAGTTCTTCTGGAACGATTCCTCGACCAGTAGGCCCCATAGCCGGATACTGTGCAAGCCCGTGATCGACCGCGTGCACTAACGTAAGCTCAGTCGGTCGATAGAGCCGGGTAACCGCATGGACCAGTTTGAATGTCGGATCGGATTGATCGACTGCCACGACCACACGCATACCCTTCTCCTTTCTCAGGCGCCGTTGTTTTTCAAGGCCGATGGGGCCTGTCCCACCTTCTTAAAACACGTGGACGTTACACCGACCCAGCGTATGACGAGATGAGCGTGGACGGTCATGGCGCGATGAACAATGCGACAATCGGGAGCGGCTGCACCTGCGCGAAATTCTGGGCGAGGGTGGTCACGCTCGTGTGTATGACATTCAGCAGGACGTTCGGGTAGACACCAATGGCAAGCACGACGACCGCCATCGGTATGACGGCCACCATCTCGCGGCGAGTCAGGTCCGGCAACGTAGCCACATAGGGGGTCACAGGTCCCAATACCAGGCGCTGAAACATCCAGAGCATGTACACGGCTCCCACCACCACTCCGATAAGGGCGAACAGAACGAGGATGTAGCTATGATAGGAGGTGCCGACAAGGATAATGAACTCCCCGATGAAACTGCCCGTCCCCGGCAAACCAATGGAGGCCATGACGAAGATGGTCAAGAGAGCCGTGAACCTCGGCATCACCTGATACAGCCCTCCATAGGCATTGACCATCGGATTATGGGTGCGGTCATATAACATCCCAGCCGCGAGGAACAGGGTGCCCATGGTCATACCGTGACTGACCATCTGAAACACGGCTCCCTGAATCGCTTCCTGATTCAACCCAAAGATTCCCAGAGTGATGAATCCCAAGTGCGCGACGGAGGAATAGGCAATGAATCGCTTAATCGTACTTTGTGCCATGGCCAACATTCCGCCGTAGAGAATGGCTAGCACGGAGAGCCACATCAGATACGGGGCGAACGCCGCCGTCGCTTCCGGTAATATAGAAAGACAGAACCGGATAAGTCCATAAGCCCCCATCTTGAGCAGAAGCCCGGACAGAATGACGTGCCCCACGGCCGGAGCCTCTCCATGCGCATCGGCGATCCACCCATGAACGAAGAGCATGGGGACCTTGATCGCGAATCCGAGGAACAATGGCAGGAAGAGCCAGAACTGGATGTTCGGCGCATACGTCACCCGCGCGAGCGCCTGCATGTCGAATGTGTCCCCACCGAAGTGGTGCAGCGCCTCAATCCCAAGACCCAACAGCAAGCTCCCCACCGCACTGAACAGGAGGAACTTGATCGCCGCCTGGGTCCGCTTGAGTCCTCCCCAGAAGGCGATCACAAAATACATGGGAATCATCGCGATTTCCCAGAAGATTAAAAAGAGAAAAGCATCCATGGCGGTGAAGACGCCTGTCACGGCCAATTCCACCAGGAGGATGAGCATCATGAAGGCCTTTATGTTCTCGATCCTCCAAGAAACCAGGACGCACAGGGGTATGATAAAGGTTGTGAGAAAGACCAGCGGCAAGCTGATGCCATCCACGCCGACCTTGTATTGAAAGAAGCCCCCCGGAAACGGCATCCGGTCCACAAACTGTATCCCACCGGCCGTGTAATCAAAATTTGCCCACAGCCCCAGTGTGAGCCCCAACGCGAGCAGCGTCACACCGAGAGTGACCCAGCGAATGACTTCCGCATGGCGGAGAAACGCCACGATGACCAATCCGATAATGGGGGTCAGCACAATCCAACTGACCAGATGGGAGATCCCAAACATGCTTGCAGGAATTTCCATGATCACCCTAGCAAATAAATTTCGATCTCCTCGGCCAACACCAAAAGGAGCATGAGAATACCAAGAAGTATCATCAGCGCATACGACACCCGCTGCGCGTCGGCCTTCTCAAAGGCAATGACCTTCGAGAGTCCCGTCGCCGCATTGAACGAGGCGTTGACAGCTCTGGTCGAGGGCCCATCAATGAGCCTCACATCAAAGGTTTGCCAAAGCCATGAAGCAAGTCGTAGGTAGGGGCGAATGACCATAGCCTCGTAGACTTGATCAAAGTACCCTTGATTGAGAAAGAACACATAGAGCGTCTTCTTACGATCGGACCACGATGCCGAGGAATGGGCTGGAACACTGTGGAAATAGAACGCCGTGGCCCAACCGGCGATCGCAACAGCGATACCGGGAATGAGGCTCATGGGGGACCAGCCCGAGGGCAAATGTATCGCCGGATCAGCAGTTGCCCCTGGGAGCGCCGGAGCGATGAATGCGTGCAAGCCACTCCAGGTCAAAATAAGGAACGCGGCAAGTCCCGCCGTCATGGGAATGAGTCCCAGGAGCAGCGAGGCTGAAAATAGTTGCGGCTTCATCACCCCTGATCGAAATCTCGTGGTCCAGTCGATACGACCAGGTGACTTGAAGACTTCCATGACTCCCTGAAACAGATAGAAGGCGGTGAAAAACACGGTCGCCAGGCCCAAGATCCAGAAGACCACACGTGCTTGGACGACGTGCGACAGGGCCCACAACTGTTCATAGGGCCCCCAGAAAATGATGAGCGGGGGAATCAACGCCATCATCAGGGCGCCGATATACAGGGGGACATGTTGCCGTGACACCCCTGATCGTGATGCTTCCCCATGTTCGTCATGTTCGCCATGGTGGGCTCCTCCGAGGCTTTGCAGGGCACTCCCAGCGGAGAGAAATAAAAAACTCTTCATGGCCCCATGGGTGAGGAGGTGAAAGATCGCGGCACCGTAGGCGCCGACGCCGCAGGCCAACACCATGAATCCGAGTTGGCTGATCGTCGAATAAGCCAGAATGCGCTTGACGTCGAATTGCGTGAGTGCGACCACAGCAGCAAAGAGGGCGGTCAATCCGCCGATGATCGCTACCACGGTCATGATCGTTGGAGCCAAGAGATACAGCGGCCCCATACGAATCAGAAGATAGACGCCCGCCTTGACCATGGTCGCGGCATGGATCAGCGCGGAAACCGGGGTCGGAGCTTCCATTGCAAACGGAAGCCAGACGTGGAGGGGAATCTGCGCGGACTTGCCGATAGGCCCCATAAACAACAGCAAGGCGATCACAGAGAGGATGGGGACCTGCAAATTAAGACCAAGAAACCCAAGGAGATTCACCGTCTGATCGGCATAGTTTGGCGCAGCCGACAAAACCGCCTGAATATCCAGCGTACCGAAGGTGGCCCACGTCAGGTAAATTCCGAATACGAGGCCGACATCCGCTATCGCATTCACGAGAAAGACTTTCGTTGCGGCGTCGCAGGCCGATGGGCGGCGTGCCCAATGGGAAATCAACAGGTACGAACACAACCCCATGATTTCCCAGCATATGAATAACATCAGCAGATTCGCGCCCATGACCAGCATAATCATGGCAGAGGTGAAGAGCGCGATCACTGCGAAGAAGCGAGCGTAGCGCGGGTCCGCCTGCATATATCGGCTGGAAAACACGTGGACGAGACTGCTCACGCCGGTGACGAGCAGCAGTATCAGCACCGTGATCGCGTCGATGTAGAGACCTGCTTCGACGGTGAGATTGCCTGCTTTGATCAGCGTATATAAGGGGATCGACCTGGCTCCGTTTTGGTACACATCGACACAGGCAAGAACCGAGAGGATGAACGAGGTGGAGACCGCCGGGATTGCCAGCCGATGGCTCATCTCGCCTAAAGTCCGACCGCTTAGGGCGATAATCAGGAATGCGGCAAAAGGGAGTGCCGGGATCAGAATGTACGCCGTATTTATCATCATAGTATCGGGGGTGAAATCGTCTTCCAGGTTCCCCCTGGCTGATACTGCGCAAACTCACCCGTGGTGGGATGGCAGGAGACGAGATGGAGCCACTGATTGTTGAACAAATTCTGAAGGACCACGTGGCGGGAGATGACCTGGGAGATTCTGGCCGTCTCCGCCTCAAGCACGGCCAGAAGACGAACCGGCTCATGAAACTGCCGAGCGCCCGTGGTCATGGATTGAAACGGTAGGCCTGTTTGCAGATCGCTGTGCCTCCCGAGCATCACACCAACCCCACTGACGATGTTATGTAAGACTTTGGTTCCACTCCCGTATGCCCAGCTGTCCAATGCAGAGAAATTATATTGGTAATTGATCATTTGGCACACGACCAGCGGGGCGGTCATGATGGCCTCCAATACCTTGCCGTTTTCGTCCTGGGACTGGTCATAATTGTGNNCCCCACTCAGGCCGGACTTGTGCCCAGTCACGGCTGACTTGCCACGTATGGCTGGTCGCATCCGCTGTCGAGGGCTGGCTGGGAGCCCCAGGTAATCGACCGCAGCGCTCCTGAGTGTTCAGGAGCCGTGCGGCTTCCAGGTCCCGTTGGAGCCGGAGCAGATCCGGACGATGCGTCTCGGGCAATTCTTCCAGGTCAAACAAATCGACGTGATCCGTGGTCGTATTGTGCTGACCTGGGATAAACCACGTGTCCTCTGGAATCTCGATCCCCCGATTCCTTAACTCCTGACGAACTGTCGCCTTATTGGCCAAGGATGCGAAGACCCTGGCGGTCGGTCCCCCAGGATTCCCTCCACAGGCCCCGCAGTGGTACGCGGATGCGTAGGGGTTGTTCTCCGTGGTACTTGCATGGCCGGAAAGCAGTACCAGCCGCGCGAAACTCTGGGTCAGACCCATGACACGGAGTGAGTTTTCGACCACCGCCGCTTGTTCCGCCGGGGAAAACCTACCGGCTGCAAAGCGATCGAGTTGCTCATGGTGGTTGTGGGCATTGATCCCGTACTCGTATCGAAGCACCTCCAGAATGTCATGCTCGGTCTCCACGGAAAGACCCAGCCGCTCGGAAGATTGTGTCTGTTGAACCATCGCGTGATGATGACCCTCCGGCTCCCGGAGGGCGGCCTGCCTGAATTCTTCCAGTACTTCTTGCGAGGAGGTTGCCCCGTCGCTCCGGCGGCCCAGCCGCTGCTCAAGGACCGAGGCGATACAAGCCCGCTGGTTGTCTGCAATGAGAGCGTCACGATCTTTCTCAGGGAGTTTTTCCACCGGGATGCGGGTCGGGATAGGCGGGACAAGCCAGTCACGCAACGACGTGCGCACACCTTCATAGGCATTCACGAGCACGGTTTTCCCCAGCATCGCCATTCCGAACACAAACCCAAACAGGTCGAACGTCAGATAGGAACTGGCGGGGTTGGCCTTGACCTGATGAAACAGATGCCGACCGAACTGATTCCAGCGGTTTCCCAGCTGGGATTGTTGGACCCCAGGGTTGTGATCCTCACGCGGTCCCTCCCTCACCGTAAATTTCGGCTTGATCAGCACGGGACAGAGCAGGAGATCTTCTTCCTGATAAAGACTTCGATAGTAGATCGGTGTGCCAAAGAATCCGGCAAATCCGAGGGTGTCGTAGTCGCCCTGAGCTTCCAGATGACGTCTGAAAGGCTCTGAACGGGCATCGATACAGAACACAGCTTGCGCCAGAGGTCTCGGACGTTCGGCACTGTTTGTGTTTGCGGATTTCTGCCTCTCATTGACCAACTTTGCAATCAATGGAATTCGATATTCCTTTTCGTATGCTTCGTGCCACACCGGGCGGAGTGCATCGGAGGTGAACCGATCGAGCCAGGACAGCAATGACCTGGCATCCGCTTGCGACAAACGCTGGAGATCCTCAGGGCGGAGCTCGAGGAACTGCGCCAGGTGGAAGAGGCGCCAGGCGTCCCGGCAGACCGTGTCCGTGTACGCATCGTGTGCGTGGGAGCCACCGTTCTCGTGATGATGAGATCTTTCGCGTTCGAGGAGATCGGGAAGTTCGGGGCTGACCCCCAAGGTATGCTGACAGACGATCTCTGCCAGCTCAGCCTCGTAAAACACACGCACGGACAGGTATTCCATCGGATCAATGGGGTGACGGCCCTGTTCAGGATAATCCGGATTCTTGCCTCGCCAGCGAATATAGCCGGCCCAGCCTGGCAACTGGGCGAGGTGCCGTCGCAGATAATCTCCCCGTTGGTTGTCGGGAATCCGTAAGCGGTGAAGGCTTGCCGCGAGGGCGTCATCAGGGCGATCAGGGAGCGCCCCCAACCTCTGAGCCCAGTCGGAGATCCCAAGGGTCCATCCTGAGGCCTCTCGCGCCGCGATCTCGCGCCAGGCGAGATAAAATCCCTGCGCGCGTGAAGGCATCGACCAATCCGCCATGCCTTCATCCGCGAATGCTGCGCACCACTTGATCAGATGTTCGTTGATCTGCCGTTTCAGATCAGAGCCGGTCAGATCGTCGATAATCTCGGCTGCGGTGCGGATACGTTGCTCTGTCGGTCCGTGCTCGGCGTGGACAGATCCTCCACCATTGGACGTTGCGGGGGAATGCCCATGATTGCCGTTCGATCCATGTCCAGAGAGGCCACACGCGTTCAACGCCCCGGACCACAGCGAATGGATGTAACCCGCTTCGGAACCGCGCTCGGCCGCATACGATCGCAGCCGGTCTTTTATGGGCCGAGGAATATCTGGACGGATACGGTGAGTGGCATCTTCCTCCGCGAGTTGCCATTGCAAGAGTTTTGGATCGAGTGGATCGATGCCGTACACAAAGTGGATCAGAAGGACCTCTTCAGGACGGAAACTTCTCTCTCCGGCACAGACACTATCCTGGGATACCAGCTTTGGCTCCCGCGAACGCAGGGCGCTCAATAGCTCCTTCTCGGAAATCCGTCCATCGGCGTAGCACTTTCGGTACTCCGCAGTGGATAGATAGCCTTCTCCTCCAAGCACTTGTTTCGCTTGGGAGATCGCTTCTTCAAAGGGCAAATGTTCGAACCCGATCAAGGGATTGCGATAAGCGAACGTCCGGAGCGGCCAGTTCGGAGGAATGGCTTCGACCGCCTGTGAAACCAGGCTTCGAATTTCCTCACGTTGTGCCTCGTTCAGCGCAGGCTGGGAGGCATCTTCTAATTGGGCGCCTACGCCGTGCCGCTCAGAAAACTGCCCAGTACTCACTGGCGTCTCCTTACTCTCAAGCGTAGATCGAAACTGGATTTGCGTTATATTTTTCATCCAGCTAATACCTCCCCCCATTTGTTGATCAGGCTGTGCACTCAGTTTGGAGGGTTTAGCAAGAGACGCACCTTCGCGAAGAAACGTTCGCGAAAGTTAAGTGCCTGTTTTTCCGAGCTATCCTGTTTTAATAGCTTCCTGGTTAGACCACGGTTTGAATTGAGCCTCCATTGTCGCACTGTGCACACCGTGCGCAATCGCTCACTCTGCGTTTGGTACGCATGATTGGACAATGCAGGGGGTCAGAAAGTTGGAGGGTTCAAAAACTGCTGTCTGGAGTGCGACGCACGATGGTGATTCCGGGGTCTCGATTCCCTGCTCTTCGGACAGAGGTCCTCTCTCCGCACGCGGTAGAAACCGGGCAAGTCATGAAGATCCTGCCTCACTGACGAAGGGAACGGTAAGGGGATGCGGATGAGGGTTCTGGTTTTATGTGAAATTTCGAGGTTTGTGCTGGCGTCTCCTGCCCAGTCGGATCGGTCCGCCACGAGGAGTGAGAACTTATTTTACATAGACAATGTGGCTCTCTTTTCAGGTACAGGCCAATCAAGCATTGATGGAGACTCCTGGCAGACAGTGTTGGACGTTTCGCACACTGGAAGCGAATCCAACATGATCTTTGAGCCAGGACTCTTTTGCTCGATTGCAATTACGACGGGGGCGGGGGGGGCGTTCTCGCTTAAGCCTCTCGGCGGTGTTTTAAGAAACCCACAACCACAATACCAAGGTTGGGGTCGGCATCATCCATCGCTTGTCTCATCTCAACGATTCACCACAAAACGCGTTGCCTCGACACACGACGTGGGCGGAATACACCATCCAGGCGGATAGTGCTGTGATCTTTGCATTTATTGAAGAGTGCCGCCTGAATCCTCCTATGGCGCATCCGCCAGTTTTTTTAACCGACGGTCCAGGGAGAATCGAGTGAGTCCTAGCTGTTTAGCCGCCAGACTCTTGTTGTAGTCTGCGAGCCGCAATGTTTCTTCGATAATCGCCTCCTCTATTTGCTCGAGTGTTTGCTTGCCTACATGCATCTCGATACGGATTAACCGTTCCTCTCCTACGGTCACACTGGATGCCGCATGCTTGATCGATTCATGCAGTTCGCGAGGCAGGTANNTCGAATATTCCCCGGGTACTGATATCGCTCCAAGATCAAGCGCGCCTCGGCATCAAGATCAGGAACCGGTTTGCCGAACTCGCGAGCGAACCGCATGATGGTCCGTTGACAGAGCGGAATAATATCTTCCATGCGTTGCCGAAGGGGAGGAATTTCGAACGTCACGACATTGAGCCGAAAGTAGAGATCTTCACGAAAGACGCCTCGTTCCACATCTTTTTTAATTTCCCGATTCGTCGCCGTGATGAGACGAAAGTCGACGCCAAGGTCATCGGTACTGCCGAGGCGCCGGAAAGAACGTTCCTGAATCACTCGCAGCAACTTGGCCTGCATCGCCATGTCAAGATCACCGATTTCGTCAAGAAAGAGCGTCCCGCCTTCCGCCTTTTCGAGGAGACCGAGCTTGCGCTGGTTCGCGCCGGTAAAAGCCCCGCGCTCATAACCAAACAATTCGCTCTCAAAAAGGTCCTTAGGAATCGCGGTGCAATTGACCCCCACAAACGGTCCTGACGCTCTGGGACCATTGTGATGGATGACTCGCGCCAGAAATTCTTTCCCCGTTCCCGTTTCACCCAACAGCATGACGGAAGACTTGGGGTTCTCCGCTACCCCACGAACCTGTTCGAGCAATTGTCTCATCGCAGAACTGTGGGCTTCGAGATGACTCAAGTGGAACTGACTTGCCTGATCGCCTATCTCTGACTCCAAGCGGCGGCGAAGCTTGAGCATCTCGATCGCACGAGTAGTCACCGCATCGAGTCCTTCGAGATCGACAGTTTTGATCAGAAAATCGTATGCCCCTAACTTCATGGCTTCCACGGCATCCTGGACCGTTCCATATGCAGTCAGCATGACGACCAGAGCAGAGGGAGCCAATTGGCGAACATGCTTGAGCACATCAAGGCCGCTCATCCCTGGCATTTTCAGATCAAGCAGCACAAGATCGGGGAGCTTCTGCTGAAGCGCTTCCATCAATGCCTCACCGGACTCATATCCAACGGCTAAATGTCCCTGCCTGACTAGTCGTTTGACAATCGCCGTTCGAATTACGTGCTCGTCATCTGTTACGAAAACCATTGCGCGCATTGATTAGCCTTTATGTGATATTGATTCCTGCTCCAGCGGCATCCAAATGCCAAGAATCGTCCCTTTTCCAACCTCGCTGGTTACGTAAATGTCTCCCCCATGAGCTTCCACGATATTCTTGCAAATAGCCAGTCCCAAGCCTGTTCCACTGCGTTTCCCAAATGTGACAAACGGCTGAAACACTTGGCCGATGTGTTCCGGAGGAATCCCGTGTCCGGCATCTTTTACTTGAATCATAATCCCTGGCCGATCCTCACGGAATAATTCATCAGCCGTGATCTGAATAGGTTGCCCTCCAGACGGCGTCGCCTCTATCGCGTTGTGCACGACGTTCAAGAGGACCTGCCTAAGTTGGTCGCGGTCTGCGTGGATTTCGCTGATCATGGGTGAAAGGTTTGATTTGACGGAGAGACGTTTGTGTTCCAATTGCGACCTCATCAGCTTGGACACCTCGTCAACAAGCTGGATGAGATCAACTCGAGTTGGTGTAATCCGCCGAACCCGTGCAAAGTCAACAATCTCGCTGACGATGCGGTCCAATCGTCGAGTCTCCGACAGTATGACTTCGATCTCCTTCCGACTTTCATTGTCTGGTTCGAATTCATCCAATAGCACCTTTGCCGTCGAACCGATACCGACCAACGGGTTTCTGAGCTCATGCGCGATACCCGCTGCCACCTGGCCTAACGTCGCCAAACTTTCTGCTCGATTTAATCGGACCTGCAGACTCTCCAGGGCCGTAATATCAATGTTGAAACCCATATAGATGATATCGGTGGACTCCAAATCCATGATCGGCACATGTCGGCTTAAGATCTTTCGCACGTTGCCGTCTTCGTGAACAAAACGAAAAATCGTTTCGCACGGTCTGCCCTCGGCAACCGCTTGCGCTAACGTCATGAACACTCGATTGCGGTCCTCTGGATGTATTCGCTGAAGAAATGTGGCGGGCGCGACTTTCTCTTCTGGGTCAAGTCCAGCCAACTGCTGGTTATAGCGATTGCTGAAGGTGACCTTCACTCCTTTGGTCATAACAATGCCGACCGGCGCATGATCCACCAACCCTCGATACTTGGCTTCCGAGGCGGACAAGTAGGCATTCAGTTTCTTGAGCGCAAGCTCGGAATGCTGGAGCTCTTCCATATCTAGACGGATCCGTGAGCTCATCCTTCCCATCACTCTCGTCAGCTCCCCGATTTCGTCTTTGCGCTCAAGAGCAGGTATGACGGGAATCGCCTCTCCGGTCTGCGAACCCACTGCCTTCGCTAACCCGGCAATTGGGGCCACGATCGATTGAGCGATGGCTGCGAGCCCGAAAATAACCACCCCTAATATCAGCACCCCGCCGGTCAAAATGAAGAACAGCACCCTGGTTTGATCGTAGCTCAGGCGCGCCAGCTCCTCTTGCGATATTTGCCGCTCTATGGCATCGAACTGAGCCATCCATTTGCGGATCTCAACCATGATCGCTCGGCTTTTCCCATCTCGAACATACTGGGCAGAATCTGTGATCTTCCCCGACTTGATGGCTTCAATAAATCTCTCTTTTTCTGCAATGTATCTTGTGACGGCTTTTTGAAGCTCCCTGAATTGCTGATCCATATCTGGCGGAAGTTTGCCGGCCAGTTCTTGTTCGATCGCAAGAAGGGTCGCCCGTCTGGTTTTAAAGCTTTCCAAATACAGCTCTTCCTTTGAGAGGATATATTCCAAAAATGTGGTCTCCAAATCGGACACGGATCGCATGTATTGCGCCGCCGTCTTTTGGATAATGTAACTTGTGTTCAGACGTTCTTCATCGTGGAAAAAGGTTAGAATATCCGTGTATACCATCACGCCCAACAGAAGAAGGAAGATAAACGGAACTGCTGGAATGAGGAGCAGCTTCGGGAGAATCGGAATATCATTAAAGAACGCGCGTGCGGATCGTTTTGGCATGAAAGCTCTGTCGGACGGGGAATTTACTAGGGACGGATTAGTAGCCATTTGAACAGGCCTCTACCCCAAAGCTTCGTCGAACAAGCTGGAAATTCAAGAACTTAATGCGCCCCAGGAAAGTCCCCCGGAGTTAAGGTCTTACCTACACATAACATCATCGCCCTTTCGATCATGTTTTGAAGCTCTCGCACATTTCCAGGAAATGCGTAGTGCTGAAGCATCTTGATGGCTCGCTCATCGATTTCGGTCACATCCTTCCCGAGTTCCAGCCCATACCTCACCATAAACTGCCTGCTAAGCGGTATGATGTCCTCAACACGACTCCTGATCGGCGGCAGAATGAACGGGATGACGTTGAGGCGATAAAAGAGGTCCTCCCGAAATCGTCCTGCCACTACTTCCGCCTTAAGATCGCGGTAGGATGAGGCGATCACACGAAAATCTCCGACGATATCTTCTGTTCCACCTAGCCTGCGATACGATTGATCCTGCACGATTCCCACTAGCTTCCCCTGCATCGACAGGTCGAGATCGCCAATTTCATCGACAAATAGTGTGCCGGTTTCCGCTTGATCGAGCAGGCCGAGCTTCCTCCGTTCAGCCCCGGCGAATGCACCACGCTCGTAACCGAACAAGTCGCGCTCAAATCGCTGAGGAGAAAGGGACGTACAACTGATCTTCACGAACGGGCCTTTCCCCCGGGTGCTGTTATGGTGGATGACTCTGGCCATGAACTCTTTCCCTGTTCCCGTCTCCCCCATCAGCAAGATGGGTACACTAGGAAGATCCACAAGGTCCCGTAGTTGACCAACCAAAGTTTTCATCGTGGGGCTGTATGCGATGAGGTTGCTTAAGTCGTACTGGTCGGCTTGGTGTTGACTCTCATAGGACACGCGCCGACGCAGCAGCATATATTCGATCGCATGATTGATAACCTCTTCGACATTTTCCAAATCAATCGTCTTGATGAGAAAATCAAATGCGCCTAGCTTCATCGCCTCAACGGCATCTTCTACCGTCCCATAGGCAGTCAACAGAATGACGAGCGTATCTCGAGACTTTGAATGCAGGGCTTCTAGAACTTCGATGCCATCCATGCCGGGCATTTTGAGATCCAGGAGGATCAAGTCCGGGGGGTCGTGCTCAACGGCAGCGAGGAGTTCTTCTCCGGATTGGAACGACCGGACGCGATGCTGCTTCCGCAAAAGCAGCTTTTCCATGGCGAGCCGAAACGCTGGCTGATCATCAACCACAAAAATGCTAGCCTGCATGTGGAAAGCCTTCTCCTTCTGTGTGGGATGTGGGTTGGGCTATCAGGCCGGCTGCACCTGACTCTCTCCGTCTTCCAAAACTGTGATTTGCGAATACAGATAGGGGCGTGAATCTTCTCCGTTATTGGGCGGTTTTGACGACATCGCGTCCACGGAGAATTTCAACAGGAGAACCCTTTTACGAATCCCACTGGATACATCCCAAAGTGTTTTGTAACAGAAGCTGTAGTAGGTATAGAGAGCATACAGTAATCACTCGGCATCTCCTGATACTTTGATGGGTTATGCACCATGCCTGAGCTCCTATGCTGGTTTCACACATATGCCATGCTGTCATGGATCTGATTCACTCGGTAGGCCAAGGCATGGCTGGAATGGGGCATGAAGTTTTCATTCCCAACGATGACGCAATCATGCCCCTCCTGAAGGCATTCATTGCGGAAATGATGCAAATACTCCATCGCCGTATGGTCCACGAGGTGGCCGCGCAAGATAAGCATGAAATTGTGCCTCATCGGACCATGATCCAGAAACACCTTGAGCCGCGCATCGAGCTTCATCACGTTCATGCAGCTGATCGATGACAGGTAAATCTTATAGGGATGTTTCATATATCCGCCTGGGGCGCTCACCACAGGCAAAATCTCGCTCGTGACACGACCATCGCCAATGCGAATGACAGGATCGCGGAACAGTTCTTTTATTGATGCGATGAGACAAGCAAAGAAGGAGTCATGAGTCACGGCCCGGAATCGCGAATCGTAGATCAAAGCGATCACCAGGTCACGACAAAGCAGCAGGATCTTCGTCGCCACTCCAAGCGCTACACCAAACAATAGATTTGAGGAAAGCAGCGTTATTATAACACAGACAACGGCGATCAGGATCTGTTCCTTGCCGATCGCCCAAATGCGGGAGAAGACCGCTGGAGCGCACAGTTTCCATCCAATAAAAATGAGGATTGCAGCCAGGACGGTGAGAGGTATTCGGTTGATCAGGTCGGGCCCAAACCAGACAAATAGGGCCATGAATGCGGCGTAGTAGAAATTCGCCCACAAGGTTCGCCCCCCGGCGATCATGTTGGCCGTACTCTTGATGCCCCCTGGGAAGATCGTCAGCCCCCCGGCCAAGCCGGACAACATGTTGGAGATACCGATGGTTCGCAGTGTGACATTGGGGTCGGATTTACGCTGGAAGGGATCGATCTTATCGATCGCGTTGATTGTGGCCATCGTCTCGACTCCATTGATCAAGGTCAGTGTGACTACCGTAGTCAGCAAGGGGAGCCATAGCTCGGACCGCTGCCAGACATCTATGAAGTTTGGGAAGTGAATTCCGTGCGCAAGAACATCGTAAGGAACATAGACCAGCGACTCTTTTGGGAAGTGCAGCACCCAACCGGCTACCCCTCCCATAAAAACAACAAGAAGAGGAGCAGGAATATTGCGCGCCCATGGCTGCTTCTTAACCAGAGCACTGTTGAGGGCGAAAAGAAGCGCCAACGCGATGACTCCGACGGCAAAGGTCTGAATGTTCATGCCCATAACCTGATCGGGGATCAAAAGGATGACTTCCGGGATCGATCTGGCCGGAGGCGTCAGATGGCCAAGGAATGCAGGGATTTGTTGAAGGATAATGAGTATCCCGATGGCGGCCAACATCCCTTGGAGCACCGACATAGGAAAATACATGGCAAATCGGCCGACGTTGTGGGCACTCAGCATCACCTGTACGGCTCCGGTCAGACAGATAGCCACAAGTACCAGAGGATAACCGGTTGCTAAATCTCCGTGACCGAGGCTCAACATACCTGAGAGCAGGGCGGGTGCGAGACCTGCCGCCGGCCCACTGATGGCAATATGTGCCCCGCCAAGGAACGGAAAGGCGAATCCTGCAATGATGGCCGATATTACGCCGGCAATGGGGGGCGCCCCTGAAGCCAGCGCAATTCCTAGTGAGAGCGGAAGTCCTATCAGAGCAACCTGCAAGCCTGCGATCAGATCGTATTGCCAGTGCTTTAGCCCGGGAAGGCCGTTTTCCGGTTTATCTTCTTTTTCGGCCGCCTCAGCTTGCCAGCATCCACTTCCCGTGGGTACTGAGTTCTGGTTTTGCCCACTCATTCACCCTCGCTGACGTTTCAACGACGCATGCTTTTCTTTTGCGTTAGATTTTAGAAACCAGCTGATGGCTCATCAAAATTTGCTGCACATGTGGTGCCAGGATGATTCTTCTGAGGTTATTGAAACCCGGGATATCGTCATTTTTGCAGGTCTCCTCGGTTTGAACGTTCTCATGGCTTTCTCCCGGTTAACGGCATCCGATGGGGGGCATCCTTTCCCAATTGCGCCGCATCAAGGTTGGATTAGACAAGATACTGAATAGCAAGAATTCGCTGTCGATTCCGCACTATGTGACATCGTGTGCCGCGCGGATGTGCTCACCACAAAGCATTTTGACTATTCTCTTACATCTTCAGTTGGGGCAAGCGGTGCAACAGCTCTTGGCCAGTGGGATTGGTCCAGACCGAATGTAATTGGACGAATATGTCGCTCGCCAACTCAGTTATCCTGAATTTGGACGATCAACAACTCAGCTCCGTTGAGCTCAACCTGAATTCTGGCCTTTTTTGTTTATCGACTTGTCAAGCAGCCCGTAACGGTTATGCCCACATGCCAACAAGTGTGCAATACCGCACTATCCGCACTGTGCGATGCGGTCTAAATGGAAATATCTCCTGGCATTTCTGAATCAGCCCAGACTGTGATGCAGAAGCTGTCCTTTTCCTATTCGGTACGCTTCGTACTCATCACCTCCTGAGCAGAGCGGCTCAGTTTTTGCTCTACTTTCGGTGAAGTTTCTAAGCAGGGAGAAAGAAAAGAAGCTAGCCATCGCATTTTCTTCTTCAGATACTCTTTGAAAGGGGTAATGGCGATGAAAGCACCGAGCGGTAATTGCAATGTCTCTTGGCGAGAGGCCATATCCTCATCTTGCGATTCAGAAAGCCGAACAGGTTCCAGACATGGGAACAAACGGAAATGGCGAATCAGCAGAATCCTCATGGTGCCCCTCTTCTTCAGCCTGAGCGCGACACTCGGATGCGTGTCTGTGCTGATGCCTATGGAGCCTGGGGCCGAAGATTCAGTAAAACCAGACGAGGGTTTGGTGCTGGGCCGAATTCACCTCGAAGAGAACGGAAGTGAATCTCAGGCATCTCCAGTGCAACCTTTCCATTCGCGCTTTCATATCCAATGGCGGATAAGGGAACAGACGCTGGGGAAAGAATTCTTAATCGACGGCCTTCCCAGCGATGGACCGTTTGTGGTAAAAGTGCCCTCTGGCTCTTACCGTCTCACCGCTTTTAGTTTCGATACGGCTATGGGAATCTGGCAGGCATCGCTGCCGACCATTTTTGATGTAGGCCCTCGGAAGTGCACCTATCTTGGCACATGGCAGCTTCGCACAAAGGCCGGTTTCTTTGATGGCTCAATTAACCGCCAGGTCCTGAATCAGCACAGTCTGGCTGAAAGTGACCTGAAATCCTTTGTGAGTGACGAGTTAGAGATGGTTACCCAGTTGAGCTCTTCCATGGAGAGCCCATTGATATTGACCTTTAGGACGCAGGGAACGGATTTGACTTCACCTCAATGATGATGAAAAGCGATTGGCTTAGCCCCCTTCAAAAGGAAAGGACACAAAGGATGGATCGAGGTCGTGCGCTTCAACGAAGACACAGAATGCGGGGTACATTGGCGATCGGGGCGTTGCTCTGGAGCCTGACAGGGGGCGGCGTGACGACCGTGCAGGCCTACACCGAGTTGGGGCCCACCACGGTGTCAGACTTCCGACTCTGGACACCGGTGTATCTGAACGTGAAGCTGCCCTCTAAATTCCTAGCGTATATGGAAGTCAACCCACGTATTGGCGACGATGTCACCAATATCGATCAACTGTTACTCCGTCCGGCAATTGGCTATCAGCTGACGGAGAATCTCTCTATCTGGCAAGGCTACGGATGGGTTGGATACTTCAATCAAAAACATACGCCGCCTCAGTCCCCATTTTTTCAAGAAAGCCGCATCTTTCAACAGGTGATCTACACCCATAAGTTCTCCAACTTTCAATTCATGAGCCGCACCAGAATGGAAGAACGCTGGATTGAGCACACCGCCGGCACAGCTCTTCGGTTCCGCGAGATGCTCAAGGTGTCATACCCCTTGCCCATGGCTCCTGACTGGGCGCTCGTCGGTTATGACGAAATTTTTATCAACCTCAATTCGGTCGACACCATTGATGACGCGATACACGGCGGCAAAGGACCAGGCGCCGGAATCGACCAAAACCGCCTCTTCGTAGGAGTCAACAAGACATTCAACCAGTATTTCAACGTGGATCTCGGTTACCAAAATCAGATGATCAACAGCCGAACGGTCGGAGGCAATGCGAATCTCATCAATCACATTCTCTTGTTGCAGTTCTATATCAATTTGTAACCGAACCTTGGGGTAGTTGTTCCTATGGGATACCACGAGCGGAACAGGACCAAGAAAGATAGGATCAGCGTTTCACGGT
>DKBD01000011.1 GCA_002451055.1 Nitrospira sp. UBA6909 | reverse complement strand
CATCCTGGCGGACTGGTCATACTCTATCTTACCTGTGATGAGTGCGTCATATGCGGAGGCTCATTGCGCAGCTGAAAAATGGATTTGTTCGCTCCGCATGGTGATGCGGACTGGATGCGGTATCCGCGTCTTAGGGGAATGTCGCCGTGTCTATGTGACAATTCGAACTGTGATGTGTTCGTGCCGGTATTATTAGAGGGAAGAGTTCGTCAGCGGCCCGCTCAATGNNCCTGCTCTACTTCCTCTCTTTGATCGCCCGTTCCACCTCACGGCCGGCCTCGCGGGCCTTGATGGACTCCCGGCGGTCATACTGCTTCTTGCCCTTGGCGAGTCCAAGTTCGACCTTGACCTTGCCACGCTCAGAGAAATAAATGCGGAGCGGCACGAGCGTGAGGCCCTTCTGTTGCGTCTTGCCGAGCAGCTTGTTGATCTCTTTCTTATGGAGCAGCAGCTTTCGGACTCTGAGAGGGTCGTGATTCATCACGTTGCCGTGGCTATAGGGGCTGATGTGGCAGTGGTAGAGAAAGGCTTCTCCGTCTTTCACGCTGGCATAGCTGTCTTGAAGATTCGCTCGCCCGTCGCGCAGCGACTTCACTTCGGTGCCCGTTAGCACGATGCCGGCCTCGAATTTTTCTTCGATAAAATAGTCGTGGTATGCCTTCCGATTCGTGGCCACCACCTTGTGTTGTTCCACTTTAGTTTTCATCATGCGTTCATGATCAATTCTCAGCCGTCAGCTACGCCGGGATGCAATCCGTTGTACGAGGAGACACCACTATCTGACTGCTGATCGTTGATGGTTTTCCTGCTACAATGGCGTCATGGCCAAAATCGGGTCCCTCAACTCATGCAGCGCCATCCTCTCGGGTCTCGCCAAACGGCTTGGCCTCGAATCCAGGCTCCTTGAACTCCGGTTACAGCATCAATGGCCTGACATCATCGGGGAACCGATCGCGTCGCAAACCTGGCCGGCTCATATTCGTTTCAAGAAACTCCATCTGATCGTTCGAAACTCCGTTTGGCTTCAACAGCTCACGTTCTTGAAGCCGGCGCTCCTCGACAAACTGCACAAAGTCCCCGGCGCGGAGGCGGTCGGGGAGATCGTCCTTCGCGTCGGCGAGATCCCTTCGCCCCCAGACTCCTCCGCTCTGCCCGCTGACGGGAAGACATCAGAACCAGAGGTGGAGGTTGAAATGGATCCTCATACCTCCGGCATACAGGATCCTGATCTCCGCAAACGGTTCACAAGGGCGATATCGAGATACCCTGTTCGGCGGGCTCCTCATCGGCCGGCAAAGGATCCGTCACGCGCCCTTTGAAGAGAATACGTGTCTCATCGAACAGCTCCCCTCTCTTGGATGCAGGACCGATCCCGGCTTCTTCCTCCTGATCCTGCAATCGATAGAACCCGCGAATCGACCGTTCAAACTCCTCGGCGAATGCCGCATCGCCGCCCACATATTTCGCCAGCATCTCCGGTTCCGTCCACCCATGATCGTCGAACACAACGATAAGCATGTCTTGATACCGACCATCGGGGTCACCCGGCGTAGTGGGATAGATCTTCATCGGACCGAAGTCCCGAGTCTCGTGGCCCACTTTGCGGAACCGCTTCAGCAACTTCTCAACTTGCTGGTCGGTGGTGCCAAAAGGAACGTGCGTCGCCACGATAGATCCGTGCTGAGACCCGACGGTATAGGGAGGAATCGATCGATCCGGGCGGCTGAGGTACATGCCTCCCCAGATGAGCGCAAAAGACCCTATAAAGACGCCGAGCGCAAACTTAACGACGATATCCAGCTGTCTTTTTGTCTTCGGACCGGAAGGAGGCGTCGGAGAAAGCGTCTGCTCGTGCATGGAAGGACGTGTGCGGCCGGTTTGACCTCCCGCTAGGCCTCCGCGGGTTCCTCCGGCGTCGGCTCTTCTCGTTCGCCCGGTTCGGCCAGCCTAGCCACGGCAACCACGCGATCTTCCTCTCCTTCGAGATCGAGAATGCGGACGCCTTGTGTATTGCGTCCGATCTCACGGATGTCGCCGACCTTGCAGCGGAGGACCTTGCCCTGGGCCGCCATCAACATGATTTCGTCGCCATCCCTTACTTGAAGAAATCCGACGGCGAGCCCGTTCCTCTCGGTGGTCTTGACGCTGATGATGCCCTTGCCGCCGCGACCCTGTATGCGATACTCACCGACCGGCGTACGTTTCCCGTACCCTCCCTCGGTGACGGTCAGTATCGAGGTCGTGGCGTCCGGTGTGATCGTTTCCATACCGATCACTTCGTTCCCTTCTTCCAGCGTAATGCCTTTGACGCCGCGGGCCGTGCGGCCCATCGGTCTCGCTTCATCCTCTGTGAATCGAATGGTAATCCCTTGTTTCGTGCCGAGCAGGATTTCACGATGCCCGTCGGTCAACTGCACTCCGATGAGTTTGTCGCCATCTTCCAGTCCTAACGCGATGATACCGCCCTGACGGGGATTGCTGTAGGCGGCCAGCTCGGTCTTCTTCACCAGGCCCTTCTTCGTCGCCATCACCACGAACTGATCTTCGCGAAATTCCTTCACCGGCAAGGTGGCCGTGACTTTTTCGCTGCCGGCCAGCGCCAGCAGGTTCACCAGCGCTTTTCCCTTCGCTGCGCGGCTGACTTCCGGAATTTCATGCACTTTCAGCCAATAGACTTTACCGGCGTCCGTGAAGAACAGCAGCGTCTGATGCGTCGAGGCCGTGAACAGGGTCTCGACGAAATCCTCGTCCTTGATGCCCATGCCGATCTTGCCCTTGCCGCCGCGCCGCTGTGCCCGATACAGCGAAGCCGCATTGCGCTTGATGTAGCCGGTGTGCGAGATTGTGACGACGACTTCTTCTTCTGCGATCAGATCTTCGAGGCTGATCTCCCCTTCTTCAATTACGATCTGCGTCCGGCGTTCGTCCTTGTAGGTTTCGCGGATTTCGGTCAGCTCGTCCTTGATGATCGTCCTCACCAGGGCTTCGCTTGCGAGGACAGATTTAAGATATTCGATCTTTTTGAGGACTTCCTGGTATTCCTCGATCAGCTTGGTTCGCTCCAGCTGCGTCAACCGCTGGAGCCGCATGTCCAGAATCGCATTGGCCTGGATCTCGGTCAGGCCGAACTGCCCCATGAGGCCGGCACGGGCTTCGTCGGGAGATTGCGATCCGCGAATCAGCGTGATGACGGCGTCGAGATTGTCCAACGCGATCTTGAGTCCCTCGAGGATGTGCGCCCGTTCTTCCGCTTTTCTCAGTTCGAAAGCCGTTCGGCGCACGACCACTTCCCGACGGTGGTCGAGGAAGTGCCGCAAAATGTCCTTCAGATTGAGAACTTCGGGGCGGTTATTGACCAGCGCGAGCATGATGACGCCGAACGTCGNNACGCCTTCGCGGTCCGAGGATTCATCGCGCAGGTCGGCAATGCCCTTGAGCCGGTCCTCCTGAACCAGTTCGGCAATCTTCTCGATGAGCTTCGCCTTGTTGACCTGATAGGGAATCTCGGACACGATCAAGCGGTCCCGCTCCGTGCGCGCATCGGTTTCAACCACCACTTTGGCCCTGATCTTGATCAGGCCGCGCCCGGTCTCGTACGCTTCCTTGATCCCACCTAATCCGTAGATGGAGCCGGCCGTCGGAAAATCAGGTCCTGGGATTTTTGCCATCAACTGGGCAACCGTGGCGTCCGGATTCTCCAACAGCAGGAGGAGGCCATCGATGACTTCGCCGATATTATGCGTGGGGATGTTGGTGGCATAGCCGACCGCAATCCCTCCTGCACCGTTGATCAAGAGGTTGGGTACTTTGGTCGGGAGGACGAGCGGTTCCTGGAGAGAATCGTCGTAGTTGGGGCCGAAGTCGACGGTTTCCTTGTCGATGTCGGCCAGCATTTCCTCCGCCAGCTTCGTCATGCGCGCTTCCGTGTAACGCATGGCCGCCGGCGAATCGCCGTCCATCGAACCGTAGTTCCCCTGGCCATCGACCAGGGGGTAGCGCATGTTGAAGTCTTGCGCCATCCGAACCAGCGTGTCGTAAATGGCCGTGTCCCCATGGGGATGGTAATTCCCCATGATCTCGCCGACGATCTTGGCCGATTTACGGTAGGCCCGATTGGAGGCCAGGCCCATTTCGTTCATCCCGAACAGGATACGCCGATGGACCGGCTTGAGGCCGTCACGAACGTCAGGAAGCGCACGCCCCACGATCACGCTCATGGCGTAATCAAGGTAGGACGACTTCATCTCGTCTTCGATGGCGATATGGCCTAAACGTTCATCGGGGGGCATGTGTCCTCATTCATCGTTCTTCGTGAAACTTGAGTAACCGCTTCGAATCGTTCTGCGATTCACGATCAACCTACACGTCAAGGTTCCTCACCTCGAGCGCGTGCGTCTGGATAAAGTTGCGCCGCGGCTCGACTTCGTCGCCCATCAAGATCGTAAAGATCTCGTCGACGCCGGTTACGTCTTCCAACTGTACCTTCAACAGTGTACGCTTCTCAGGATCCATCGTGGTCTCCCACAACTGAGCCGGATTCATTTCGCCGAGTCCTTTGTACCGTTGGATGCTGAGCCCTTGCTTGCCCAGGCCCAGGATCGTCTTCACCAGGTCGGCCGTTGAGAGCAACCGTTGTTCCTCATCGTTGGCCTTGAGCTTGTAGGGAGGACGTCCCACCCCGATCGCGGAGGGCGCGAGCTTCTGGAGTTCGCGGAAATCTGCTGAGCCGACGAGTTCGTGTGTGATGTCCACATGATGCAGGACACCGTTCGCGTGCAGGCGGCAGGAAATCTTGTTCGACTGATGCTCTTCATCGGGCAGAATGTCGACCGCCGCTTCCAACTTCGGCCAGAGGAGCGTAAGCGCGTTCTTCACGTTCGCCGCCGCCTGCGCCAGAGCCTCACGATCTTTGAGCATCTCTCGGTCGAGTCCCGGCTCGTCCACGAAGGCCCGCAGCATGGCTGCTTCATGCGGCTTCTTGTTGAGCCTCCCCAGCAATGTTTCGAATGTGATCATCTTCTTCAGAATGGGCAGCAGCCGGCGGCCGGTCACATAGTCCTCCGCACTTCCGACATAGAGCGCTGCGTCTTCGACGGCAAGGTCGGCCAGATGATCGTTAAGCGCACCTTCATCCTTGAGGTATCGTTCGGCCTTGCCCTTCTTCACTTTGAAGAGAGGCGGCTGTGCGATGTAGATGTACCCTCGTTCAATCAGCTCCGGCATTTGCCTGAAAAAGAAGGTCAGCAACAAGGTGCGGATGTGGCTGCCATCCACGTCGGCGTCTGTCATGAGGATGATTTTGTGATAGCGCGCTTTGGCGATGTCGAACGCATCCTTGTCGGACTTGTCGGCTTCTTCCCGTTTGCGGCCGATGCCGGTGCCCAACGCCATAATGAGGGTCCGAATCTCGTCGCTCGTCAGCATCTTGTCGAATCGCGCTTTCTCGACGTTCAAAATCTTGCCTTTCAGGGGAAGGATCGCCTGAAACTTGCGGTCCCGCCCCTGCTTCGCCGAACCGCCGGCTGAATCCCCCTCGACGATGTACAACTCGCTGAGCGCCGGATCTTTCTCCGAGCAATCGGCCAGTTTGCCGGGCAGTGATCCGCTGTCGAGCGCACTCTTCCGCCGTATGAGATCCTTCGCTTTGCGGGCCGCTTCGCGGGCCCGGGCCGCATCGATCGCCTTACCGATGATCTTTCTGGCGACCGGCGGATGTTGTTCGAAATAAGCGCCGAGCTTCTCGTTGACCGCGATTTCTACGACGCCTTTGACTTCGCTATTGCCGAGCTTGCCTTTCGTCTGCCCCTCGAATTGCGGATTCCTGACCTTGACGCTGACGACGGCAGTGAGCCCTTCGCGCACATCATCGCCGGTCAGCGACTCCGTTTCTTTCTTCAATAGATCGTTTGCGTTCGCGTAGGTATTGATGGTCCGGGTCAGTGCGGCCTTAAACCCCACCAGATGTGTGCCGCCCTCTTTCGTATTGATATTGTTGGCGAAGGAGAAAAGGTTCTCCGCATAGCCGTCGTTGTACTGGAGGGCGACATCCAGAATCATGTCCGGCTTCTCGACCTTGACGTAAATCGGCTTATGCAGAGGCGTTTTCGCCTCGTTCAAATGCTCGACGAAGGAGACGATGCCTCCCTTGTAGAGGAACACCTGTTCCTTGGCGGGCTCTTTCCGCTCATCTTTCAGCGCGATCGAGAGGCCTTTGTTCAAGAAGGCGAGTTCGCGCAACCGTTGAGCCAGAACATCGAAACTGAATTCGAGCGTTTCGAAAATCTTCCCGTCGGGTTTGAACCGCACCTTCGTGCCGCGGCGCTTCGTGACACCTGTACTCTTCAGCGGAGCATCCGGCTTACCTCGTTCGTACCGCTGCTCGAAAACCTGCCCGTCCTGCCAGATTTCCAGCTCGAGCCACTCCGATAAGGCATTGACCACAGAAATGCCCACCCCGTGCAGGCCTCCGGACACCGTGTAGGCTCCTTGTTCGAATTTGCCGCCTGCGTGCAAGACCGTCAAGGCGACTTCTGCTGCGGACTTGTTTTGAGTCGGGTGCATGCCGGTGGGAATGCCTCTGCCGTTATCGACAACGGTGACGCTGCCGTCGATGTGGATCGTCACCTCGATGGTCTCGCCGAATCCGGCCATATGTTCATCGACGCTGTTGTCCACGACTTCGTAGACGAGGTGATGGAGCCCGTCGACACCGGTGCTTCCGATATACATCGCGGGGCGTTTCCGGACCGCGTCAAGGCCTTCGAGGACCTTGATCTGGTCCGGCCGGTAACTGTCGGACTTGGGCGTAGT
>DKBD01000090.1 GCA_002451055.1 Nitrospira sp. UBA6909 | reverse complement strand
CTTCGGCGAGGTGTCGCCGAAGACTCAACAGGGGCCACTGCTGTCCGGCCTTCGCAGCCGAAGCTGCTTCGGCGGAGTAGGCTCAAGCCGTGGGGCTCCACAGGTGCTGCGATGACTCATTCCTGGATCGCATCCATTCCTGGGTATATGCGCCAGGCCCTGAGGTTTCTCCTGCCGATCGAGTGCGCCGCCTGCCGCAAACCCTTAGCCGACGATCCGATTCCCTATTTCTGCTCCGGCTGCTGGAGTACGATCGTGCCGTTCAATCCTTCGCGCTGTGCCCGTTGCGACCATCCGTTTCTCTCAACAGCCGCAACATCCCATAGTCTCAATCACGTCTGCCAATCTTGCAGAGAATGCCCTCCCTCCTACACCAAAGCTTGGACGCTCTATCCCTATCTGTCTCCCCTCGGAGATGCCATCCGCCTGTTCAAATACCGGGGAAAGGTCGCCCTGGCGACGCCGCTCACCCGCCTCATGATCGACCGGCTGCCTCCGCTCGATGCCATCGACGTGATCATCCCGGTCCCGCTCCATATCGAACGCTTGCGCGAGCGCGAGTTCAACCAATCCTTGCTCCTCGCCGACCGAATCGGCCGGTATCTCGATATTCCCGTTTCCTGTACCGATTTGATCCGCACGACTCCATCGCCGGCCCAGACCACNNCCGGCAAACACATCCTCTTGATCGACGACGTCTTTACAACCGGCGCAACCGTGAATGAATGTGCGAAGGCACTCCGCAAGGCCGGCTCCGGGAACGTGTTCCCCCTGACCTTGGGACGAACGGTGGAGTCCAGTCACATCCCGGACCGACTGCTCGCGCAACGGGATCGCACGAGGTTCGCCGTTCTTGGAGGATGAGGTATGCCGATCTATGAATACTTGTGCCGGGCTTGCCGTAAACAAACTTCCATCTTGGGCCTAAGTCTCCGCAATCCTCCTCCCGCCCATTGCCGGCATTGCGGCGGCAGCGTGATGGACCGCCTCCTGTCTCGATTTGCCGCGCCCAAATCGGAAGAAGCCCGGTTTGAATCTCTGGCTGAGTCCGACGATCTCGGCGGACTGGATGAGAGTGACCCGCAGAGCGTCACCCGCTTCATGAAGAACCTGGGCCGGGAGATGGGCGAGGATGTGAGCGAGGATGTCGAGGCCATGATGGAGCAAGCGGAAGGAGGTGAGGACGCCACTGAGGACACTGACAGCCAGTGACAAGCATTGTCATATATTTTCCTTGACAATCTCCCGTTGATCCCTAGAATACCCTCATTACCGGGATACGCATGAGACTCCCTACTCACCATGATGGGATCTGGTGGCGCGATGGGGACGGCCCCACAGAGCGAATTGATGACGGTGGAAGAAACCTGCCGATACCTGAAAATTACCCCGCGCACCCTCTATCGCTACTTGCGGAGCCGGCAGATTCCCGCTTTCAAACTCGGAAAAGAATGGCGGTTTGTGCGCTCGGATCTGGAACAATGGATCCGTGACCGAACCAGAACCGCGGCAGATGATTAAACGAGCAGGATAGTCATCCATGTTTGCCGGCGAGTACCTCTGCAAACTTGACGAGAAGGGACGATTTATCGTTCCCTCCCCCATTCGCGAGCAAATTGAATCGGAAGGGCAATCCGTCGTCTTTCTGAAAGGCCCGGAGCAGTCCTTGCTGCTGTACTCCGCCAAGGAATGGAAACAGGTCCTTGAACGAACGAAATCTTCGTTGGATGAGGATCAAAGCCGTCTCTTCATGCACCACGTCGTCTCAGAAGCCGGCACCTCTGACATCGACAAGACCGGCCGCATCCTGATTCCCGGACGCTTACGAAAAATGGTGCCCATGGATGAGGATCAGGAAGTAATCCTGATCGGCCTCTATCACCGCATTGAAGTGTGGAATCCCAGCGAATGGCGCCGCTATCTCGCCCGTACGGAAGACCGCTTTGAACAGAATATGGCCAAGATCATGAATCTGTTATAACGTAGCCCATGCCCTCACCCCGGCGACGTTTCAGCACCCAACCCTCCAGGCTCCCCATTCGAACCGCGTCGTATCGTCCGACACCCACCGGGCCCGTTGTCCCCTCCCCCAGTTCCGATCTTGTAAGCCGCTCTATCGCGAGGACTCGACCGAGGGCAGTTCAGACCGTCGACAACCGCCATGACTCATCAATGGTCACCACCGTCACGGCTGATCGATTGTCGATGGTATTGCCCATTCCCCCCAGCATCAACAAACAGTATGCCACGGTCAACGGCCGCCGGGTCCTGTCATCGGCCGGGCGTGCCTACAAGACGCAGGTGGGGCAGCAAGTCTGGATCGCCCTGGCCCAATCGCCGTTCCGGGCCGCCTTGATGGAGCGGCTGCAATCCAGCCCCCTGGCCTTCTCCATCCGGTTCTTCTTCACCACCGCCCTCCGGCGCGATGTCGATAGCGGCCTCAAAATCGCTCAAGACGCGGTCTGTGAGGGGCTGGGAATCAACGACAACCGAATCGTCGAAACCCATCTCTATAAGCACGTCGACAAGCTGCACCCCCGTATCGAAGTATCGCTGGGACCAGCCGCTCCATGACGCCTGCATCGTAACGCCGTTTTACGACATTGGCGTAGTCAAGAGTCACTCCTGTCTCAAAGTCTACTGACCTTGGTGACGTGGCAAAGGGTATGAGGGAATGCATTGCGGAGCGGACG
>DKBD01000093.1 GCA_002451055.1 Nitrospira sp. UBA6909 | reverse complement strand
TTCATCATGTGGGCGACAACTGTCGGCATGTGGGGCGTCCGGGTCCCCCTGGCCTTCGTCTTTGGGGTCTGGCTCAAACTTGGGGTGTTATACGTGTGGGGATCGGTCGTTGCGGACTGGTCGGTGAGGATGGCGTTGTTACTGTGGCGTTATCAATCGGAACGCTGGCGAGCCATTCAGGTCATTCGCTGACCGGACCAGGCATAGGCCGCACCGAAACAAATCCCAGCGATGGCTGCGGTCAGAAAGACATTCGCAGCATGGATGGCAATTGCCCACCATACAATGGCGGCCAACAGGCCGGACACGGCTCCGAGGAGAATCTTCCCGCCTGCCAGTTGAAGCCAATCGGTCAATGAGACCCAGGCGGTCATATAGATGATACCGGCGGTTATTGCGGCCAACAGATGCATCAGGTCGTGGCCGAAAAATCCCACTTGGATAGACCCTACCAGGGCGCCGAGGAGCATGCCCGTAATTACGCGCCTCATCAGGACGCTATAGATCTCGCGTAAGCTGGCCAATTATTCCTCTCCAAGTATGGAACGATTCTTACTCCGTCGCTTCACCAATAGCAAGCTGGGGGACAGAGTTGATGAACTATTTTCCTCCCCCGTCAGTAGAGCCACACATGCCCGCCTAATCGAAGGGCGACGCCGGATTGTGGTGTGACTTGCTCCACGCCGAATAACCAGCGACGCTCAGGGCGCATAAGGTAGAGCTTCGTGCTCTCAATCATCGATCCCCAACCTGACTTGGCCTGAGGCTGAGCGCCAAGGATCTGCTGCCAGGCTGAATGCCAGAGCAAAGGCCGAATGTGGATCGGGTCGAACCCATACCAGGCCGGATCAAGCCGAAAGAACTTGACTCCGTACCTCTCAGCCAATAGGGCCAGCCCTTCGTTGACGCGCTCAGCCCTGTCGAGAACTTGAACCAGCGAGAGCCGACATGACGGAACCAAGACCGTGCGAAAGGCCAAGAACTTGAGATTCGACATGCGGCGGGCACTGGCAAGCGGAAGATCCGTGAGCACGATGTCCCCTGTGACCTGACCGAGACGGACAAGAACCTCCTCAACCCATCCAAGCGTGCGCTCAACCGAGAAGCCATACAAGATGTCATTGCCGACATCGGTGACCAGGCCCCTCGTGGGCTTCTGAGGGAGGCGTTCTAATTCAGTCCACAGGCCAGATTTGAGGATGCCGGGTAAGGTCCGAAAGACAAATCGGCTGGAGGCACCATAGGATCGACCATGACCGAGCGCGGCAAGTACTTCAACATCCGATCCCCAGACGGCCCGAGCCGTTTCGACGATGGTCTGAAAACCGCGTGTAAGATTGCTGGCGCCGAGTGCCACGACGCGAGCGATATCGGAATCCATCACGACTACTGCGGGACAGTACGAGCATCCGGCGGGCAGGTGGTTTGTCTCGTGTCCCGCCCCAATCCAATGGTAATCTCGATTCGGCCCACTCCCTTGACGTTGGCGCAAAGATCGCCCAAACCAGGCGTGACCAGACGAAAGGGACCTCCATTGGCCTCCGGCAGTGCCCCTCCATCCAGTTCGTAGACAAGAATGCCGTACTCCTTGGCCTGCTGAAGTGTGAGACAAGCCGAATATTTTCCATCAGCCGCATGGAAGGCGACATGATCCGCTTCAATTGCGAGCGCCGGAATGTCAAGTAGACCTCTCAGGCGAATGCCTTTTCCCTTCATGCCCGGCATGACTGTCGCAATATCGAGATGATGCTCCGCCGGAAGGGCCTCAATAGCGGCGCGGTCGAATGAGATCGGCTGTACGACGGCTCCCTCGATCCGTACTCGACCGAGCCCAGATTGTTCGTGCTCCGTCATGGTCTTGATCATCGCCGTGAGGGCTTCGTTCACCGGTGTCGGTATGCCGAGCTCGCGCCCCTTCTGTACAATGAATCCATTTAAGTAGTCGATTTCCGTCGGCCGTCCCGCTTTCCAATCATCATACATGGACGTATGGATGTCGCGGATTTCCTGCGTGGCCTTGATGACTCGTTCCGGCATATCGGGAGGCAACGGGACTTTCATCGCCGCCGATACCGCCGCCACTTCTCCCACGATCTGCCGGATGACGCCCATCATCTCTGGATGATCGATCGCTTTGGCCACATGGTCGTCGATGAGAACCGTGACAGGATTGAAGACGCAGTTCCAGCACATTTTCTCCCATTTGCTGCGACGGATGTCTTTCGAGAGATGGCAGGGAATTGCCGCGGCGGCAAAGATGTCCCTGATGGCCAAGAGACGAGCGCTCTCATGCCCCATCAGTTCGCCGATCGCCACGGCGCCCTTCTTGTAATGGCGGATGACGCCCGGTGCGGCGATTTTGGAATAGATATATGCCACTCCGCCGACGACGCAGTCTCGTTGAAAACGAGCCAATAGCCGATCTTCTGTATCAATCCCATTCTGCAGCGTCAGGATCACCGTCTTCTCTGTCAACACAGGCTCAACCTGATTCATGACTTCATCGAGGTCGAACGCTTTCACCCCCAGTACGATAAGATCCGGCCTGGGAAGATCTCTGGCATCCGATGAAGCCGGTGGCCGCACGGTAAATGAGCCGCTGGCGCTCCGAATCGTCAGGCCATGTTGTTTCACCACCGCAAGCGTGTTGGGGCGCAGCAAAAACGAGACGTTGGGGTTATGTTTCGCCATCTGAGCCCCGAAGAATCCACCGACTGATCCAGCCCCTACGACCAGAATATTATTCATGGCGTTGCCATCCTTATTGATACAACCGTCAACATGAGCTTCACCACTGACGTCGGCAAGAGTAGAGAAGAAACCTGTTGGAAGCAACAGCCCCCATCAAAGGCCTTCTCCCTAGACTTTGGCCCTCACCTCAGATATCGTGGCGCCGCGTGGAACAGACGCTTCGTGAAGGGCTGTTCCCGCCGGAATATCAGCATTGTTGCCGGTACCCCCCAAATCCTGTATCGAGCGATCCAGCCCTTTGATTGGAGACGATTGGGACATGTCACACGCTCCCCCTCGAATTGTGATCCGCAACACCCGACCGGATGATTTTCCATCGATCATAGAACTGTCTCGCCAGGTTTATCCCTTCGGCCCTCCCTATAACGCAATACAATTGGCTTCCCAGCAGCGCATCTTTCCTGAAGGGCAGTTTGTTGCCATCGATGCCTCATCCCAACATGTCGCTGGAATGGCCGCCACCCTAATCGTCCGTTGGGACGATTATGATATGCAGACGAACTGGCGCGACTTCACAGACAACGGAATGTTTACCAACCACGATCCGGTTCGTGGCAGAACCCTCTACAGCGCTGAATTGATGGTGTCTCCGGCCCGCCAGCGACAAGGCATCGGATCTAGAATCTATGAGGCCAGACTGGCATTGGTCAAGCGCCTCGGTTTGCTTCGCGTTCGAGCCGGAGGACGTCTCCGCAATTACCATCGGTATGCGGACCGCATGAGCGCCGAAGAGTATGTGATCAAGGTGATCCGAGGCGAACTGCACGACCCCACATTGTCCTATCAGCTTAAATGCGGATATCATGTCCTCGCAGTCGTGCCCAACTATCTTCCCAAGGATACGGAAAGTCTCGGCTGGGTGGCCATCATCGAATGGATCAACGGCGAAGTCGCCAAACCGGACGACTATGCGGGACGAGACGCGCGATTTGACGCCCCAGACGAATTGCGACAACAAGGCTAGCAGGTTTTCGCGTACCGTGCGGCTGGTTGCCGCCATGTCTCATGAGACGAATGAACGACGCACGGCTCATGAGATCGGAACCCATGACCATCGATCCGCAGATCAAAGAGGCCCGTGAACATCTCATCCGTGCTCGTGCGGTGGCTGTTCTGACCGGCGCGGGCATTTCAGCCGACAGCGGCGTTCCCACGTTCCGGGGAACAGACGGCCTCTGGCGAAACTTCCGATCGGAAGATCTGGCGACCCCGGAAGCCTTTGAGCGGAATCCACGCCTGGTATGGGAATGGTACAACTGGCGCCGCGAAGTGATTGCCGCCAAGAAACCGAACGAGGCCCATTACGCGCTGGCGCGATTGGAAGCGGGCAAGCAGAATTTCCACCTCATTACCCAAAACGTCGATGGTCTCCATCGCCTCGCCGGTTCGAAGAAGCTGTCTGAATTGCACGGTGACATTTGGAAGGTGCGCTGCACGTCCTGCCGCCTTGTAAGCGACAATCGAGACGTTCCCCTCTCACTGCTTCCACACTGTCGGACCTGCGGAGGGCTGCTTCGCCCTCATATCGTGTGGTTTGGAGAAGCCCTTGATAGGGAAGTGCTTGACGCAAGTCTCTCTGCGGTCGAATCATGCGATGTCCTGCTCATCATCGGCACATCGGGGCTCGTCTATCCCGCGGCGATGCTCATGCCGACCGCCAAGGCCCACCAGGCCTATGTGATAGAAGTGAACCTCGATCCAACCCCGTATTCCTCCGATGTCCACCTGTCTCTGCAGGGACGTGCCAAAGACATCGTTCCGCTCTTGTTGTAGCCGCCCGGTATCGAGCAGCTTCTTGCGTAGCTATACGCACCCTGTTATAGGTGACGATCAACGGAAAGGATCGGTGCCAAATTATGGAACGATTACGCATTGCCTCTCTCCAATATTTCATCCGGCCCGTTCAGACCTTCGACCAATTTCGAGATCAAGTGCAGGGGCTCGTTGAGACGGCCGCCGATTACAAGGCGAAACTCGTCGTCTTTCCCGAGTACTTCACCGTCCAGTTACTCACGCTGGGAAACGTCAAACGGCCGATCCACACACAGGTCAGAGACTTGGCGCAGCAAGCCGACCGATTCGCGACGCTGATGGGAGACCTGTCCAGGAAGCACGGGCTCTACATCGTGGCCGGCACCATTCCGGTTTCGGATAGCGAATCGCCCCATATCATCTATAACGAATGCTATTTTTTCTCTCCAAACGGAAAAGTCGGAGTCCAGGGCAAGCTCCACATGACCCGTTTCGAAAAGGAAGAATGGAACGTGGCGGCTCGCAAGCAATTCAGAGTGTTCGACACCGAGTTCGGGCGTATCGCAATCACGATCTGCTACGACGTCGAATTTCCCGAAATTGCGAGGGCAGCCGCGCATCAAGGTGCGCATATTCTGGTGGTTCCGAGTTGCACCGACGACCGGCAAGGATTTCTTCGTGTCCGGTATTGCGCGCAAGCCCGAGCCATTGAGAATCAGATGTACGTCATCCAGTCCTCAACCGTCGGCTCGCTCCCTATGGTTCCCGCCGTGAGTCTCAACTATGGGCAAGCCTCGATCTTGACCCCAAGCGACTTCGCCTTCTCGCGAGACGGCATTCTTGCGGAAGGCATCCCGAACCAGGAGAGCATGGTAATCGGCGATATCAACTTGACCACCATCGTACAAAGCCGATCGCAGGCGACGGTTTTGCCACTTCTTGACAGCCACCGGAGCGCGGAAATCGTCAAAGAACTGGAAATCGTCCCGCTATGATCAATTCATCATCGAAAATCATCGTCCGCAATACGACCCCAGAAGACTTTTCGAAGATTCTTCAATTATCAAAAGCCGTCTACTCTTTTCCTCCGCACTGGACGGAGCGGCAGTTGACCTCCCATCTTGAGGTGTTTCCGGAGGGACAGTTCGTCGCGATCGACTCATCATCAGGACAACTGGTCGGAATGGCGGCCAGCCTCATCATTCGCTGGGATGATTACGATCTTCATGGATCATGGAAGGACTTCACCGATGCAGGAATGTTCACAAACCATGATCCAGTTCACGGACGCACATTGTATGGAGGGGAAGTGATGGTCTCCCCTGAGATGCAGCGACGAGGAATCGGCTCGGCCATCTATGCTGCCAGACGCCGGCTCGTCGAACGGCTGAGGTTGCCACGCCTGCGAGCGGGAGCCAGGCTGCGCGGGTACTATCGGTATGCCGACAAGATGAGTCCGGAAGAGTATACGAGCAAAGTCGTGCGAGGCGAAATCAAAGGCATGACCTTGAATTTTCAATTAAAGCAAGGCTTTCGCGTGCTCGCCGTCGTCTCTGACTATCTTCCGGGTGACCCGGAAAGCCTCGGCCATGTCGCGGTGATCGAATGGATCAATGAACAAGTCGCCACACCGGCTGATTACGGCCCCCGAGATCCGCGGTTCCAGCCTATATTTCCCTAACCGCTCATTCAGGTGACTACGGAGCACACCTACGGACCGTGACCAGAGTCCGATCGATCCTATTTCTATTTCTATTCCAATTCCAGCAGCGCCGGGATTTCTTCCAATGACGTGATTCGACTGACTCCTGGAGGAAGAGAGGCCGACACGCGCGACGTTCGATCGAGCAACAACGCCCGCAATCCAACCCGTGCCGCGCCTTCAGCATCGTCTCTGAGGCTGTCGCCCACATGCAGCGCTTCTTCAGGATCGACGGCGTGTTTCTCCAACGCCAGCTGAAAGATCTTCGGGGCGGGCTTTGCGGCCTGCGCCAGGCTGGAAATCGTCACCGTGTCGAATGCGTCCGCAATGTCCAACCCCCGCATGACCGAAAAGAGGCGCGTGTCGAAGTTTGAAATAATCCCCAGTTCGAGCCCTTGCGCCTTCAGGCACGCCAAGGTCGAAGCGGTCTCCGGAAACAGCCGCCACGACGTGGGATCTTCAAAGACGTCGAACACGCGCTCGAAGAAATCGTCGAATCGCTCAAACATCCCCACGCGGTAGAAGACGTTGTGCACGATATCGAACCACCACAGCCGCTCGCTCTGTTTGATCTGAGTGGGATCCGTCGCCGCAAAAATCGGCGGGGGCGCTTCGCGAAAGGCTCGGCCGAATGCTTGTTTGATCGCAGCCAAGGAATCTGCGTGTCCCTGAAAACCGAACTCCACCGCATGGCGCAGATAAATTTCGGCCACAGACCCATGCACGTGAAACAGGGTGTCGGCTGCATCGAAAAACACGACTCGTATCGATTGTGCGCCGTCCATCAGTCCCCTACGGTTCCACGTCGATCCGTTTCAATGTTCAAGCACCGACCGATCCAATCGGCGAAATGCCGTTTTCTTGACAAAGAATACCCTCACTGCTAGCTTCGAGAAATCTCTGAACATCAGGAGAGTTTGGATGCCATCCTCCATGTTCGTCGTCGATAGCAGCCCTGCCGTGCGACGGCTGGTCGAACAGATCTCGACTCCAGAAGGATTTGACGTCGTCGGATTCCACGATGGTCCTGCGGCCTTGGAGGCAGCCAAACAGTTCAGCCCCGTGATCATCGTTGTCGACTATCATCTCGACAATATGACGTTCTCCGGATTTTGCAAAGAGATCCACAAGCTTGACCACTTGGCGGAGACGCATCTTGTTTCGTTAATCAATCCGGCCGACCATCCCGACGAAGGACATCTCCGTTCCCTTGGCGTCAAAGCGTTTCTGAGCAAACCCTTTCAGCCGGACAATCTCATCGAGATCATCAAATCGCTTCCGCAAAAACAACAGACGCCGAACAGCATCGGCTTCAAACAACGTACCTGGCCCCCGGCTGCAACCTCGACCGACTCCGATGGAGATGGCGAGTCGCCGAACCATGTCATCATCGCCAGCAACAATCGGCCGGACGGGCACGCCATCGATCGGCAGGCGCCCTCGCCTCGCCCCGCCTCCGCCGCTTCTCCGGCGTCGGCCGGTCCACAAGATGCGATGAAAGGCCTCTTCGACCAGTTACTGCTGTCCGTCGCGAAAGAATCCGAAAAAAGGCTGGCCGACCTGTTGCCCCGCACGATTGAAGAAAAACTTGCAAGCCATCTCCGGCTCCTCATTCCAAAAGAAGTGCGGTCACAGCTCGGCGACACCCTTTCCGCCGAGCAGCTGGCCGCAATCATTCGCCCGCTCTTATCGCGGGAATTGCCGTCCTTGCTCGGAAAAGAAATCGCGAACAGCGAGCCGATCATTCGGCAAACCGTATCCAACGCGGTCGAAACCCTGGTCAAAGAAAAAATTGACCAATGGGCCCGGGAACAGGTCCAGGCCGGCATTCGAGAATACTTGCCCGACTTGATTCGCGAGCAGATCGGATCGATCGATCAGATGGTGAAAGCCGAAATGCGGACGGCGGTGGCGCAACAAGCGCCGCTGTTAGCCGATGACATCGTACGAACCATCGCCGAACCGGCCGTTGAACAATCCGTTCAGCACGTCGTTCCGAAACTTGCTGAGCAGCACGTTAAGGCCGAACTGAAACGTCTCACGGCGTCCAGTTGACCTGCGCCACCCGCCTAACCTTTCTTCCCTCGTTTCGCGGCTGCTCGACGTGTCTTGACCAGCCCCTTCATCCGTTTCACATTTTTGCGATGCTTCTTTCTCGTCTTCCGATCCTTCTCGCGTCCTCGTGCCATGCCAGCTCCCTACGGTAATACGGTAAAGTGATTGAATTCCACCTGCCGGCGATTGTATAGCATAGGCCAGACAGGGCCACAAGCAGCCGGCCCACCATTTGCTGCGCCGGGCAGACATGCTAAGATGCGCACCGCCCATTTGAGCGGCAATCCATCCATGACGACACCACAACTCGACAAAACGTACGATCCCAAAGCCGTCGAATCCCGCTGGTACCGGGTCTGGATAGAGCAGGGGTATTTTCGCGCGTCGATCGATCACCCCGGCGAACCCTACTGTATCGTCATCCCGCCCCCCAATGTGACCGGATCGCTCCACGTCGGCCATGCGTTGAACCATTCGCTCCAGGACATCCTGATTCGATGGCGGCGCATGCAGGGGCGCAATACCCTCTGGCTACCCGGAACGGATCACGCCGGCATTGCCACGCAGAACGTCGTAGAAAAACAACTTATAACGGAAGGTCTTTCACGAGACGCGCTGGGGCGCGAGCGATTTGTCGAGCGGGTCTGGCAATGGAAAGCGACGTCCGGCAACACCATTGTGAACCAGCAGAAACAGCTTGGTGAGTCCTGT
Organism: Nitrospira sp. UBA6909; assembly: GCA_002451055.1. Taxonomy (GTDB): domain Bacteria; phylum Nitrospirota; class Nitrospiria; order Nitrospirales; family Nitrospiraceae; genus Nitrospira_D. The sequence goes on along the minus strand of DKBD01000093.1, from coordinate 11,632 downwards.
GACTGGGACCGCTTACGATTCACGATGGACGAAGGGCTGTCCAAAGCCGTTCTCGAAGTGTTCGTCCGGCTGCATGACGAGGGCTTGATCTATCGTGGAGAGCGGCTCATCAACTGGTGTCCGCGCTGCCTAACAGCTCTGTCGGATATTGAAGTAGAGCATGAAGATGTGAAGGGAAAGCTCTATACCATCGAGTATCCGTTGGAGAACGACCCCGGCACGAAATTAACTATCGCGACGACAAGACCGGAAACTATGCTGGGTGACACAGCCGTCGCAGTACATCCGGAGGACGATCGATTCAAACACTTGATCGGGAAACGCGTTAGTCTCCCTCTTACCAATCGCACTATCCCCATCGTCGGCGACGCCATTCTAGTCGATCGCGAGTTTGGGACCGGTGCAGTGAAGATCACGCCAGCCCACGACTTCAACGACTATGAAGCGGGAGAGCGACACCAGCTTCCGCGGTTGCCGATCTTCGATCATCAGGCCTTGCTCGATCCTGCCGGCATGGCGAAGGCCGGTGTGGAACCGAATATTGCCACACCCCTCGAGCATCTCCCCGTTCAGAAAGCACGCCTCAAGATCGAACAAGCGTTGAAGGATCGCGGCCTGTTGATGAAGGTCGAAGACCACAAGATGGCGGTTGGGAAATGCTATCGCTGCAAGACGGTGGTGGAGCCCTATCTCTCACCTCAATGGTTCGTCAGAATTCAACCGCTCGCAGATCCTGCTATCAAAGCAGTCGAAGAGGGGCGCATCCGGATTATTCCCGAAGGCTGGGTCAACAATTATCTGGGCTGGATGCGGGACATCAAAGATTGGTGCATCTCACGGCAAATTTGGTGGGGGCATCAAATTCCGGCTTGGTATTGTCTCACCTGTAATGATCGGCAGATTCTCTCCGTGGGCAACCGGACCACGGTCCTTCAAGGAGCCAAGCCCATTGTATCCAAGTCAGATCCCGCTCAATGTCCAATCTGCGGCGGTCGACAATTCTTACGCGATCCCGACGTGCTCGACACCTGGTTTTCGTCCGCCCTTTGGCCCTTCTCAACCTTGGGGTGGCCGGACCGAACTCCCGAGCTCAAGACCTATTATCCAACCTCGACGCTCGTCACCGGCCTGGACATCCTGTTCTTCTGGGTCGCCCGGATGATCATGATGGGGCTGAAGTTCATGGGCGATGTCCCTTTCCGCGACGTCTACATCCATGCTTTGGTCCGCGATGCCGAAGGCCAAAAGATGAGCAAGTCCAAGGGCAACGTGATCGATCCGCTGCACGTCATGGAGCAATTCGGCACGGACGCTCTTCGATTCACGCTGGCCTCCATGGCTTCGCCGGGACGCGACATCAAGCTGGCGGAAGAGCGTATCGAAGGCTACCGCAACTTCGCCAACAAGATCTGGAATGCCGCGCGATTCGCGTTGATGTATCTCAACGGACCGCGGGCCGCCCTCCCCCCGGCACAACGGGCATTCCCCGACCGATGGATTCTCAGCCGCCTCAACCACACGATCCGCGCCGTGACATCCGAACTGGAGTCGTACCGCTTCGATCGTGCTGCCACGGTCCTCTACCAGTTCATCTGGCATGAGTACTGTGATTGGTACTTGGAACTCATCAAACCGGTATTACAGGATTCGGCTCATCCGGACGGACCCTCGGCAAGGCAGTCGTTGGCGGAAACACTCGAAACCACTATGCGGCTCTTGCACCCCTTCATGCCCTTCATCACGGAAGAGATTTGGCAGACACTCCCCCATCGTGGGGACAGCATCGTCGTGCAGGACTATCCGGTTGTAGATTCGGCTTGGTCCTCGCCGGATACGGAACAGCAGTTCATGCTGCTCGAACATACGGTCGGTCTCGTTCGCACCGGCCGAGTTCTGTTGAATGTTGCGCCTGGACAACGGATTCCCTTTTATGTCGGGCACGACGACCAGACCAGACACCGCCAACTCCATCAGCTTCAACACCATCTAGCCCATCTCAGCCGAGGTACGGCCGAGGTGAAGCCGTCGAACGATTGGCCGTCGGGAAAACTGCTTCGGCTCGTCACGGAAGGTCTTTCGGTAGGGATCGGGGTCACCGGCGATGTCGATCTCGGCAAAGCGCTCGATCGCCTCGCGAAGCAAATTGCGGAGGCAGACAAGGAAGCCCAGCGGCTCGACACCAAACTGAACAATGCGGAGTTCGTGGCAAAAGCCCCCCCGGAAGTGATCGCCGAGCATCAGGAGCGGGTGCGGACCTTGTCCCGTGACCGTGCGCTGCTTGCCAGCAGTCAAGAGCAGTTGCGAGCCATGCTGGGAACATGACCGATGGCGAGACTCCCTGCCGCAGATATCCGCCGTGCGGTCCGCCTAGGATTGGAAGAAGATCTCAGTCACGGCGACATCACCACCTGTGCCCTATTCTCAAAGCCGGTGGCGGCTCGCGCCCATATCGTCGCCCAGCAGCCCCTGGTCGTCGCGGGCATCTCAGCGGCCGTACAAACGTTTCTCACGGTCGATCCGACCCTCACCGTCACGGTTGCGCGACCCGACGGTGAGCTGGCCAAGAACGGCGAGTCTATCCTGCATATTGTCGGGGACGGGCGTTCCATTCTACAAGCTGAACGGGTCGCCTTGAATTTTCTCCAGCATCTATCCGGTATCGCTACGCTGACGCGTGAATTCTGTCGTGCTGTACGGAGCTGTCCTGTCAGCATCATGGACACCAGGAAAACTATTCCGGGGTGGCGCGCACTGCAGAAATGGGCTGTTGCGCTCGGCGGCGGCGTCAATCATCGGATGTCGCTGGGCGACGGGCTCTTGATCAAAGACAATCATCTGGCGCTCATCAGCCGTGGGCGGCAGGCTGTCCGCTCCGCATGCCGTTTGGCCGGCGCGCACTTGCCGCACAGGACGCCGATCATCGTCGAAGCGGAATCTCTCTCTCAAGTTCGACAGGCGATCGCGGGCAAGGCCGACATTATTCTGCTGGACAACATGACACCCCCCATGGTGCGTCGGGCAGTGATGCTGATCAATCGACGAGCGGCGGTGGAAGTTTCGGGAGGCATCACCTTGAAGAATGTCCGGGCCATGGCCGAGGCCGGAGCGGATCGGATCTCGATCGGCGCATTGACCCACTCCGCTCCGGCGGCGTCATTGAGCCTGACGATGACGCCGCTGAAGAGTCGCTCACGGCGGTCCGTCTGACCCATGCTGCGCTCCGCTCCACTCACGCTCGACGACATTCGTAGCACGCTGGCGACCAAGTCGCTCGGACAGCGCCTGTATCTGCACCACGAACTGGCTTCGACCAATTCCGAAGCCTCGGCCTTGGCCCAAGCCGGCGCAGCCCACGGAACCGTCGTCGTGGCCGAAAGTCAATCATCCGGGAGAGGCCGCCAGACACGCAGTTGGTACTCGCCGCCGGGCGCAAACATCTATTGCTCCGTTGTGCTCCGTGGGATCGGACAAGAACGACCGCTCATGGAATGGCTTTCCTGGGTCCCGCTGATCACCGCGTTGGCTGCGGCGGAAGCAGTCCAAACGGCGGCATCACTGACGCTGTCCTTAAAGTGGCCCAACGATCTGCTGCTTCACGAACGGAAAGTCGGCGGCATTCTCTGCGAAAGTTCTCATGCCTCGGCCGATGATCCGATCGTCGTCATAGGAATGGGTCTCAATGTGAACCTTCCGCAGGAATCCTTCCCGGACGACCTGCGTCTGACGGCGACATCGCTGTTTGAGACCTTGCGCCGGCCCATCGACCGAAACCGACTCCTTGCGCAACTCTTGTTTGAACTCGAACAGGCGCTTGATGAGCTAAGGTTCCGTGGCCCCCAACGGTTGTGTCACGCGTATACGTCTCGTTGTCACACCCTCGGCAAGCGCGTGCGCCTCCTCTTGGGGGATAAACAAGAGTTGCTCGCCACGGCCGAATCCATCTCAACCGACGGTGCCTTGCAAGTCAGACCTCTCTCTGCCTCTCCGACCTGGCCGTCCTCGACGCTGATCGACATACGTGCCGCGGATGTAATTCACCTCCGGGAGTAGAGAACGCACCGCCAGCCGGGTAGAATAGAAGTCATGTTGGCAGCAATCGATATCGGCAACAGCAACGTTGTGTGGGGCATCTTTGATGGCTCGACCCTGCTGGCTCATTGGCGGCTGGCCACCAACCCGAAGGCCACCGCCGATGAATACGGCGTCCTCTGCTTGAACTTGCTCACGCGCCACGGACGAATGCCGGAACAGGTCACGGGGGCGATCATCTCCAGTGTCGTACCCTCCCTCACGGAAACGTTTGTATCGATGGTTGAAACGTACTTTGCCTGCACGCCGCTCGTCGTTTCTTCCGACATAGACACCGGCCTCACGCTGCGATACAACAATCCCAAAGAAATCGGAAGCGACCGCATCGTCAATGCCGCTGCGGCCCATTATAAGTATCATCAAGACCTCATCATCGTCGATTTCGGCACGGCAACCACCTTTTGCGCCGTCACCCAAGCGGGTGAATATCTTGGCGGGGTCATTGCTCCTGGCCTCGGCATTTCAGCCGAGGCGCTCTTTGCGCGTGCGGCTAAATTGAGCAAAGTCGAGCTGACCAGGCCCAAGACCGTGATCGGGACCGATACCGCTGGCAGCATCCAGGCGGGGCTCCTCTTCGGATACGCTGGGCTCGTGGATGCGCTTGTGCGGCGAATGGAACAGGAATTGGGCCGTCCCTCCTATGTCATCGCCACCGGAGGGTTGGCCTCCGTGGTCGTCCCTGAAACGAGCACGATCCAGAGAATCGAACGTTTGTTGACACTCGAAGGTCTCGAACTCCTCTATCGCCGGGCTCAAGGCCTGGTCTCGAAGAATTGGGTCTAGCCAAACAGCCTGCGATTACCCCCTCTATTTCCTTGAGCAATCTCGCCAACCCACTCGTTCACTCATTGAACGAGTGCTGACTCCTGAATACTCACGGACAATGGACCGTACCTGCTCCACAGCATGACCAATCCGATCGAGGATTGCCACGCCACCTGTCCCAAATCCGCGTCAGCTAAGGAATTTTTGGATTAGCCCCCCTATCACTTGCTTTTTCCTCAATCGACGATACATTTACAGCAGCCCGCCACGTCGAAAGATAGGTGATGACTCGGTCGTGCGGCATCGTGAAAGGAGTGTGAAAGACTCATGTGGGGAACGCGTGACAAGATCGCTCAGGCTGTAACCGATAATGAGGACCTGACACTTTTTGGGAAGGGGACCCAATTCAAGGGAGTCCTCAAGGGTGAGGGGGCCATCCGTATCGATGGGCAAGTTGAAGGCGAAGTGCATACCACCGGTACACTGGTCGTAGGTGAGCACGGGATGATTAAAGGCGCCATTTCCGGGGGAACTGTCACGATCAGCGGGAAGATTAATGGGACCGTTAAGGCTGCTCAGAGAATTCAAATCCTCCCTCCAGGCATACTCATTGGGGACATTCATGCTCCGGCCATTGCCATTGAAGATGGAGCCCACTTCCATGGCATGTCCAATATGGGCGCGCACAAATGGGTGGAAGAGCCCCTCTCCCAGAATCCAGAGGTTCTGGATGTGACCTCACACCGAGGGAAAATTCGATCGTCGCTCAAGTAACCCACTCACAACACTCGCTGGGCACACGACCCTCTCGACCTTCACGGGTGGAACCCCACAGCCCAAGAACCATGGTCCCTTTGCTGACTTCGTCGACACCGTGACAAGCCTACTCCACCGCAGTAGCTGACACGCTACGAAGGCCTGACAACCATGGCTTCCCGCGTAGGCGGGTGCACTCTGTCGTCCATAAATAAGTAGACGCCATAAGTTGCACTCTCATTTTTCCAAGACATTTGTTCCTCCTCCTGTTGACTTCTGATCCTCTATGGATATCTGCGCTGGTGTGGAGGTGTAGGAATGAGCCAGGAACAGGACAATTCAGAGGCAAAAGTGAATACAATCGATGGATTAGGTGATTCCGAGTCGGCTGAAGCCGCCCCTGACAGTGCGAGCGCTCCCTCTTCTATCGATCCACAACTGACGGGAATGCAGAAGGCTCTTGCCGCAAAAACGGAAGAATGCAAGATCGCGAACGATAAATACCTGCGCTTAGCTGCAGAGTTTGAAAACTACAAGCGGGTGGCTCAACGGGAGCAGCGCGATCAGATTAAATTCGGCAATGAACAGTTACTGAGGGAATTTTTGCCGACACTGGACAATATGGAGCGGGCGATTAAGGCTGCGCGTGACAACAATGCTGAAAGTTCTGCGTTGGTGCAAGGCGTCGATTTGACCTTGAAACAACTATCGGGCATCCTGGGGAAATTCGGTGTTCAGGCGATCGAAACGGTCGGCCAGGCGTTCGATCCAGCCTCCCACCAAGCCGTCTCGCACATACCGTCCGACACGGTGCCGCGAGATCATGTGATCGACGAGTTTCAAAAGGGCTATCGCCTGCACGACCGAATTCTCCGTGCGGCAATGGTCAGCGTGTCAGCGGGGCCGTCGCAGTCGAACGAGCAAGACTCAACATCATACTAGTGAATCATTTTTCGAGAGCATCGATATTGGGAAGGAAGGAGTTCACTCATGGGTAAAGTCATCGGTATCGACCTTGGTACTACCAACTCTTGCGTAGCCATCATGAGCGGCGGAGACCCTGTCGTGATTGCCAACGCCGAAGGGAGCCGTACGACTCCTTCCGTCGTCGCCATCACCGATAAAGCCGAACGTCTGGTCGGCCAAATTGCAAAACGGCAGGCCATCACGAACCCTGAAAATACCATTTTCTCAGTCAAGCGCCTCATGGGGCGCAAGTTTAAAAGCCGCGAGGTACAGGAAGCCTTGAAACGGCTTCCCTATAAAGTGGTTGAAGCCGACAACGGCGATGCACACGTCGAGTTGCGGGGCAAACACTATAGCCCACCGGAAGTGTCGGCGATGATTCTTCAAAAAATGCGGCAAACCGCGGAGGACTATCTCGGGGAAAAGATCACCGAAGCGGTCGTCACCGTCCCGGCATATTTTGACGACAGCCAGCGTCAGGCCACAAAAGACGCGGGGCAGATCGCCGGGCTGAATGTGCTTCGGATCATCAACGAACCGACGGCCGCGTCGCTCGCGTACGGCCTCGACAAGAAGAAGGATGAACGCATCGCCGTCTACGATCTCGGAGGGGGCACCTTCGACATTTCCATCCTGGAGATCGGCGAAGGAGTGTTCGAGGTCAAATCGACGAACGGCGACACTTACCTCGGCGGAGACGATTTCGATCTCCGCGTCATGGATTGGCTGGTGGACGAGTTCAAGAAGGACCAAGGGATCGATCTCCGCAAGGACCGCATGGCGCTCCAGCGGCTGAAAGAAGCGGCGGAACGGGCCAAAATTGAGCTGTCTTCCTCTCAGGAGACGGAAATCAACCTCCCCTTCATTACCGCCGATGCCAGCGGCCCGAAGCATATGGTCGTCAAATTGACGCGCGCCAAACTGGAACAACTGGTCGACGATTTGGTTCAGCGCACCATTGAGCCCTGTCGGAAGGCGCTGTCCGATGCTGGCGTGTCTGCGCGCGATATCAATGAGGTGGTGCTGGTCGGCGGTATGACGCGCATGCCAAGGGTAATTCAGGTCGTCAAGGAATTTTTCGGCAAGGAACCGCACCGCGGCGTCAACCCGGACGAAGTGGTCGCCATCGGCGCCGGTATCCAAGGAGGCGTACTCAAGGGCGAAGTCAAGGATGTTCTTTTGCTGGACGTGACGCCGTTGTCACTGGGAATTGAAACCTTGGGCGGAGTATTTACCAAGCTCATTGAGCGCAATACGACCATTCCCACGAAGAAAAGCCAGGTCTTTTCGACCGCTGCGGATAACCAGACTGCCGTGACCATCCGCGTGTTCCAGGGGGAACGCGAAATGGCCAACGACAACAAGCTGCTGGGACAATTTGACTTGGTTGGAATACCCCCTGCCCCGCGCGGCATGCCGCAAATCGACGTATCTTTTGACATCGACGCCAACGGCATCGTCCATGTGGCGGCCAAGGACCTCGCCACCCAGAAAGAGCAGTCGATCAGAATCACGGCTTCAAGCGGACTCAGCAAAGACGAGGTCGAGAAGCTCGTCAAAGATGCACAGGCGCACACCGAGGACGACAAGAAACGGCGCAAGCTCGCAGAGGCCAAGAACCAGGGCGACAACCTTGTGTATCAAACAGAGAAGAACATTGCGGAGTACGGCGACAAAGTATCGGCTGAAGAGAAGGCGAAAATCCAAGACGCCGTGGCGGCCCTCAAGAAAGCTCTCGAAGGCTCGGACCCTGACGCCATCGAATCAGCCACACAGACGTTGATGACTGCCTCGCACAAACTGGCTGAGGAAATGTATAAGAAAGCGTCGACGACAACCGGAGCCCCGGGTGCGTCAACCGGCACCGCAGAGGCGGAAGGCGCCAAGACCGATGAAAAAGTAGTGGACGCAGAATTCGAAGAAGTGGACAAAGATAAGAAGTAGCATAAAATACGCTCAGTCGAGCCGACCACCCCGGCAAAGCTGGCGTCGGCTCGACTGGCCGTCTTGAACAATGGCACCCGTGAGCAAGCGCGATTACTACGATATCCTCGGCGTCGAGAAAAACGTTTCCGACGACGAACTCAAGAAGGCCTACAGGCGCCTGGCCCGCCAGCACCATCCGGACTTGCACGCCGGCGATCATCAGAAAAAAGCCGCGGAAGAAAAATTCAAAGAAATCAACGAAGCTTACGAAGTGCTCAGCGACCAGGAAAAGCGGAAGCGCTACGACATGTTCGGTCACGCCGGAGCGCAGCAGGGCGCCGGAGGATTCGAGGGATTTGACTTCGGCCGAGGAGGCTTCGGCGATGTCTTCAACGATATCTTTGAAGATTTCTTCGGACAAACCCGAGGAGGAAGCCGCACGGAGCGCGGGAGTGATCTTCAATACAACCTGGATATTTCCTTCGAAGAAGCTGTCTACGGAAAAGAAGCCAAACTGAAAATCCCGCGGTGGGAAACCTGTGCCGATTGCAGAGGCACCGGTGCGAAATCGGCTGCCTCCATCAAGACCTGCCCCAGCTGCAAGGGCGCGGGGCAGCTGCGTTTTCAGCAGGGCTTTTTCAGCGTNNCCCATCAGCTTCATCACGGCGATACTCGGAGGAAAAGTGGAAGTCCCCACCCTCAAAGGCGATACCATCCTCAAGATTCCGGCAGGCACTCAATACGACAAAGTGCTTCGGATCAAGGGGCTCGGTGTCCCCAGTCTAAAGGGCGGCGGAACGGGCGATCAGCTGTTTGCCATCAAAGTGCAAATCCCCACCAAATTGACGGCGAAGCAAAAAGAGCTGCTCGTGGAGTTCGCAAAGGAGAGCGGCATGACGATGGAAACCAACGAGGACGGTTTCTTCGACAAGATGAAGACGTTTTTCGAATAATCAATCTAGTCTCGATCCCTGACCCGCACAGTTTCTCATGCCTGTCTTTTTCGTGTCTCCTGAGCGCATCGCTCCGCCGACCATCACCATCACCGGCGACTTGCTGATTCATCTCCGCGACAGCCTCCGCGTCCAGGTCGGTGAGGTCGTTCTGTTCGGCGATGGTGCGAGCCACCGCTATCGCGCGGAAATCACTGCGATGTCGAAACAGACGATGGCCGGACGAATCGTCGAGACCATCTCTCATTCTCCCTTGCAATGCCCTGCTCTTCTGCTAGGACAGGCCTTGCTCAAGGGAGAGAAGATGGACTGGGTCATTCAAAAGGCCACGGAACTCGGTGTGAACGAGATCGTGCCGCTTCAAAGCTGCCACAGCGTCGTCCAGATCAGAACCGAACGCCTCGATGCCCAACTCGCCCGGTGGCGACGCATTGCCCTTGAAGCGGCGCAACAATCGGAACAATGGCGTGTGCCAACCATTGCCCGGCCGCAATCACTCGCTGGATTTCTCACAACCAGGTCAACCGGCATGGCGACCTTCATGCTGGCCGAGCGGCAGGAAGGAAACAGCCTGCAAACAGTCGATCTCCCTCAAGACGTAACCGGATCCGTGGTGATTTTGATCGGACCGGAGGGAGGCTGGAGTAAAGAAGAAGTGGATATCGCCGAGCAGGCGGGATCCAAACTCATCACCCTTGGTCACCACATTCTAAGGGCCGAAACAGCCGCCGTCGCCACCATCAGCATTCTCCAATCGCGCCTCGGCAACCTGGGATAACATACGGCCGAGGGCGATCCCTCTCGCTCGTGGACCAATCCGGCAGTGTCGGTAGCGACGTGGCCGCGCAGCTCGATGGTATGGGAAAGATCCGCAGCCCTGCCAACGGGTCATCAAGGGCTAGACCGTGATATCGTGATAATTTAGCCTGCCAATCTGGATATCCTTTAGTGGCCCATTCCTTGCAAGGGTGTGCGGCGCAGGAATCGGGAAGACCGGCGTGGTTACTGGGTCGCATTGTACACGCCATTGTGATCGAGGGCGTCCGACACCCATTGAGACAGTGCCGGCCACAAAACCATTCTTCCCACTAAATCCCTTGGGTAAAAACAGGCCCTATACAATTCGCTGGATGTGCGTATATATTTCCAAGTCTTGTGGGGCCAGCGGGGAGAGAGCGCCATATGGGGTGAATCGATTCTATTCAATGTGAATCAAAATAGATTCATCGGAGATGGGCCCGCAGAAGGAGAAAGGAGCAAAGAATATTGAGGGAACATCTTGCTGTGAGCTTGGAGCGTAGAGCGAATGAGTTGTTGGCGCACAATGATCGGCCTGATTCCATTCTTGATATGGCCTCTCCTCACAAGGCCATTACAAGGCTGTTGAGATGATCCTGCAGGAATGTCACAGTATTCCAGTATTTAACCGTACGTAATTATACCCCCTCCTAATAAGGGGTGTTCCATCCGGTAAAATTGGACTACTATCTCCACCATAGGAGACGTCAACTAGGCCTCCTCCATCAGAATCAACGCACCGAATTGCCAAGACAAGGACAGAGTGACCCATGCGCATACTGAGCAACATGCTGAGCAAATGGTTGCAGATGCCTCCGACGGATTCGCTTGAGCAACAATGCCAGGATCTGACTAATCAGTTGCGGGCCAAAGAAAAGGCGCTGGAGACGACAGCCTACGATTTGAAGGTGAAGACCGCAGCGACGTACCTTCTCGAACAGAAGATCATGTCGTCCGAGACGATGTTTTCCTCAGCCCAGCGTGAGATCACCGCACGTGACGAGCAGCTGAAGGCGCTTGAAGCGGAATTGGCCGTACAGACGAATCGAGTGAAAGACTTGGAGGCAGAAGGAGTTGCACTAGGCCAACGCGTGGGTGAGATCAATTCGATCATGACCGCCAAGGCCGAAGAGCTCCGCGGGGCCCAACAGGCCTGTCGCGCCGCCGAACAAGCCCAGGACGTCCTGAAGGAGGAAATCCGGGTCCTGCGCGAGCATATCGCCCAACTCAACGACGGTCTCGCCGACCGCGACCACCTCCGGGCCCACGTGAAGAAGCTGGAGTTGACGCAAGACCGCGTTCATCGGCTGGAGGTCGAACTGAGCGACCGGGAGGCCGCCCATCGCGACACTATTCAGCAGCTCGAACGCTCCCTCACA
>DKBD01000008.1 GCA_002451055.1 Nitrospira sp. UBA6909 | reverse complement strand
CGTTGCTATCGCCCGCGCCTTCGGCCCCAACAAAGTTGCCCCCCGTCAGGCCGCCATCAAAGGTCAACGCAATCGGCTCGGTGTTGGAGAGCACGACTGTTGGTGCGTCAGGCGTGTCGTCGTTCGCTCTTATTGCCAACGTACCCGGGGTTGACAAACCAGTACCGTTCGTTGCGGTGTAGTTAACCGTGAAATCAACGTTATTTTCTTCATTGTCACCAGTCTGTCCATCCAATGAAGGATGCATGATCGCGTTCGGATGCGTGACCGTATAGGCACCACTGGTGCTGTCGGAAAGAGTGACGACGATGACAGCGATGTTGCTGCCATTTTGTAGTTGAGAGATGGTGAGAGTGAGTCCGCCGTTTGTCACAGACGCAGAGTACCCGTTGGGTAATGTCGCCGTTCCGGTTAGGAGTAATGAGCCCGCACCACTCGGGCCATAATCGTGAGCCAGGGTGCCAGTCTTGTTAGCTTCATCGAGATCCCCAACACCTCCAGCGTTACCATTTGCCCCGATAACATCATCGTCATCCACCACAACACCAAGGTTTCCGGTTACGACCGGAGGAGATGGGAGAACCGCACTGGACGCCAGCGAACGGTCTTGGTTCCCTTGAACGTTGGTTTGCACAAAGGTTTGATCTGCAATACCAATGCCCTGGACCACCGCCATGTGATAGGGAGAACCAGCAATATTCACCGCGGAATTGCCTACCCCCCAGTCATATTGGCTGGCAATGTGGCCACCCCACGCCAACACTAGGGTATTGTTAGTGCCATCGTTCGATCGTAGTAAGACGGTTATTTCGCGCGACGCGTCAGAAGCCAGATTGCTGCCTGCGGTATAAGAATAGACTTCATCGAAAGTATGACCAGCGAGCACCACATCGTCCCCGGTCCCTATGACGCGATCGATGCCTGCTGTCACGATTTTATCGGCAGCAGAACCGACCCCTCCAATGGCCCCATCAGTACCAAGCAGAAATCCGATATCATCCGATGTACCCCAGGTATTATCGGCACCAGCCAAACCATAACCCACAAAGAACCCATTCCCATACAATGTGAAATGGCCGGACTCCTGACCATTTGTCGCGTTGGTTGTGACGTAGGGATCGGCAATGATGTCTAAGGTATTAGTGACATTCGCAAGTTTGGTCACCCCTATTTTTGGGTCAACAATCGTTTCGGGATTGGCGTCAAAAATATTTTCATACCGTTGATTGAAGGTACCGATGTAATCGAGCGCATGGGTGCCGGCTTTCGTCACGTCATACCGTATCGTCATGAAATAGGTCGTGTTTGCCGAGGTGTTACTGATCACGTCGCGATACGGAATATAAAAATCCTCGGAATAGTGGGCCTGATTGGCATTCAGATTACCATTGACCCACTTATCAACGTTTACGCCCGAGACGGCATCCGGAGCCGGCCCCGTGGCCCATTGATCAAGGTTACCGGAGGCGCCGGGCTTGGCATCGGTAAACGTCGTCGTGACGACAATGTCGTCGGTTGTGCCCAACAGGCCGTCGCGACCGGCATTGGTGGCGGTCAGATTCAGCGTCGCGTTGTCGGGACTGCCATCCGTGGGCACGGTCCATTCGGTGACGATCTTGCCGTTCTTGAGACCGTCGAGATCGCCTGCACCACCATCCACCACCGAGAATGTCGGATAGACGATCGCGACGCCGTCGTCGCCCGGATCTTCGGGCGCATCCGCGATTTGGATGGTATAAGCCGCTCCGGGCCTGACGTGCTCCAAGGTAATCTGTACCGTTTCACCCGGGGCATAATCCGCCTTATCAGTGGTGACCGTGGGCAATGTGCTTGACACGGCATTGTCGTGCGACAAGCCATTCTCTCCGCTCCCCTTGGTCAGGGCGTTTGCCAGGGCGTTCTCCGCCGTCTCGTTAGACAGGGCATTCCCCTGTGTCAGCGCTCTCCCCTGTGACAGAGCCTTTCCCTTTGAGGTAACGAATTCCTTCGACATGGCGTTGTCTCTTGACATGGTGTTCCCCCTTATCAAAGATTAAAAGACCTCATCTCGCTTATCTGTTTATGCCTGCAGTTATATACAATCACTTAGGCCATACGACCCTTCTCCACTTTTACAACTGAGCGTCCGCATGGCAGAAACATTTGCGGGTATTGCCACGGCCATTTTTCACGGCCTTTGATGCCTACCCCAGTTCGCTCCTACTCGTGAATGGCAGTCATCCCTTCCCGGCGACGACAGCGCTGTCCTCGCCAGCTCGTGGCATGACTCATCTCCCTTCTACCCTCCTCAGTTACCTCGATAGACTACCGAGCATTTCTACTAGCTCATTGACTACGGTCAAGTTTCCTCGCGCTCCGACCTCCCGCCGAACCCAGCCGGCAGGATCAGCCTCCCTTTCTGCAGAGCCTCCCGCCCAGCGTATCCTTCACCTGTCCCGATCACCGCGTGAACGATTCGACCACCAACTTGCCGCAATAAAAAAGGCTGACGCCCCCGGGATGGAGTCCCGGAGGGGTCAGCCTTCGTGCCGCCAGTCGGCTTGCGCCAACTACGTGTCGATCTGGCTCAGATTGCTATACTTGTCGAGACTCTTTCATCTGTCTGCCTTGGTTTGGCTTGCGCTCTCGCCTGCAATTCTTGATTCGGATGCAACTCCTGACTCAACACCATACTTTGCACACCGCCCTGCGCTAAGCGAATAGTCACCGTGCCGGTGAAGGCTTTCTCCGATAGCATTCGCAACTTCTCTTCTGCCCATTGCACCGTCGGCTTCATCCTCCCCTTACTTTCTAGGGCTGCTCCCCGGTTCGCACGACCAACTACCCCTTACCTACGATCAACCGGTGCGCGGCATCTCGTTCATTTACGGCCGCAAGAAATGCGCTGCGGCCTCGCCTTTGACAGCGACAAGATATCGCGCCTAGACAATCGACCCACCTAGGAGTCCTACTAGTCATGGAATAGTTTTCTAGATATTGAAGAGGATGACACGGCAGAAGTGCCCTTAAAGAGACCATCAACATACGGCACCTCTATCCCGCCAGATCGCCAACCTGCTTTTATGTTACGTAGCAGTACTGATATGCTTCGTATTACGTACGACTGGATTGTGCGCCTTTACGCATCGATGATCAACCCACCTAAAGTAGGGACTGCCTACTAGGCCATCCGTTGTCGACGGCTGCGCCTTACGAGATGGTGACTCCAAATGCTAATGCGTTGTTTTTCTAAATCTTCAGGGAGTCGTGTAGGTTGCCCTGTCCATTCCCTCACCCTCCAAGAGGGCGCCGGTGCGACGGGGCAGAACGAACAACCTGGGATAGGGCTGACCACCATCCGAACGGTCTATTTCTTCAGGGGCTTCACCCACCTACGGCGAGATGTTGCCGAGGATTCAATAGAAATCAGGGCTGCCCGGCCTTCACAACCGAAGTTGCTTCGACGGAGTAGGCTCAAGCCCTCGTGGCCTGTAACAGGTAATTTCGCACCGATGCGTCTAGCAGGCAGCGGAAAAACTCAGCTTGAGGAAGCCAAGATGTCTCATCGGCTGGCTACAGACATCGCTCTGGCTCCTCGGTGACGGGTTGGTCTTGTTCTGTGAAGGCATGTCACGCGCTCCACTGCGGCCGTTCCAGCCGTGAGGCTCTCATGCCGCCGCCTCCCCAAGGTTTCACATCCACACCAGATTATAAACGGCCGCCGCGAAGGTGAAGAGCCAGACGACTCGCGGTACGCCCCGGAGTTTGACCTTGCGGAGCAACCCCACCGTCTTCATGCAGCCGAAGGCCTCGTCGACCCGTTTGCGTTTCTGTTGACCGATTGCGTAGCCCGCGTGCCGCGTGGTCCGGCCATCAATCGCACTGGTCCGGTTCGTCGTGTGTTGGGCCACATGGGGCGTGATCTGCCTTGCCCGAAGATCCTGCACGAACTCCTGGGTGTCGTAGTTCTTATCGCCCCCCCCCAGGGTGATGCGTCTGGTCAGCGCGTGGGCATCCACCAAGGCCAGGGAGGCGTCCCGCTCCGCGGTCCCCGTGGTGGGTGTCACTGTCGCCTGAACGACCAACCCGTTGCGGTTCTCCATGAGGACATGCCCCACGAAACACAGTTTAGCCTCCCGCCCCTTCGCCTTCTTGTACAAGCGTGCGGCTGGATCGGTGGTCGAGACATGCGTGGCATTCGTCGGCCGCTCCCCACGAAAGTTGACACTCGGGTTCCCCGCATCATCGGAGGGCGGTAGGCTGGCAGTCCTCTTGGTGAAACTCTTCTACCCTGCCCACGCTTCGATCAGCGTGCCATCGACGGTGAAGTGTTCATCCGACAACAGGTGCTAAGCCGCGCTTGGGCCAAGACCTGCTCAAAGAATACCGTGGCAACCGCGCCTTCCAGCAAGCGATCCCGGTTCTTCGTGAACACGATCACATCCCACATGGCCGTTTTCTCATCCGCGCAGAACACGGCCGCATGCTGAGGCGGGTTCAGATACTGCCCGGTGATGTCCGCGGCCTTTTTCTCGAAGTCCGGATCGGTGGACGCCATATAGCGTTCCAGCCGATGCGGCTTGACCCCATGTTTCGCCCAGACGCGCGCCACCCGCATGTGGCTGACCCCGAGCTGGGCCGCCGGTTTCCGGGCACTCCAGTCGGTCGAGCCATCGGCTGGGGCCCAGTCCGGCTTCTCACTTGTCGCCTCAGTTCCATCCGTTCACGCTTCGTCAGGAGCATCTCGTGTTTCATGAACACGATGATAGTCTATAACTTGGTGTTACAGTCCACTAGTCGCTTGCCCCTCTCATCCTCACCCCAGCCACCCACAGCCTGGACATCGAGAGACGAACCGATCGCATGGGCAGCGTCTTCGATGACTCGCAAACCATGCTTTTCAGCCAGGTCAAGGATCGC
>DKBD01000163.1 GCA_002451055.1 Nitrospira sp. UBA6909 | reverse complement strand
CTAGCCCATTACATCTACGGCCATCTCAATGAACTGGGAGGGCTGGAACAACCGGAAGCCATGTTCGTCGCGAGTGTGGGCGGGACGAGCCCGCACGAGCCAAAACGCTTCCATCCGATCCATGAGTTTGAGGGCAAAGAAGTTCCCCAGATCGAGGCGCAGTTGAAGCAATGGTTTCCCCACACCGACGTCGTGACGGACTTCAACCCCTTCTTCGAGAAAGTGGTCCGCATCACGAAGGAGCACAACCTGGTGCCGAAACCGGTTAGCATCATGATCATGACCGACGGGGTACCGGATTCCTCCTTGAGCAGATCAAGGGAGGACAACAAGGAACTCTACGAGCGCATCGACCTCAAGCCGCTTGAATACCTGCCGCGCAACGTCACGTTGCGGCTGGCCTACATCAGTCCGAACGTCGGCGCCCAGTGGCGGGCGCATGTCCCCCGCCACCGCGTGCGTCTGTGGACCGTCGATGCCGACGTGATGCAAGGCTGGCGCTCGCACATGCACGCAGGGATCCCGATGGAAGAGCAGGACACATTCTGGCGTTGGCTTCGTGATAATGTGGACTACCGCATCTGATTGAATACCTGACCGACTCTCACCCGGCTGCCAGAATTTCTGACCGACACGTTCCAACTCTGGTACAATCCCCCTCTATGGAAGCACGGTCTTCGTTTATCGACTCTCAGGGCCACACCGTAGCCTCCATCCTCACCGCGCCGGACGGCGGATCGGATCGAATCGCCGTGCTCTGCCACGGCTTCCTGTCCTCCAAGACCAGCACGACCAACAATACCTTGACCCGCATGCTGATCGATCGTGGGATCGCCACGCTTCGCTTCGACTTTTTCGGGCACGGCGAGAGCCAAGGTCCATTCGAGCTGATTACGAACACGCTGGCGGTCGAACAGGCGCTGG
This sequence comes from Nitrospira sp. UBA6909, assembly GCA_002451055.1. Lineage (GTDB taxonomy): Bacteria > Nitrospirota > Nitrospiria > Nitrospirales > Nitrospiraceae > Nitrospira_D. The sequence continues at coordinate 9,846 of DKBD01000163.1, read as the reverse complement.
CGGCACTGGATCTGGCCCGAGCGCAAGGCTACCGGAAGATCGGTCTGATGGGCTCCAGCTTTGGCGGATTGGTGGCGACTCTCGTCGCAGCGCAGCAGACGGATCTNNTCGCGCTGCACTATGCCTTCTACGAGGACTGCCTGCGCCAGATCGCCTACACACCGGCTGAGTCCATCACAGCTCCGACCGTCATTGTCCAAGGCGAAGAGGATGAACACGTTCCTCTTCACCAGAGCCGGAAACTCTATGAAGCCCTTCGAGTGAACAAACACCTGGAGATGCTCTCCGGCGCGGACCATCAGTTCACGAAGCGCGAGCATTTCACACGGATGACGAACATCATCGCCGACTGGTTGACACAACATCTGCCATAGACCTCCGCTGTCCTCCGTGCGGATCCGTTGACGGTCACGCGGGTCTGACGAACCCGCTTCCGTAGAAGTCCGACGATTTCCTGCCGAACTCATGCCGTATCGTGTGTGCTGTTTGCAAGTGCCGGGTCCGGAATGGCCGGCGGCAGGAATGTCCGCAAACACTTTGTACTGTCATCTGACTGCGTATCGTTCTATACGACCGCCGCACAAGACGCAGCTCACACAACATCGTTCAAGACCACCGGAATGCTCTCTTGGGTCACACGTCTTCCAGTCCGCGGTTCCGATACTATTTCTTCAAGACGACCGCTCCCCGATGATCGCTCGTTATGAATAGGACGTCTCAGTTGGCGCTCTCCTTGTTTGACTCTCAAGGCGCGTGCGCGACCATAAACTTGTTAGGGAGGATGCCATGCAGCAGGATGGTAAGGCGCTGTTTGTCACGACTGAAAGCGGAAAGCTGATTCGACTCGATCTCAGCACTCGCCGATTCGATGTCCTCTTTCAACACCCCGATCGCGAATCGGTATTCGGTGTGACGCACAAAGGGGATCAGGTCTTTTTATCAGGGGCGACGTTCCTCGCCAGCGGCCGCCTCTCTGACAATCAGTTGCTCGATGTCCGCATCCGCAATCCCTTTCCTCCACCACTCCGTGGGCAAGCCAGAAAGATGATGCGGTGGTTCTGGGAGAAACTCGGCGCCCATTCACGCGTAATCCCGTACGACAAACCGGGCCTCCATCAAATGAACCTCTACGGCTCGTCCCTCTATGCATCCGCAACGACATGGAACGAAGTCTGGGTCGTGGATCTGAACCTCAACGTCGAAAGGAGAATCCCGCTACAGCCGCACATCCTGGATTACTTCCATCTGAACAACGTCTTTTGCGACGGCAGGCATTACTACGTCAGTCTGAATCGCTATGCGGGACGCCCAGGACAAGGCGGCTACGCCAAATTTGACCTCAACTGGAATGAGGTGGAACGGAGGGCTCTAGGCTGGGAGTCTCATGCTTTTTCCGTCATCGATGGGCACATGTTGCATCTCTGCTGTTTTTCCTGGAGATCCCAGGCCCAGACCTCNNGATGGACGACGAGCATATCGTCATCGTCGGCGGCACCGCTACGAAACGTGAAAACCGGTCCTCGGCCGCCGGCGTGGTGTTCATTTTGAACCGTCAATTCGAACTTCTTTCGCGGGAAATCATCCCCGGACTTGGAGGCTTCAACGGATGCCGCTTCATGAGCACTGATTACAGCAAAGGCTATTCGAGCCCGGAAACGGACCGGTCTTTTGTCGGAAACGGTTGCCGACCAGGAATCCCTGCCGGTGTAACCTTATCGACACCGAGATGCTCGGCAATCTCACGCAGCCGATACCCTACCATGATAGCCCACCGCAATCCAATGCGCTTCGGTCCCCCGGCGCTGAAACAGATGGTGCCAAAAACCTGTCGATTTGGTGCAGGCCTTGATGAAGCACAAGCGAAACAGGTCATGGATTCAATAAAGCAGCGATTCCGAATTTACGAACGCCCGCCCAAGCAAGAACACCTCTAAGCCCAGCACGCGCCGCGCAATGAAGATCAGCGCCCAGCAATCCCATTGCGGTCATAGTAGCATATATGCTATATCCATTCGGAGATGCTATGGGACAGCCATCGAGCAAGCCGCCACTGACTCGTCTTGTTTACGACGGGGCGGTCTTCCAAATCGAGTTCTATGTAACTCCGAGCGGAACGGCTCCTGCAGAAGACTGGCTCGAACAGCTTCCAGCAACAGCGCAGCAAAAGTTCGCGGCCCTATTCGCCCGCATGGGCGATACAGGCAAGATCTGGAATGAGCGCAAATTCAAACATTTGACCGAAACGGATCAGCTCTTCGAATTCAAGGCCGATGCCGATCGCATCTTGTGTTTCTTCTTCGTCGGCCGACGACTGATCTTGACGCATGGTTTCCGGAAGGCTGGGGACAAGACGCCGAAACGGGAAATCGAACGGGCCGAGGCCTACAAACATCTCTTTGAAGGGAGAGTGATCCATGAAGCCTAAGAAAACGAGAGCGGGCAAAGGTTGGCTGGAGAAAAAGCTTGCTAGTCCAAAGTTTCGTGAGGGGTTTGAAGCAGAATCTCAGAAATTGGCGATAGGGGAGCAACTGTCACGGTTGCGCCAACAGGCCGGCCTCACCCAAGCCCAATTGGCCAAGCGCATCGGCACCACCGCTTCGGCGATCAGCCGGTATGAAAACGCGGAGTACAACCGGTACGAGCTCCGCACGCTCCAGAAAATCGTCGATGCCTGCGGCGGACGGCTCGATCTCACGCTCGAAGCCAAACACAACCGCAACCGTGCCGCATAATCCATCGCGCGGAGATCACGGAGAATGGCCCCGTTCATCCCACCCGGCATAAGGCCCACGGAAAGAGTAGCAAGGTCTTACACTCACTCTCTCCACCACTCTGCCTGCTTGAGACACCGAATCACCGTCACATCAAGTCCTGGCTTGAGTCAGAACGCCATTACTGACGGGTCAGACCCGTTGGACCGTCCGTAATTGAATTGTTCTCTGAGCCCAATTTCTCTTCAATGGCGATGATCCCCTCGGGTCTTCATGCTCTCCTTCCACATAGGCTAGAGCCGACGCAAGAGCTCAACACAGAACCGTGCTGCTAGCAACAAGCTCAACACCAGCAACACTGAATAGCCGATAACCATCCGCGTTTTAGTTCTCCGCAATTCTCTTGCGTCATCTTCAACTCGTTTTCCCCAAAGTTTAGCCAAGTCCACTAATCGCCGCGCTTCTTGGTCGCGGTAATAAATGAAATAGACCCAGAGACATGCGAGAAACAAAAAGAGAACGGTTCCCACGACTAACTGATCGGTTGTACGATCTATAGGCGCTGAAAAATCGAATAATCTAAACATCCTCAGTTATAGTCCACTCCCTGAGACCCACCCTATACCACCGGAAATGACGGCTCCGCCGATAGCTCCAATTTGACCACCAACTAACCCACCGGTTCCCCCACCAAGAGTGCCGCCCACCGCACCAGCTTGCATATTCCCTCCTCCAGCACCAGCTGTTGCTGCTCCCGCGAGACCACCAAGATACGCACTCAAGAATGCCGACCCCGGCGTTGCCGGAAGAACGCTGATTAAAGGACCTAAACTGCATCCAATAAGCCCTCCGATTATGGCACCTTGAACTCGAAAGGGTTTTTTGGCACCTAAATAACCGCTGGAGGCCCCCAGGGCACAACCAAGGAGAATAGCGGGAACAATCTGCCCATTTGGATCGGTTCTCAGGATCGGGCTATTGCCCACATAGCCATACAGATTCACATCCCCACCCATAAACCCAATCGGATCCTCACTGATAAACCGCTGCAGCCGTGGCTGGTAGTACCGTGCGCGGTAGTAGGAGGGCCCACTTCCGTCATCTTCACGCCCCGTGTACTTATAGCTGTTCGTGCTCGTTACGCCGGATTCAGTAGTGTAGCCAAAGGGCTCATAGGTGTACTGGGTGGGCAATGAGCCGGTCCCATCGTCCAGGGCCACCGTCGAGCCGAGCCCATCGTGTAAGAGCGACTTCGCCCCTGCTCCGTCGGTCCTCGTGAAGAATTCATCGATACCGAGCCCGGTGAGCAGATTGGCCGTGACGGTCGAGCCGTTCTTCTCCTGGATCGGATTGAGCCCATCGTAGACAAAATTGGTCGTGGTGCCCTGAATCGTCTTGCCCGTTCGTCGTCCGAAACTGTCGTAGGTAAAGGTCGCGGCGAAGCCGGTGGTGCTGATCCCCGCGAGTTGATTACGGGCGTTCCAGGTGTACGTCGTCGTGTCGCTGCCATCATCCACCGTGGCCAGATTGCCGTTCAGATCATAGGTAAGTGTGTTGCTGCCGAATGTGGTCTGTTGATTGTTGGCATTGTAGCTCACAGTGGCCAACGCGGGAGGCAAATTGGATCGGGCAAAGGAACCGCCCGTCTTGATGCGGTTCCCCGCCGCGTCATACGTGTAAGTCAGGTCCCCAATCGTGGTGGTCCCTGACTTATAGGTGAGACTCGTCAATTCCGAGGCCGCATTGTAGGCATACTCGATCTTATTCCCGTTGGGATACGTCGCGCTGGTCCGGCGATCGGCATCATCGTAGGCGATCGTGACGGTATCAGTGCCTTGTTGAATCTGCGTGAGCCGGTTCGCGTTGTCATAGGTGTAATTGACCGCCGATTGTCCAGCGACAGTCATACTGGCGCGGCGGCTGGCATTGTCATACGTGTAGCTCACTGTGCCCTGCGGCGTCACTTCCTGCGTGAGCCGATCCAATCCGTCATAGGTCCGTATGATCGTGGCCGTCACCGTGTTCGTCGCGTCTTTCTCTTGCACCTGCGTGATCCGGTTGCCGGCATCGTAGGTATAATTCGTCGAGGTCCCGTCGTGATAGCTGGCCTTCGTGCGGCGATTCAAGGCATCGTACGTCAATGTGGTCACTTGGCTCTTGCGATCCGTCACTGTGGCGACATTGCCGTTGTTATCGTAGGTGTACGTCTCGGTGTTGTTCAACGCATCCTTGCGAGTCGCCGTCCGATCCATGCTGTTGTACGTGTAGGTCGTCACCTGCGCCATGGCGTCCGATACGGTCAAGAGATTCCCATTCGCATCGTACGTGAACTGGGTTTCGCCGCTCATGGGATCGATGGCTTTCGTCACTTGATTCAAAACATCCACATCATACTGGATTCGGTTCTTATTGGGATTGGTAAGAGCCAGCAGACGCCCCACACCATCGACGAACCGCGTAGACACTCGACTGAGCGGGTCAGTCGTGGTCACGAGATCACCCTGCGCATAGACCAGCGTGGTCTGATTGTTCAACGGATCGGTGACGGTCAGCGGTTGCCCTTGATCGTTGACGGTGATCGCGGTGGTCTTGTTCAACGCGTTCGTCATCCCCGTCAGGTTGCCCTTGCTGTCATACGTGAACGTCGTCGTGTGGTTGAGGGGGTCGGTAACAGTTGCCAGTTGATTGTGCGTGGACTCGTACGTGTATGTCGTCGTAACGGCATTGGCCGTTCCGTGCAGTCGCGTTACCGTCAGCACATTGCCTTTGCTGTCATAGGTATAGGCCGTCTTGCGATTGAGCGCATCGGTAATGCTCAGGATCAAGTTGGTTCCCGTTTGGCGTTCGTAGGTCGTCGTCTGGGCTTCAGCCTGCCCGTAGGCCGCGGTGTCGGTAAGCGCATAGCCGCCGCTATTGAACGTCAGCCGCCGCACGAAGCCCCGGGGGTCGGTGACGTCGGTCTGGGTCACCTTCCCGCTTCCATCGAGCGTGTAGGCAAACTGGTACGTGGTGCTGTCGGCTTGCGTCTGCGTGTCCACGCGCCCATTGGCATCGTAGGTATTGGTCAGAAAGACGATGCCCTTCGCATCCTTGATCGTCAGCATCCGGTGAGACGCATCATATGTATACTCCGTGATGCCGCCAGCCGGATCAGTCACTTTCCAGAGCCGACCGCTGGCATCGTACGTATAGGTCACGGTGCGCCCGGTATTGTCCGACACTTGGGTGATGCGATTGCTCGTATCATACGTCCATTGAAAAAACTTGGTCGAAGGACTGATGACCCTCGTCAACCGGCCCAACGCATCACGCACCAATACGGTGCGGTTGCCGTTGCGGTCTTCGATTTCCATCAACAAATACCGGGCATAGGTGAGCATGCCGGAAAAACGATAGATCGTGCCATCCTTGCGCTTTAGCTGCCAGAGCTGCCGGCCGGGATCCCAGTTGAGTGTTGATTGCAGTGCAGCGCTCGGAGAGTTCTGGTTGACCAAAGAGGCGGTAAAACAATCGGTCCCGCTGATGCGGGTGTAGGTCTCGCGAGCGCCGTCCGGTTGGATCAACTGTATCACGCTGCAATAGTCGTCCCGCACCAACCATAGATCGTACGCATGGGTCGAGCCGATGCCAAAGGTGCGAGACCCCGCATCGTTCTGTCGGTAGGTCCGCGTGAGGATGAGGGGTATGAGGTCGGGAGTGGCCAGATCGGTCTTCTCCATGATAAAGAGCCCAGTCGAGAGTTCGACTGGGTCGCCACCGGTTTGTTTCTCTCCATCAGTGGCTTGCTGAGCCGGCGGATCCGGCGCCCAGTCCGGCGGGTTGGGATTATCTATTGGATGGAGGGCTTGGTCATAGACATTATGGAAGTACCCCTCTTGGTAAGACCACGTGCACCATGTAGGAAGCGGGTCCGGAGATTTGACATCCACTACAACTGAACCGCTTAAATTCTTGATATAGGCCAGGAAAAACGAGCCAAAAGTGGGATAATCCTCCCCTTTTGAGCTGCAATTTTGGATCACTCCCCCATTACTAACCCAGCCAGAAGGGATTGTCGTGGTGGCATTATGAGGAGGCCGCAAGAAAAACCCGGTGGCATCGTAGGTGGAACTGCAGCCGGCCGACCAGCTTTGGACTTGATCTCCTACGAAGGAATTGACATTTATGGTTCCTGACCCACACGAGGGCAAAATGAATCCTTTGGGAATACTTGAGCTGTTAACGGCTGCCCCCTCTTCTGCCCAGACATGCAGAGCCCCCGCCATCACTTCGATGGTACACCAGAGCACTACCGCATACCGAACCAGTCGTCGTGTATTCATGGGTTGGTCACCTGTAGATTAAGACTGCCGGTGGCAGTCGTGGTGGGGTTGACCGTGATCGTATAGGTGCCCGTACTCCCAAGTGTCACGGTGGACAGATTGAAACTTGCCGCTGCGTTCGTCGTGCCGGTTTGATAGCTCCCGCTGGGGGTGTAGAGATTCACCGTGGTGTTCCCCAGCGTATTGCTCGTGATGCGCACCGTGACTTGCTGACTCGCGGTGCCGCTGAATGTATAGCGACCATTCTGCCCGGCCCGTCCAAGCGTCACGGGCGTGGCCGGATCGTTGATGGTGACGGAGCCCGTCACTTCGGATGACAGCGTGATCGTCATATTGCCGGTATTGGCCCCCGATGGATTCACCGTGAGCGTATAGGTGCCGGTCATCGGCAGAACCGGGGAGTCCAACGCCCCACCTCCGGACCCATAGTTGGCGGTGGCGAGCACAATGCCGTCCGGCTTGAACATCGATATGGCACTGGAGGCGATGGTCACTCCGGTCATCCCAAGATTGACCCGTTGTCCCGCGACCCCATCGAAGACGACCAATGCCACTTTGTTGGCCGTGCTGATCGTCGCGGTGACCGTGCTGCCGCCTACCACGATGCGTCCCGTGAATTGAACATCGGCGGGGTTGACCCCGCCGGGGGTCACAAAAAAGTCGTCGCCACTGAGAACGCTCCCATTCACCGTGGTCACGCCGATTTTTCCCGATTGCGCGCCCACTGGTACAGTAACGCCCATCGATGCCGCCGATGCCGTGTTCACGACTCCATAGGCGGGGCTGAACGTTACCTTGTTCTTGGTCGAGGTCGTGTCGTAGTTGGTGCCATTGATTGTGACAGCGGTCCCAGCCGTGCCAACTGTTGGTGAAAAACCAGAGATGGTTGGGCCCCCGGGTGAGCCCACGGTAAAGTTCGTAGCGCTCGTGACCGTATTGCCGGCCACCGTGACGCTGATAGCCCCCGTGGTCGCCCCAGAGGGCACTGTCGTCGTGAGCACCGTGGTCGTCGCGGTCAGCACGGTCGCCGTCGTGCCGTTGAACTTGACGGTGTTCGAGGCTGGCGTGGCACTAAAGCCGGTCCCGTAGAGCGTGACGTTTGTCCCGACCGGCCCGGCGGACGGCGTGAACTGAAAGATAGCCAACGTGGAAGACGCGTGCCGCGTGATGCCCGTGAGATTGCCGACGGCGTCGTAGGCATACACCGCGGTGTCGGTCGCCGGATCTATCACGGCCAGCAGACGGCCCAGGTCGTCATACACGTAGCTGATATCCGCCGCGCGGCTTGGCAGGGTGAGGGTGGACAGGAGGGCCGCGAGTATCACGCCCTTACGACCGGTCTTGAATATCGTCTGCCACAGGATAGGTCTCAAAGTTATCATCGCTGATTCAGCAGGGGGATGCCCCTNNATAATAGAAAACGAGATTGCACGCAGCTCGATTCTACGGGGCGTAGGCTGGAGCGCAATCCCGACACATGGGGACAGTCATTTCGGGAAACACAGATGGAAGGATTGGCACCGCACAATCGACAAATACAGGAGTCGAAAGAGAACCGGATAAGAGGCGCAGCTATCGAATCGGACCGGCTATGGTAACGCCCGGCGGAGGCATGAACTCTAGGCCCCTGAGGCTATATGGCAAGCGCGTTCTTGATGCACTCGCCGAGACGGCAGAAGAAGGACGTGCTTCCTATCTGGCAGGCATTGTTATCACCGGGATGTGGTGCTCATAAGTCAAGGGTCAATCGGGGCTCCATATCACATACGGTTAGTCCACGCCACCGAAGACGAATCGTCTCAGCAATCACTCCACAGCACTCAACTCAGCATTTCTTGCCTCTTTGCACACCAAAACTCCGTATTGCTTTCCTCGTTTTGGGCGGAATCTCGTATCGTCGATAGGTCAGAAGATTTTTCGGCAGATCGTGGCAAGACTCGCCGCACAATACTTTGAACTGGCCTTGCTTAGGCCCAGGTGAGGTTCGATCCCGTGAGACCTCGTAATCATTGATCGAATCATGAACCTCTTTCCATACATTGCCTGCACGGGAAGATGTGCGGCCTCATGAGCAAGACCACTGATGCAGCTCAATGCGACGTCACTGTGAAAGTATCACCGGCGATAATGAGCCCCTCGGCCCCATCGGCAAGTTTGACGTGAAAGGCGTCATAATCCTTGCCGTGATAGATACCGATGGCCTTCGCCGTCTCACCTGCCTTCAACACCCTGATGACCTTTCCCGGCTCAACCTTCGTGTCCGACGATTCGGATTCAGACGGAAGAGAAGATATCTGGTTGATGCCGTACACGTCCGTGGGCTTTTCGATGGAAAGAATCGTCTCACGATCGCCGCATCCAACTTGAAATGCGGCGCTGAGCACGACAAGCGCACCCACGGCAAGATGAACACGGAGTCGTCTCGATACAGTCTTGGGCCACATGATCTCTCATACCTCACTTCTTCCTGAAGATGACACCTATTACAATGTTCCCCCAGCCATTTGTGACGTCCGTCTGCGGTTGAGCACGAGACAAAATCTGGCCCCACCCGAATGACCGCAAACCCGGACGGGGTTAATCCCATGAGTCGATTGGTGACGTCATAGTTACGAAGGGCTCCCCTCTTCGCTTTGCTCACCGCCGGACTCCGGACGCGACGCGCGTTGGCATGCCGCGAAGGCACTTCCCCATCTGCTCAAAACACAATCCCCCCCACCACCCAATGCCGGTCGTCAGGGATGTCGATCAACAACCGCGTGAGATTCATGCGGGCCAGTTGCGCCGTGACTTCATCTTCGGTGAATGCGGCC